>CAJTRW010000030.1:8473-20156 GCA_910578765.1 uncultured Christensenella sp.
CGCGCCGCTTTACGTTTATCGCCGTGCGTTTGTTGCAAATTTTTCAGTCGTATGATAAAATTATCGTGAAATGAAAAAACAAAATGCGGAAAAATTCGATATTGATAAAAAAGCTTCGCTATTGACCGGCGCAAGCTATTGGCGTAGTGCGTCGTTGGAGGGCGAGGTGCGTTCCGTCCGCTTTTCGGACGGACCTTCCGGCGTGCGCGCGCAGGGCAAGCGCGGCGATTATCTGGGCGTAAACGGTTCTTTCCCCGCAACTTGCTATCCCTCTCATTCCGCGCTTTCGTGCAGCTGGAATGAAAATCTTTGCGAAAAGATTGCGGGGGAAATAGCGGAGGAGGCTAAGTTTTTCGGCGTGGACGTATTGCTCGCACCCGATTTAAACATTAAACGCAATCCCCTTTGCGGCAGGAACTTCGAATATTTTTCCGAGGACCCCTATTTAAACGGCAGACTGGGCGCGGCGTACGTCGGCGGTCTGCGCGCGTACGGGGTCGGCTCGTGCGTGAAGCACTTTGCGGCGAACAATGCGGAGTTCGGCAGAATGGTCTGCGACAGCGTCGTGGACGCGCGTACCTTGCGCGAAATTTATCTGACCCCTTTCGAAATAGCGGTAAAGTCGTCGCAGCCGGAGGCGGTTATGACGGCTTACAACAAGGTCAACGGCGTTTACTGCAATGAAAACGCCTATCTTCTGGATACCGTTTTGCGCGGCGAATGGGGCTTTAACGGCGCCGTAATTTCCGACTGGGGCGGCACGCACGACCGCATTGCCGCCGTTAAAGCGGGGGCGGATTTGGAAATGCCGTCATGCGAAATAACACATGAAGAAATACGCTCTGCGATAAAAGCGGGTATTCTTACGGAAGACGATATAGATAAATGCGCGCGCAGAATAGTAAGGCTGGCGTCCGTCGTCACGCCGCGGGCAAGGGAATGTAATTTTTCCGCTCATGCGGAAACTGCGTCCGCCGCCGCGGCGGAGTGCGCCGTACTTTTGAAAAACGACGGAACGCTTCCGCTTGACGGTAAAGGTAAAACCGTGCTTGTCGGCGGCTTTGCGGACAGACCTTTGATACAGGGCGGCGGTTCTTCCAAGGTCAATCCCAAAAACCGCGAAAGCCTGCGCGGCTGTCTGCACGGAACGGTTGACGGGTTTGCGTACGGCTACAAAACCGACGGAAAACACTGCAAACGCCGTGAAAAACGGGCTTTGAAGCTTTGCGCCGAGGCGGATAACGTAATTTACTGTATGGGACTTCCGAAGGGCGACAGAGAGGCGGTTGACAGAAAAGACTTGTCTTTGCCCGAAAATCAGACGGAACTGCTTAAAAAAATATATTCTCTCGGTAAAAAAGTTATAGTCGTGCTTTATTGCGGCTGCGTTGTAGACACAAGCTGGGATAACGGCGCGTCCGCATTGCTGTTGGTAGGGCTTGCGGGTCAGGGCGGAGCGCGCGCGGCGGCGGATATACTTACCGGCAAGGCAAATCCGTCGGGCAAGCTTACGGAATCTTTTCCTTTAAATCTTGCAGACGTTCCCTCCTCGGAGTATTTCGGAAAAAGTCCTTATTACACCGTTTACGGCGAGGGTATGCAGGTGGGTTACAGGTATTTTTCCGCCCATCCCGAAAAAATAAAATACCCTTTCGGATACGGTCTGTCTTATACACGCTTCGTTTATTCGGGCACAAAGACGGAATCGGGCGGAATAAGTTTTAATATAAAAAACGATGGAGAGGCGGACGGCGCGGAAGCTGCGCAGCTTTACGTGCGCTTCCCCGACGGGGCGAACGCGCCTTTTATACAGCTTAAAGGATTTACGAAAATATTTTTAAGGGCGGGCGAGAGTAAAAAAGCGTTTATTCCCTTCGACGAATACACTTTCCGTTCCTACGACGGCGAAAATTCACGCTGGGTGGAAGTTGCGGGCAAGTATACTTTTTATATCGGCGCTTCCTCGCAGGACATGCGCCTTGTCGGCGTGGTGGAAAGAAAGGGGGCGCATACGTCCGTCCCCGCGGAAAAGACCGACGGGCTGACGCCTTTCGTCTGCGAAATAAAAAGGGACGCAAAAGGCAGGGTAATTGCGGACGAATACACCCCGCTGTGCGAGCTTAAAAATGCCGTCGGGATAGCGGGCAGGGTTTTTTCCGGTCTCGCTCTTTTTGCCGTGCGCGGCAAGGATACGGTTTACGGGTCCATGCGGCATTTGCCGCTTCGCACGCTTGCGCAGTTCGGCAGCTTCAAGCGTAAAACACTGCGCGGCATGATTTTAATGTTCAACGGAAAATTTTTCAAAGGTTTAAATGAAATTTTCTCGAATAAAACGGACGGTGACATATGAGCAAATGGGTGACGGTATGGGGGAACGCAACCTCGGTAGCGGAGCGTAGACCGGAAACTTATGCGCGCGATATAACGTTGCGTTATCCCGTGACATGTGCGTTCGGCGGCGACGCGTTGCGTCTGCATTTTTCTAATTTCTGCGGAACAGAGCCCGTTACGCTTACGCGCGTTTCGGTCGCTTCCGCCGTGTCCGACAGGGAAATAACTTTAAAGGACGCGGCTGTGGTCACTTTCGGCGGAAGCGAAAGCGTGACGATACCCGCCGGCGGAGAGCTGTTTTCCGACGAGATACCTTTCCGCGTAAAGCCGAAGAGCAAAATATCCGTAAGTATTTATTTGAAAGATTTTACGCTTATGCGCTCGGCGGTGGTGATAACGGGTCCGTTGTCGCACGGCTTCTTTTCGCTGGGGGACAGGGTTTTCGACGCGGTTCTGCCGATAGAAAAAACGCGCACGACAAGCACCTTTTATTTTCTGACCGGCGTGGATTTATTTACCTCCGACCAAGGCAGATGCGTTGTTTGCTACGGGGATTCCATTACGGCGCAAAGCTGGCCGGATTATCTGTCTTTGCAGTGCATGGACGACCCATACAATAAAACGGCGGTAGTGCGGCGGGCGGCAAGCGGAACGCGCGTTTTAAGGGAATACGAATGCATAACCTACGAAAGCTACGGTCTTAGCGGCAGGCACCGCTTCGAGCGGGAAATTTCCGCCGTAAGCGGCGCGGATACGGTAATTATACAGCAGGGTATAAACGACATAATCCACCCCGTGGGTACGGACGTCAATCCGTTCCGTCCGATGTCCGACCTGCCTACCGCGGAACAGCTTGCGGAGGGGATAGAATATTATATAGATACCGCAAAAAAATACGGTTTAAATGTTTATCTGGGCACGCTTTTGCCTATTTACGGCTGGCGGACTTACGCCCCTTTCCGCGAGGAGCTGAAAAACGTTTTCAACGGTATGCTTCGCGCAAATAAGCGCGTTGCGGGGTGTATAGACTTCGATAAAGCTCTGCGCGGAGAAAATACCGCAATGTTTGCGGATGGATTCGACAGCGGCGACCATCTTCACCCTTCCGAAAGCGCGTATAAAAAAATGGCGGAAACGGCATATTCTATTATAAATGAAAAATAACCCGTGCGGACTGTTTGGCAGTCCGCACGGGTTTATATGACAATTAATTAAGGCTCTCGTAAAAAGAATTTTTCAAACCAACCGTTCGGCTTTTTGACGCGCTTCTTTTTCTTTTTGGGGTTAAGCTTGCTTTTGCCGTATTCGGTTATCGCGGCGCAGTCGTCGGCGCTTAAAAAGCGGACGGGATGTTCGCCGTCCCAGCGCACCATAATCAGGTCGTTCAATTTGCAAATTTTAGAAACGCTGCATTGTTCTTCAAACAATCCGCTAAGTTCCGCCCAGTCGTAAACAGACCAGTCTATTGCGAAAAACCGTCTTTTCCCGTCGAAAGATTTTTTCCGCCACAAAGGGTGCCCGTAGGAAGCCGTCCAAATCCCCTCGTTTGTGACGACAACGTGTTTTACGTACTTCCACATGCGTATACCTATAAGCACGGATATCAGATAGATAAAAGGTCCCAGGCAGTTAAAAAATACAATTATCGCAAAACTCAAGTCGCGCGTGCCGTCTGATTTGAAAATAAAGAAAAGTAGAAGTCCTACGCTAAGCAGGGTAAAAACAAGACACTGCCAAAAAAACTTACCGAAAAACAGTCTTAAAAAATATCCCGTTCCTTTTTTGGTAAAGTGTCCGAAAATTTCCGTTTCTCCTTCGGGCGAAAACGTGTTGCGCGCTTGCATAAATTTTTCGGTTCCGTTCATTTCAGTCTCCTTGACATATATGTTTTTATTCTATCATATAAAAAATTCAAAATCAATAATAAACCGTAAAAACCTTATCTGTCGCACGGCTTAATTTTATTGCAATTTTTTCACCGTTTTAAAATTGACTTTTATTTAATAATATGTTATAAGATTAATATTGTCCGTAAAGACATACTGCTAAAACCGAAATTTAAAGGAGCAACAGTGAAAATCAAGAATACAGGCAAAAACATAATTAAAAAGTTTTTATGTGCGGCGACTGCCGCGGTTCTTGCGTGCGGAATGCTTATAGCGCCCGCGTGCGGCGGTAAAAAGGTGAAAAACTTTCAGCCGCCCGAAAGCACTTTGCCTACGGAAGATAAATTTGCGTTGAACAAATACAGCTATGAAGAACTTTCCGAAGTGCAGACGACTTTGCGCGCAGACGTAAGGAACGTTTTGGAGCGCAATCTCCCGCGTTCCAAGCCCGAAATTTTAGGCGACAATTATTCCGTTATTTACAATACGGAAACCCAAGAGCTTACGACCGATTTCGAAAATCTGGTCGAAAGCACCGAAACCTTGAAGACGGCTACAATTACGTTCGATAAATATCCTTCGCCCAATCTTGTAGGTTACGGCATGAAAAGCGCGGATTCCACGGTGGTCGGAACGGGCTTAGGCTGTGACGGCGTGGACGATTTCTCCAACGGTACGGCTGCGGGAACGGCTGTTCCGGCGGGCAAAACGGGCGATTTGAATTATTCGCTTTTCTATAAATACATGCTTTTGTCGCAGGGTATGCACCTTTCGACCGAGGCGGAGTACCGTTCGGCTAACGGAACGCTTACGCAGGAATGGCTTAAAAAGCACCCCGCCGCAGACGAACAGTACGGCGCGGTTCTCGGTGAAAACAACGCTGTTAAAAAGGAAATAACGTTAGACCCTATCTACCGTTCGTATCACGCTACGGGGCTTTATCTGCCCGCAGGCGAAGCTATAACGGTAAAGGTGGAGGGGCTTAAACCCGGGGAGCGCATTTCCGTCGTGCTCGGCGTTCAAAATACGCTTGCCTGGCGCGGCGATGCAAACAACGCGGCTTTCAACGCAATAGCCGGCAATATAAAAAACGTCAAGGTTACGTCCTCTAAGGACGCGTATTTCACAAAAGCGGACGTACTTGTCGCAAACGGCAAATTGGACGGCAACGTGGCGTTGCAGCCGCAGTGGGCCAGACAGCACTGGCTTTTGCCCTGGCTTAGCGCCGAATTCACTTTTACGGAAAATAAGGAATATACTATCGGCACGCCGTTCGGCGGACTGATAGAAATAGGAATGGGCAACTGCTATTCCAGGGTCAAGACGACCTTCACGGGCGCGGTCGAAACTCCGCATTACGTGCTGGGGCAGACCATGACCGACTATTTCGACGAATATCTGCGCAACGCGCCCGGCGTCATAGCCGTTCTCGATACCGAAAACGGTCAGCTTATAGGACCCACGGGAGAGATGGGTACCGCAAGATACATGCGTCAGGTTAAAGCCGACGAAATCGACAAGCTTGCCATGCTTTGGCACTCTTTCCTGTCCGTAAACGAGTCGTTTACAGGCGGCGTCTATAACCGTTTCAATAAAGTAATGTTCGACTGGCACGTTCCCGCGGGTGCGGCGGTGTCGCTGGGAAATTATTCCTTTGCGCAGCCCACCGAATGGTTCGGCGACGCTATGAATTACAGGGGACTTCTTGCAAGGGGTACCTGGGGTACTTTGCATGAAATCGGACATAACCATGCAGCCGCTTACGGAACACCTTGGGGCTTTGCGACGGGCAGAGAAGGCGAAGTAAGAAACAACGCGCTTACGCTTCTTTCATACATAATGTTCTGCGACGTAGGAACAACTATAAGAAACGGAGGCGGAGCGGAACACGGCGTATATGCCAATCCCTACAAAGTTTTGACGCAGACCCTGTCCTTTAAGGGCAGAAACGGCGACTTTGACGACGGCTCTTACGACTATTTCGCATGCCTCGGCATGTACGCCAACATAATGCACTCCTTCGGGGCGGAAAAATTTTACGAGCTGTTGTATACTTATAAAAACTATCCGTCTTTTGTTGCGGAAGGAACCAAGGGCAATAAACGTTCCGACTTCGCATACAGATGTTCCCGTATTTACGGAATGAACTTTATAAAATATTTCAACGTTTTCTATTGCGCAAATATAACGGACGCTATGTTCACGGCAGAGCAGCTTGCCGAAATGAACGCCCTGCCCGATTATCAGCCCGTATCGAACTTTTTTGCGGGCGGCATAGACGGCGTTAAAACCTCCGGCGATTATAACGTGACGTTCGGTGAAGACATTCGGTTCGAGCTTTATAAAAAGACGATAAGCACGCTCGACACGACCGAGGCGAAGGGCTTTAAAATCCTTTCCGTGGATAAGCCCGACCACGGTAAAATCAAGCAGACGGGCGACGGAGTCTGGACGTATTCTTTCGACAAGAAGTATACGGGCGCGCAGGATAAGTTTTCTTTCACCGTACAGCTTAACGACGGCGTCGTCCATAAGTTTACGGTTTATTTGAGAATTTCCTACAACGGGTCGAGACTGTCCTACTGGAAAAACGTTCAGGGCAGAAACTGGGACGCGGTGCTTAACGAGGTCGCGTCAAAGAATCCCGACGCGGTTGCGGGTAACGGGTCTGCGGATATAGGTTCGTACAACACGGAAAAAGGTCAGTACGACGTAAAGGTTTCCGAGTTTTACTGGCGCGCGCCGCAATCGGGCGAAGTTTCTTTCGCGGTTAAATGCGACGACTGGGCAAGGGCATACTTCGGCAACGATTTCAACAGTCTTGAAGAATTGGGCGCCGTATCGACGTATACGGCTGGCTATAAGGATTTAGGCGTAACGCGCACGGTAGAAAAAGGTAAAACCTACGCCGTGAAGCTGTTAAACGTAAATACAGGCGGCGGCGGGTCCGCCGCGATAGCGGTAAAATACGGCGACGAAGCCTTTGCTCCGTTTGTGACGACCGACATTTATCACCCCTCGTTTCCCAAGGATAAGCAGGCGGAGGTTTACGTATTCGAACCCGAGTATATCGTTTCCAAAAAGGACAGCATTAAGCTAAGTATAACCGGTACCGATAAAAGCGAGTGGACGGTTGCCAAAGCGCCGGAAAACATAGTCGGCGGAAGATACGACGTTTTGATACAGTACGATATCGACCCCGAAAGCCCTACATACGGTCAGGAAACCGGAAGAATCGAGACGGATAAATGGTCCTATCTTATAGACGGCCTTACAAACACGAATATGCACACGACCTACGGCGGAGGAGATAAAAAAATCACCCCCGATAACCCGCAGGAATTTATCGTGGATACTTCCAAAGTTCAGGACTTCAACTATTTTTCCATCACAACAAGAAACAACGTAAACTCCTATATCAACGATTTCGAGTTGCAGATTTCCGACAGCTTGGACGGCGGCTGGACTAAGGTTGCCGAGGGCGGAAGGGATTTGTATAAGGGAACGACTATCAACCTTAAATTCGGCGAAGTTAAAGGAAGGTATTGGAAGCTTATTGTCAAAGGTACTTCGGGCGGTAATTTTTCCGTCCTGGCCGAGTTGGACGCAGGTATAAAATCGACAACGCAACAGATAGTGCCTTCCACCAGCGCAAAGCTTTTCACCACCAAGGGCTGGAAAAATTCCGGACACATCGCGGAAGAAGCCAACGGTTATATGATAGCGCGCAAAAAGAACCAGAAGCTTGTAGTAAAATTCAAAGGCGAAAGTTTCGCACTGTACGGGGCTACGGGCGAAGGTTACGGTTCCGTCAAAATATACATAGACGGCAAAAATCAGGGTACCTACAGCATGAACAGTGCAGTAGAGGAAGCGCGCAAGCTTATATTCAATAAGGAAAATTTAAGCAATAAGGAGCATACTGTGGAAATAATAACAACTTCTTCGGCAAAGGTAATGCTTAACGTTATAGGTATTCCGTATACGGCAAACCTCATTAACGCGGCAAATATTTATAAGGAAAGGGCGCTGATTATTTCGTTAGTGGTGTTTGTTCTTCTGTTCGCCGCCGTAACCGCGTTTATTTTGGTGCTGGTGTTTGTGCCCAAATTCCGCGCTATGGTTTTCGGCAACCGTCTTATGAAGAAAATAGACGACCGCGCCGAAAAATCCCAAAGCAAAGCCGCAGAAAAGAAGGCTGCTAAGAAAGCGGAAAAGAAAAACGGTGAAAAACCCGTAAAAAAATCCGCGGATAACGAAACGGAAACCAAAACGGCGGTAAAGCCCGCAAAAGCTGCCGCACCCTCAGAAAGCGAAAAGACGGCTAAACCCGCAAAAACGGCTAAGACCGCCTCGGAAAAACCCGCGGACACGGTAAAAAAGACTAAATCCGCACCCGATACGGGCAAAACGGCAGCTAAAAAGACCAAAAAATAAGCCATACGAAAAACGGGAAACGGTTTAATCCGCAACCCGTTTTTTCTTGCAATAAAAATTGCGTTATGTTATAATACAGTCACTATGAAAGATATATATTTTCCCTCGCATGACGGAATAACAACAATTCACGCCTGCATCTGGCTGCCCGAAGGCGAAATAAAGGGCGTCGTGCAGATTATTCACGGTATGGCGGAATATGCCGCGCGTTACGCTCCTTTCGCCGAATTTCTTACCTCGCACGGGTTCGCCGTATGCGCGGACGACCACCTCGGTCACGGTCAGTCGGTTGCTTCGGAGGATTTGTTGGGTTATTTTAACGCAAGACGCGATCCCGAAGTGATTATTGCGGACATACGCGCGCTTCAGCTTGCCGTAAAAAAGCAGACGGGCGATAAGCCTTATTTCATACTCGGTCACAGCATGGGTTCGTTTTTCTGCCGTAAATATATATCGCTTTACGGTAACGATTTCAGCGGCGCGATTATTATGGGCAGCGGCTTTAAAGATATTTTCACGCTTACAACGGCGAGCCTCGCCGTAAAAATCAACGCGTTATTCCGCGGCTGGAAGCACAGAAGCAAGTCTATAACCAAGCTGGCTTTCGGCGGCTATAACAAAAAATTCAAGCCCGCCCGCACGGAAAACGACTGGCTTTCCGCAAACGCCGAAAACGTGGACGCTTATGAAGCCGACCCCCTTTGCGGATTTACGTTCACAAACAACGGTTACGCGGTGCTGTTTGAAATAATCAAACAGGCTTGCGCGCACAAGACGATAGCGGCTGTTCCCAAGGAGCTTCCCGTATATTTCGTGGCGGGACAGGACGACCCCGTGGGCAATTACGGCAAGGGCGTACAAAAAGCTTACGACAAATTCGTCAAAGCGGGAGTAAAGGACGTAAACATAACCCTTTACGAACATTCCCGTCATGAAATTTTAAACGACGACTGTAAGGAAAAAGTCTGTGAAGACGTATTAAACTTTATCGAGTCGCATATAAATTGAGGACAGACGTTTGGTATACGATTGGGAAATAGAAATTCCCCCGCTGACGGGCGGGCGCAAGCGTAAAGCCTATATTTATCTGCCCGACGGTTACGACGGCGTAGAGGACAGGTATCCCGTTATGTACATGTTCGACGGGCACAATCTGTTTTCCGATAAGGAAGCCTCTTACGGCAAAAGCTGGGGGCTTGCGGAGTATCTCGACGGTACGCGCACACGGCTTATCGTTGCCGCGGCGGAGTGCAACCACGAAGGCTATTGCCGGCTGTCGGAGTATTCTCCGTTTGATTTTACGATGCGCGGAGAGAAAATCCGCGGCAGGGGTAAACAATACATGGATTGGCTTGTAAAAACCTTCAAGCCGTATATAGACGCAAATTACCGCACGCTTCCCGACAGGGAGCATACGGCGATAGGCGGAAGCTCTATGGGCGGGCTTATGACCGTTTACGCGCTGTCCGCATACAATAAATATTTCTCGCGCGGGGCGGCGCTTTCACCCAGTCTGTGGGCGTGCGGCGGCTCTGTGCCGGATTTCGTTCAAAAAACAAAATACCGTAAAAATACGGTGTTGTACATGGATTACGGAAGCAAAGAATTTTCCAATCACGGCATTCAACAAAAATGCTTTGCGGAAACTTGTTCCGCTTTGATTGAAAAAAACGTGCATTTAACTGCGCGCGTTGTAACCGACGGTACTCATTGCGAGGCAAGCTGGGAAAGGCAGATACCGTTTTTTATGCGCGTCCTCGGCTTCGGCGCGGGGGGCAGAATAAAAAGCTGAAAATAAAAGGAGAACCTTTATGAAAAATTTTATTTTTATCTCACCCAATTTTCCTACAAATTATTATAAATTTTGCAGAGAACTTAAAAACAACGGCTTTAACGTGCTCGGTATAGGCGATTGCCCTTATAACGAGCTGCCCGAAAACGTCAAAAACTCCGTCAGAGAGTACTACTGGGTTACCAATCTGGAAAACTATGACGAAGTTTACCGCGCCGTGGCTTATTTCACTTTTATTTACGGCAAAATCGACTATATAGAAAGCAATAACGAGTACTGGTTAGAGCGCGACGCAATGCTGCGCACGGCTTTCAACATAAAAACGGGCTTCCAGCAAAGCGCGGTAAGAAAAATCAAATATAAATCCGTAATGAAGAAATACTATGCCAAAGCCGGTATAAAAACCGCAAGGTACTGTATTGTCAAAACGCTTAAAAACTGTCTCAAATTTATTGAAACGGTAGGGTATCCCGTAATTGTCAAGCCCGATAACGGCGTCGGCGCAAACGATACGCACAAAATCAAAAACGAACAGGAGCTGACCGCTTTTCTCGAAAACAAGCTTCCCGTTCAGTACATAATGGAAGAATTCATCGACGGCGAGGTAACCACTTACGACGCAATTATCGACAGCGCGGGTAATCCCCTGTTCGAGACGGGCAACGTAACGGTAAATTCTCTCGCGGACGTGGTGAACAAATCGGGCGAATGTCTTTTCTACATAGTTGACGCGCTTTCCCCCGAGGTGTGCGAAGCCGGCAGAAAGACCGTTAAGGCGTTCGGCGTAAAAAGCCGTTTTATCCATTTCGAGTTTTTCCGCCTTACGCGCGACCAGCACATAGGCAACAAGGGCGAAATTGTCGCGTTGGAGGTAAACATGCGTCCCGCGGGCGGAATAGCACCCGACATGATGAACTACGCCAACAGTACGGACGTTTATAAAATTTGGGCTGACATGATAGCATTCGACAAGACGGATTTGACCTGCGGCGAAAAATTTTATTGCGGATTTGCCGGCAGACGCGACGGAAAATCTTACGCCTACGGCGACGGAGAAATTGTTGAAAAATACGGTGAGGAGCTTAAAATTACCGACAGAATTCCCGACGTATTAAGTCCCGCAATGGGCAACACTATGTTTGTCGCAAGGCTTAAAACCAAAAAAGAGCTTAACGATTTTTACGCTTACGTTACAAAATAAATATAATAAGACCGCGGGCGGCTGTGTTTCCACAGC
>CAJTRW010000030.1:20166-20939 GCA_910578765.1 uncultured Christensenella sp.
ATTCTCCCACATGATTCAGCCGCCGCGTTTGCTGTCCAGGACAGCCGGAATGATGCGGGGCTTCTTCCGCCCGCTTTGCTTTATTTTAGACTTTCCGTTGTGGGGGAGCCGAAAAAGCCTTCTCCTTGGGGAGAAGGTGTCACGCAGTGACGGTTGAGGGGAATATTGCCGTTTTGCGTCTTACCTAAGCATGTAAACCACAATATATTGTGTTTGCAAAAGTTGGCAAACACAATTTTCTTTTTTTTAAAAAAAATACTTGAAATTCCTTTTTTCGTGTGATATACTCTATGATACCACATTATCCACACAATTTTATTGTGTAAAAATTTAAATATCGACAACTTTTTTAACCGAACAGGCATTTGTGTGACGGTAGTTTTACCCTTTCATATTCGGCGTGAATTATCTCTCGCTACATATTGGGTAAAACGGAACCGAAAACTTCTGCCCGTTGTTTAGGTTAAATTTTTGCACTGTATGTGTGGATGGTGTGGTAACCTGAGAGATAATCTTCAAGCAGGTGTGTCTCTTGGGGGGCACACTTTTTTGTTTTACTGAAAGCTTGTAGCTGTCGCGCAGTGACGGACGAGGGGAAACCTTATTGTAATTTTAGGTTGACTCCCTGTCATTCTGAGGCTTGCCGAAGAATCTTAAAGATATTCGGTAACAGAGGGGGGATTCTTCGTTACACTCAGAATGACAAAGTAACGTCATTCTGAACGCAGTGAAGGATCTGACGTAAACAAAAAGTGTGGTACTGTTTTTTGTAA
>CAJTRW010000031.1:0-20045 GCA_910578765.1 uncultured Christensenella sp.
CCGACCTTAACGCGACGGCGCGTATTAAACGCGCATTCGGGTTATTTGCTTTTTAGCGGTCGGGTTTACCGTAAACAAAAAGGCTTTCCTTAACGGAAAGCCTTTTATAATTACTTCTGCAAAAACGACAAACCGAAAATTTCCTCCTCGGCTTTGCCGTCCAGCACGCTTTTAACGGCTGCCGTGCCGAGTTTCACCGCTTCGTCAACCGCGGATGAAAGTTTTTCGAAATCGTAGTCGCATTTATAATTTTGCCGTTTAGTGCGGTATAAAAATCGGGTGTAGGAAAAGTGACGTTTCAAACACCGCTCCACGCCGGTAACGGTAATAAGCGGCTCTGTCTTTTTTATGGTATCGTAAACGGCAAAAGTGCAGGCAAGCACCTTTTCCCGCGGAAGTATTTTGCGTCTTAACCCGTATTTGCGGCTTATGAAAAGCCCCAAATCGTTTTCGAATTTGACGTGGGCGAAGGGGGAACGCTTTGTCCTTTCATATGCGTAAATGTACGGGTGAAGGGTACAGTCCAAAGCGTAGTGGGTGGCAAAACCCGCCGCATAAGAGGGGTTGCCCTGTATCAGTTGGCAAAACAGCCCGTACGCGTTGCGGTTGTGTAAGTTCCGCCCCAAATTGGATTTTGTAGGTTTTATGTTGTACGCAAAAAATACGTCGCCGCCCTGCGCCCCCAAAAGGTACAGCGTTTTGGACGTAATTTTCCGTTTATAGGCGTTATCTAATTTTTCGTAAATAATTTCGGCGGCAACGCCGTGTGAAAAATAATCGGGCACACTATAAGTTTAGCCGTTTTCCGTAAAAAAGATACTGTTGAATATACCCCGAATATTTTCCGAAAAGTCCGGTAAAGTACTGCGTTATTTTATTTCTGTCTGTAAGCGCGCCGCCGAAGTCCTCTCTGTACACTTTTTCAATCCATACGTCTACGGGGAAGCTGTCCGTCTTGCCGAAGCCGAAAAGCGCTATGCAGTCGGCGACCTTGGGACCTACGCCCTTATAGGTAAGCAACCTTTTTTTAAGTTCGGGCGCGTTGAGGCTTTCAAGCTCCGCAACGCCCTCGGCGGCAATGCGGCGGGAGGTTTCGCAAAGATATGCGTCCCTGTAACCCGCGCCGGCGCTTTTGAAAAATTCCGCGTCGGCGGCGGCAAGCGCGACGGAGGAGGGGAAGGTATTGTATTCCCCGAAATCCGAAACCTTCTTTTCGCCCAGACCAAGGCAAATTTTTTCTATTATTCCCTTAATGCGCGGTATATTGTTGTTCTGCGAAATTATAAAGGAATAAATCATTTCTTCGCGGTCGGCGTTTAAAATTCTTAGCCCCTTGCAGCATTCCGCGCTGCGGCTTAAAAGGGGAACGTTAAAGCTTTTCGCTTTTTCCGCAATTTCGCAGTAGTCTTTGTTTAAATCGAAGTAGCGGTAAAAGTAATCGCAGTCCTCGCTTTCGACTACGGTTTTCGCCCCGTCGCGGCGGACGTAGCAAATTTTATCGGCGGAGCATACCCTGTATCCGTCTTTGTAATGTGAAAAGCGGAAGGTTTGCCCGCATTCGAGCGTATGTTCGGGATTGAAATATTCCGCGTCGAAATCGAATTTCATATGTTAATCCTCTGTTGTGGTAATGTGTCGGTGTTTAAAACGCGTGACGGCTTCTCGCTTTGGGATAAGCTTGGATTCTTCGCGTTGCTCAGAATGACAATAAGGTGGAAGAATGACAATAAGGTGGAAGAATGACAATAAGGTGGAAGAATGACAATAAGGCGTACTAATTATAGCTTGGTGTTGAAATGACAAAAACGTGTATTCCCGCCCGACGGTTTTCGTCCGGTATTGTCATGCTGAGGCTTGCCGAAGCATCTTTTAGGCAATAAAAAATACAGCCGTATTTACGGCTGTATTTTATCATATTAAGTCGTTTTTTGTCAACCTGCGAAATCGAGCTTTGCTTCGCCCGCGTCAACGTCTACGGTTATTGTTTTTTCCGTTGTGCCGGTAGAGTTGCTTACGTTGCAGCTTCCCGCGTCCACTTTGACGTTAATGGTATATTCGCTATGCGCGCCCGCAAAGCCGATGTGTACGCTTCCCGCGTCAACGTCTACCGCGGTGTTAACGGCGTCGGCGGAGATAATTTCCGTTTTGCCTGCGTCCACGTCTAAATTCAGCACGGTACACCGTACGCCCGTTATTTTAATCTGTCCCGCGTTTATGTTGCATTTCAGCGTTGCGCACGTAATTTCACCCGCGGTAAATTGTCCGGCGTTGATATTTGCCGTTACGTTTCCGTACGCCCCGCTGCCGAGATTAGCGCTTCCCGCGTTCAATTTTAAATTTACGTCGGGTTTCTCTGCCAAAGCGGAAGGTAGTTTTATAACCGTTTCGGGCAGTCTGAAGCTTCCTATAACGTACCATTTCCTGCAGCTTTCTACGGTAAGCTTGCCGTCTCTGCATTCCACAGTAGCTTTAAACAGCTTGTTTTCTGGATATTCGACTACAATTTCGTCACCGTCGTAATATGACAGTTTTACGCTTCCCTCGTCTTGCCGCACGTATACGGAAGAAACTTCCTCTGCGGAGGTAAAAGTTTTCATTTGAAATTTGGGTTTAACCGTCCAGCCGCATACAGCCAACGCGGTAATTGCTATGACCGCGCCTAAAACGGCTATCGCCCCGCCGATAATAAGACCTTTAACTATAGAATTCATCACACACCTGCCTTTTTCGCCGCCGTAATTCTTTTGAGCCAAGCGAAGAATTTGGGGAAGCCTTTCCATATAAGCGCCGTAAGTTTAAAGAACAGCGGACAAAGCGCAATTCCTACGCCCAAGGCGGCAATTCCTACGCCTAAGACGTAGAAGCCGTAGGCTACCTCGCCCGCAATAAACGTGCCCGCCGCCGCGCCGACCATTGCCCCGCCGGAAGCTATTGCCAATATCGGCGTCACGCACAGCGCGACCGTCGTAATGACCGCTAAAAGAATAAGCATTGTAACGGGTACGGCAAGAACGACGCATAAAATTACGTAGCCCGTGTTGTTCTCCGTTTTGTCATTGACCGGTGCGGGTTGCGGTTGCGGCGGAGTAGTTATTGCCGGTCGGGGAGGAGTTGGAGGAGGACTGTAAACGGGCGGAGCCGTCTGCGTCTTGGGCGGAGTAGCCGCGTCTGCGGGTGCTTCGGTATACGGTACCTGGTTATCCGCAAGCATGCTTTGCGCGGCGTCGTACGGCGCGCCGAATTCCTCTATAATTTCTCGTTCGGAAAATCCCGCCTCACGTCTGTCGGCGTACGCTTCCGCATAGTAGTCCAAAACGCGCCGCCTTTCGCTTTCGCTTACGCATAAAAGGTTGCTTTTAAGTTCGTCGCGCCATTCGGTATATGTCATATTCTGCCTCCGAATACTTTCTTGTAAATTTCGTTTATTTCAAGCAGGTCATTCCTGCCGGACGCAAGCTTTTTAAGCCCCGATACGGTAATTTTATAGTACCGTCGCAGTCTGCCGCTGTACTCCGCGGTGCGCGTGGTAAGGTATCCGCCCGCTTCAAGCCTTTTCAAAATAGGGTACAGCGTACTTTCGGATATATCTATTATACCCTGTAAGTCGCTTATAATTTTATATCCGTAACTTTCGCTTCTGCTTATCGCGTGCAAAACGCACACGTCCAGAATACCCTTTTTAAGCTGAATATCCATACGTATACCCCGTTTTGTCTAATACTATACATTACATAGTATGTTTTGTCAAGTGTTTTTTTGTAAATAATTAATTTTTTTTTACGGATAATATTTTTATGGTTACACTTGAAAAGCACATAAAAAGCGTAAAGGACGTACTGACTTCCGAGGATATAATCGTTTTCGAGTTCGAGTCTTTAAAGGGGAAAAAGTTTGCGGCAATTTACGCCGACGGGCTTGCGGACAAACAGCTTATCGGCGAGCTTGTCGCCAAGCCTTTGAAGGCGGCGGAAAACGACGCCAATGCGGAGGACGTAAAAAAACTGCTCGCCTCGCCGGAGGTAAAGGACTGTAAAAAGGCGAAGGACGCCATAAAGGAAATTTCCGACGGAAACGTCGCCCTTTTCATCGACGGGGAAAGCGATTTTTATATAATCGGTTTGAAAAATCCGCCCGGAAGGACGGTGGCGGAGCCGCCTACACAGGTCACGTTAAAGGGCCCGCGCGAGGGCTTTACCGAGGATATAAAAATAAATCTCGGACTTGTGCGCAAGCGGCTTAAAAGCGACAAGCTTAAAGTAAAGACGGTGAAATGCGGAGAGCGTTCCGACACCGCCGTGGCTTTGGTCTATCTGGACGGCGTGTGTGCCAAAGGACTTCCCGAACGGGTTGAAAAGCAGATTGCCGCGCATGAGATAGACCTTGTGCCCGACTCGTCGTATATTTCGCGGTTTATTTCCGGAAAGCCGCGCTCCGTATTCAAGCGCAACGGCACGTCGGAAAAGCCCGATATCTTCTGCGCCAAAATAAGCGAGGGCAGGGTGGGGCTTATTGTGGACGGCTCGCCGATAGCTTTGACGGTACCGTATATGCTGGTGGAGGATATACAGGCGGCGGAAGATTATTACGCGCTGTCTTACCGCTCGACCATAACGCGGCTTTTACGCGTCTTCGCATTAATAATAGGCATATTTCTGCCTGCCATTTACGTGGCGGCACAGCTTTTCAAGATACAGATAATTCCTTTTCAGCTTCTTTTAAAGGTTTCCAGTTCGGTTTCGGGCCTGCCCGTATCGCCGAGTATAGAGATATTTTTAACGCTGTTCGTACTGGAAGTTTTAAACGAAGCCTCGGTAAGAATGCCCAAATACGTGGGGCTTGCCATGTCGGTAGTCGGCGCGCTTGTCCTCGGCGATACCGCCGTGAAAGCGGGAATAATTTCCACCCCCGCGATAATTATTATAGCTTTTTCGGCGATATGTCTTTACATTACACCTGACCTGGTGGAAACGACTACTACTTTAAGGTGGATATATCTCATTGTCGCCGGAAGTATAGGTCCTTTCGGTATAGCACTGCTTACGGCTTTTCTTATCTGCTATCTCGTCACCGAACAGTCGTACGGCGTGCCGCTGATGGCGCCGTTCGCACCGGTTATTAAAAACGATTTGTACGACAGTATGGTAAAGGCGAATTTGTACGCTTTGAAAAACCGCCCGTCCGCGCTGCGCTCGGGACAGAAAGTGAGGTTAAAGAAAAAATGAAAATAAGCGTAAGACAGATATGTTTTATATTGTTATGCTATAACGCCGTAAGCAAAATGCTGCTGTATCCCACGGTTTTAAGTCACTATTGCGGACGTGATTTGCTTTTCGCCGCGCTTATAGATTTCGCCGTGCAGGCGGTCGTGGTTTGGGCGGTAAGCTTTCTCTGTTCGCGTACGGACAAAACTTTTTTTCAACTTTTGGAAGGCACGTTCGGCAATATTTTCGCGCGGATAATTTACGGGCTTTTCGCCCTGTTTTTCATCGCCGCGACGATAGTTCCGCTGTGCGAGCAGAAGCTTTACGTGCATACTATTTTTTACGATACCGTTCCGCCGCTATTGATTTTTCTGCCTTTCTTTTTCTTCTCTATATACGCGGCGGGCAAAAAATTCACAAATATAGGCAGAAGCGCGGACGTTTGCATGCCGATATTCGTGCTTTCTATGATATTCGTATTTTCGATGTCCGTGCTGGAAATAAAGTGGAATTCCTTTATGCCCGTCCTCAAAACGCCTGTTAAGGATTTGTTCGGCGGCGCGCTGGGAACGGTTTTCCGCTTTGCGGAGCCGTGTTATGTGTTAATGTTCATGGGGCATTTCAAATACAAAAAGGGCGACGCGGCAAAAATGACTTTTTCCTATATCGGCGGCGCGCTGACAGTATTGCTGTTTCTTTTCACGTTTTACGGAATATACGGCGATATCGCCCAGTCGCGGCAATTTGCCGTATCCAAAATTTCGCTGTTCTTCCCCGCGATAGACACCATAGGAAGAATAGATTTGATAGCTTTGTACATTTTGGAAATAGTTATGCTTTTCGCGCTTGTGCTGAACGTGCAGCTTGCGCTTCACTGCGTAATGCAGTGTACGGGTTATCAAAACAGAGTCGTGCTGTCGCTTGCGGTAAACGCCGTACTGATAATATTGCTTATGGTGTTCGACCACGGCTTCAATAATCTTCATACCTTCTACGCGAAGTGGATGTGGATAGCGTTTGCCGTATTCGCCAACGCGATACCCGTCCTTGCCTGGACGCTGAGGAGGAAAGAGAGATGATTAAACGTTTTTCCGTATTTATTTACTGGGCAATAATGATAGCCCTTATAGCTTTGTTTTTTACTAACGATTACGGCATAGTCGATATTCATAAAAGCGCCATTATCGTCGCGGTCGGCATAGACCCTGCGGGGGAAGAAGTTCAGGTCACAGCGCAGCTTGCGCTTCCGCAACCGTCGCAGTCGGGGGAAAACGTCCAGTACAAAGAGGTTCAGGGCAGCGGGCTTACGGTTGCGGACGCTTTGAACGAAATAAATTCCAAGACGGGTTTTTATCCCAGACTGCAATTTTGCAAGCTAATACTCTTGGGCGAGGGCTGTCAACAGCACGAGCTTTTCCGCATCCTCGGCTGTTTTTACCGCAGAAACTATTCCGAGCTGACCGCGCTTGTGGCTATGTGCGAGGGTAAGGCGCAGGATATGCTGGCAATGCCTGCAACGGTAAACCCCGAAACCTACACCGCGGTGCAGCGCGTGCTGTCCGAAGAACTGGCGAAATCCGCTAACGTCGCTTCGGTAAATCTTAAAGACATTGCGGTGTCTAATTATTCCGAAAGCGAAGCGTGCTGTATGCCGTATATTCAGGCTTCCAAAC
The DNA here is from genome assembly GCA_910578765.1 of uncultured Christensenella sp. Lineage (GTDB taxonomy): Bacteria > Bacillota > Clostridia > Christensenellales > Borkfalkiaceae > Coproplasma. The sequence continues at coordinate 6,875 of CAJTRW010000031.1, forward strand.
CGGGCACGTCGCAAAGCGGCGGTAACGGCGACAACGTCGGCGGAGAAAGCGCCGGAGGCGGCTCGCAAAGCGGCGGACAGAGCGGTGGACAGAGCGGCGGACAGAGCGGCGGACAGAGCGGCGGACAAGGCGGCGGACAAAGCGGCGGACAGAGCGGCGGACAAGGCGGCGGACAAAGCGGCGGACAGAGCAGTGGACAAAGCAGTGGACAAAGCGGCGGGTCGGCGAGCGGACAGAGCGGCGGCGAGGGGCAGCCGGTGGATTTTACTTCGCGTAAAACGGCAGTGTTCACGCGCGGCAAATTTGCCGGACTTTTGGACGAACAGCAATCTTTCGCTTACAATATTTTAAAAAACAATATACGCCTTGCAGTGCTTCCGTGCGACTCGGAAGGTATTCATTACACCGTGGGGCTTAAAAATACTACGGGCGGCGTCAAGCTGAAAGTAAAAAACGGCGTGCCGGAACTTACATTAAAGTTTAAAGCCAACGCGCAGATTCAGGGCGTAAAAAATGTTATGCGGCCGGAGGAAGTAATGTACGACGACGTTATACAGAAAAACGTCTTGCGCGGCGCCGAAAAAGCGGTGGAGGAACGGTTCGGCTCTCTGATAAAAATGTGCGTGGAAAAAGATTGCGACATTTTGGGGGCAAAGGAGCTTCTCCACAAGTACAATCATAAATACTGGAATACGTTCCGCGGCGATTTGCTTACCCGCATGAAGGTAAATTACGACGTTGAAATAATCAGCCATAACTGACATTAAAACTTCCGCCCGTGCGGAAGTTTTGTCGTCGGAACTTATTTGCGCGTGATAAGCGTATAAAGTTATTAACGTTTGCCTTTTTTTGTTAAAGGTGTTAAACTTTAATTATGAGAATGAGAAAGAAAAACAACCTTGAACAGCGTCTTGCGGGTTGCGGCGATATCGTCACCGTAGCCGACCTTTCGGACAAAAACATGCTTACGGCGGCGCGCGAGAAGGAATATCTCGATTTGGATAAAATTTTTCCGTGCGCAAATCCCGTCCGTATCGAAATAGGCTGCGGCAAAGGAAAATTCGTCTGCGAGACAGCCGCCGCCGAACGCGGCGTCAATTTTATCGCGGTGGAAAAAATTTCCAACGTGATTATAGACGCGTGCGAGCGGGCTAAAAGTCTTGATTTGAAAAACGTGTACTTTTTAAACTGCGCGGCGGAGGTGCTTCCGAAATATATAAGGCCGCGCACGGCGGAAGTAATTTATCTCAACTTTTCCAACCCGCTGCCCAAAGAGGGTTACAAGAAACAACGGCTGACGCATCCGCGTTTTCTGGAAATTTACCGCGGACTTTTAAAGTCCGGCGGAAGGATAATTCAAAAAACGGACGACGCTGCGTTTTACGCGTTTTCGCTTGAAAGCTATGCTGCGGCGGGTTTTAAAATAACCGAAGTGTGCGAGGATTTGGCGGCGCACCCCGTCGCGGGCGACGCCGAAACGGAACACGAAAGCCTTTTCAAAAGCATGGGTAAGAAGATTTTCAGAATTGTGGCGGAGGTCTGATTGGTTTATTTTTATATCTGCGCTGGCGTCGCTGTCGGCGTAGGGTTGATTGTACTTTTCGTATGGTTCAATAACAGCTGTCTTAAAATTACGCGTTACAGTCTTAAAATAGACGGCGCGGATAGGACGAGGATTGTTCACCTGTCGGATTTGCACGGTAAAAATTTCGGACGCGGCAACCGCAAACTTATTGGCAAAATCGCGCGGTTAAAGCCGGATTTTATTGCGTTTACGGGCGATATAGTTCACCGCTATACTCCGAAAAACAGCGAAACCGCGGAAAAAACGGTTGCCGCGCTTACGCAGATAGCGCCCGTATATTTTGTTGCGGGCAACCACGAAATGCGCAACAAGGGTTACAGGTTTTTGCGCCGTCAGCTTATGGAAGCGGGCGCGCGCGTTCTGGACGACGAGGCGGCGCAGCAAGGAGGACTTACGGTTGTCGGGCTTAACGGAGCTTCATTGAGGAACGAAAAAATTTTTGCTGTAACGCCGCAAAAGTCACCAAAAATACTGCTTGCGCACGAGCCGCAGTTTTTCGGAAAATATTCGTCCGCCGGTTACGACCTTATTCTGTGCGGTCACGCGCACGGCGGACAGTGGCGCATACCATTTACTGGCATAGGGCTGTTCGCCCCGGGGCAGGGAAAATTCCCTAAATACACGTCGGGAACGCACGTTTCGGGCAAAAGCGTCATGATAGTTTCGCGCGGGCTGGGCAATTCGGAGTTTCCTCTGCGTCTTTTTAACCGTCCCGAAATAGTCGTTGCGGACATAAACGCATAATTTGCCGTAAAATTTATAAATATTCATATATACCAGTACGGAAACGGATTATTATTCAATTCTACTTGACATAAACCGCAAAAATGTATTAAAATTGCTATATAGATTTTAAGCGTTTTTGCTTGGGAAGGAGATATTAATGAAAAAATCTTTTATGACAAGCCTTACGGCGTTAGCGTGCGCGGCGGTGTGCGCGCTCGGCTTTACGGCTTGTAAAGACAAGGACGATAAAAACAATAAAGAGGTCGGGACGGGTGATATAACCAAACCAGCCGCGCTCGTTCTCGATACGGAAACGGACTATTCCGTCGGTGCGGACGTTTATTATTACAGTCTGAACGTTGAAACGGAAGGGTATTACCGTATGGTTTTCACGGGTGACGGCGCCGATACCGTTTCGATTGCATACGGCAAGCTCAACTCCGCGGGCAACGGACTCGACGGCAAAAAATCGACCATAGTTATAAGCGGCAGGGCTACCGTCCAGCTTGTTACGGGCGTAAACTATATAGGTTTTTCCTCGGATTCGGACAATAAAATCTCCGGCAAGTTTACCGTATCGTTAGTGGACAACAAACCCGTCAAAGGACCCGATATTTCCGTGGGTATTCCGTTGGAGCTGAACGTTCCCGCGGGAGGCAACGGCATAGAGTGCAAGCTTAACGGCGAGGCCGGCAAAAAGTATACGATTACCGCAACCGTAAACAACGTTACTGTTAATAGCGTACATCTGTTTGTAGAGGCGGGCGTACAGGGTTACGGCAAAATAGAAAAATTCGAATTTCTCGCAGGCGAAACTCTTACTGTAAAGAATATGGGAACGCAGGATTTAAACGGCGTTACCGTCACTTTTTCCGAAGCGTTACCCGAACAGTACGATTTCGATACAATTACTTTGGGTAGCGAGGTAACAGGGACGGAGCTTATTGACGGCTTCTATTACACCTATAAAATAGAGCTTGAACAGGGCTTTTACGCGGTCGGCGGAGAGATAAGCTTAGACGATATTGCAATAGGCGGCGATATAAACGGAAACGAAGTCGACCCCAACGGCGAGAATGCCGTCGCAATCGATAAGTTCGGCGCGTTCGAAGTGCGGACCGCCGGTACGTATTACGTCAGCGTATATTCCGATAAATCTTTCACCGTTTCCGAAAAACCCGTCGTAAAATTGTCGTTGACGGAATCCGTTACCGTCAATATAGAAGCGGGCGGCTATGTGGAAGTTCCCATTGAGGCTGCGGTTGGCGGGTATTACAAAATTAAAGCGACAATCGGTCAAAATCCTGCGGAGGTTTTGCTTGTTATCGGCCCCGCAGTGTCCGGTTACGGCGTTGTTGAGTTCGAATATACCGAAGGCACCGTTGTTGCCGTTATGAACTCGGGCAGCGCAGACCTGACGGACGTGGTACTTACGCTTGAAGAAGCCGAGCAGGGTGAAAGCTGGCGCGAGATAACTTTGGGTGAGACCGTTACGCCCGCCGCGCGCGAGCTGATTTTTAAAATTCATCTCGAAGCGGGGACTTACGTTGTAGGCGGCGATATCGACCTTCATGATATTGTTATAGGTTCGGACCTGGTTACGGAGAATTTGGAACCGGAAGTCGATTTTAACGGCGACGTTATTATCGAGTTTGAAAGCGGCGGCTCAAACGAATTTACAATCGCAACGTCGGGTACGTATTACGTAGGCATCTATTCGTCGGAGTCATTCGTCATTTCGGTTAAAGCATAAAAGCTTATAATAAACAAAAAAACAGTCCGTGCAGGACTGTTTTTTTATGTGCAAATATTTTGTGATATAATAATATATAATTGTCATCCTGAGCGTAAGCGAAGGATCTTTCGGACGCTGCCGCGATTGACGCATAAATAAATTACTTTACAAGCAGGGCAAGTACGGCTTTTATTGTGTGAAGCTTATTTTCACCCTGCTCCAGCACAACGCTGTTTTTACCGTCGATTACGTCCTCCGTAACCTCCGTCCCGCGGGAAGCGGGCAGGGGGTGCATAAATATCGCGTTGTGCTTAGCATAGCTGAAAAGCGCGGCGTTTATGAGGTAGGGCTTCATTATTTCACGTTCGCCTTCGGACAGGGAGAAGTGGTATCCGTAGCTGTCCGTGTAGACGACGTCGGCGTCTTTAACCGCTTCGACCGGATTGTCGGTAACGAAAATATTCCCGTATTGCTCGGCGTGGCGCAAATGCTCGGGCTTCATTTCAAACTGCGGCGGGGTTGCCAGCGCCACTTCGAGTCCGCATTTTACTGCGGCCATGATAAGCGAAACCGCCGTGCTTCCGCCTTTGCCGACGTAGGCTATTTTAAGCCCTTCAAGCTTTTTCTTTTTTTCCCACAGGGTGAACATATCGCACAGCCCCTGCATGGGAACGTAATCTTCATTGGTGGAGTTTATTATCGAAATGGACGAGACAGAGCAGAATTCGTCTAAATCGCTCTGCTTTATTCCGCGCGTGACTATCGCGCCCACGCCGTAGCGCGAAACGACGTTTACTATGTCCTTTATGTTTTCGCCGGCACGCATGTCGTTTTCGATATAAGGCAGGTTAACGCACACGCCGCCAAGCTGTCCGACGCCTATTTCCAGCGCGGAGCGCGTCCTTATGGAGGAGTCGCCGAATAACAGCGCAACGGTAGTGCCCTGCAAAATGGCGGTGCTTTCGTGCGCGGCGAATTTCGCTTTCATGGCTTTTGTCGCGTAAAGAATTTCAAAAATTTCTTCCGTGGAAAAGTCCGCAAGCTTCGTCATGTGCTTTTTGTTTATCCCGTAAGAAGGGGTGTATCTGTTAATATCCATATCTTTTCCTTATTCCGTTTAATAAATTATACCCGAACGCGCCGCAAATTACAAGCCGTTATCTGCGTGAAAATTCGCAACCGCAGTAATTTTGGCGGTATAAACCGTATTGTTTCGAAAGCTCTATGCTTCTTTTGTATCCGTCTTGTTTTTTGAAGTCGGAATAAAGCCACTTTGCATTTCCGCGAGCCGCGCTTTCGCCTATCCCGTTAATAAGCCGCGCGTTTTTCAAGGGGCTCAACGTCAGCGTTGTGGCAAACAGGTCGTATCCGCCGCTGTCGGCAAGCTCCGCCGTCTTGTTCAGCCGCAGCTTAAAGCATTCCGCACAGCGTGCGCCGCCCTCTTTTTCGCTTTCGAGTCCCGCGGCGGCGGTATAAAAATCCTCCGCCCCGTGCGCGCAGTCAAGCATTTCCGCCCAGCCCGTGGCGTTGATAAATTTTATAAGCTCGGCTTTCCTGCGGTCGTATTCCGCCCCGTCTATGTTGGGGTTGTAAAAAAGAACGGTTATTTTAAAATAATCTTTCAGCCTTTCCAGACAGGAGGACGCGCACGGCGCGCAACAGCAGTGTAAAAGAAGCTTGGCTCCATGGAATTTTTCAGCCTGCTCCCGGAAAAGCGCGTTGAAATCAACGTTCATAAATAAATTTTAACACTTTCCGCAACAAATTACAACAGAAAATAAATTTTTTTTATTTTCCGCCTTTTAAGGTTTGTTAAAAGCGTAATTCTGTGTTATTATATAAAGGTAATAAAACTTACGCCCCCGCGGGGGAGGAGAGGTGCTAAATGGCTGGACTCAAGCTCGGTTCGGTAAATAAAGTTTATCCTTCGGGAACGATGTCGCTTTTCGACATGAACTTCGGGGTGAACGAAGGGGAGTTTATAGTCGTTCTCGGCGGCGACGGAAGCGGCAAATCCACGCTTTTAAAGGTAATTGCGGGGTTGGAGGACGCTTCCTCCGGCACGGTCGAAATAGACGGAAAGGACGTTACCGACGCGGAACCCAAGGACAGGAACGTCGCCATGGTTTTCAGAAGCAATACGCTTTACCCCGCGCTGAACGTGTTCGACAATATGGCGTTCGGGCTTAAACTGCGCAAGGCTCCCGCCGCGCTTATCGAACAGCGCGTTAAAGCCGCCGCGGAAATTTTGGGGCTTACGGAGGTTTTATACCGCAAACCCAAAACGCTTACCGCCGCGCAAAGACAGCGCGTAGCCGTCGGCAGGGCGATAGTGAGGGAGCCCAAGCTGTACTTATTCGACGAGCCTTTGGCCGGGCTGGACGACAAACTCGCCGCCGAGCTTTTGAACGTTATAGTAAATTTGCAGGCGAGGATGCAGGGCGCTTTCGTCTATGCAACGAAGAACGTTTCCGAAGCCTTGACAATAGGCACGCGTATAATCGTGCTTAAAAACGGTTTCATTCAGCAGATAGACACGCCCGCCAACCTTTACGATTATCCCGCAAACGCATACGTTGCATTCTATATAGGCTCGCCCACGATAAACTTTATAAACAAGGCCGAAATCGTGCGCGACGAAAACGGCGTTTACGCCTGCGAGGGCGCTTTGAAAATCAAGCTTGCCGACAGTATCGTAAAAAGATTTTCAAACATAGACGAATACGCGGGTACCGGCAAAAAGGTTGTTATAGGTATCCGTCCCGAGGACGCGTCTACGGGCGCGGACGGTTTCGAGGCCGTATGCGTCAAAACGGAGGGTGAAAGCGGCGTTGCCTTTGCCGAGTGCGAGGCGGACGGTCACGAGCTTACGGTGAAATGCGGCGGAACGCTGAACCGCGGCGACGCTACGAAGATTTCCGTCGACGGGGAAAGGATTTATCTTTTCGACGGCGAAACAAGACTTACGCTTTTGGAGCGCGACGGCGGATATGCAAAGACGGATTTCGCCGAAGCGGATTACAGGCCTTTAAGCTTTGCGGAGGAGGAGAGCATAAAGGAAAAGTTCACCCCCAAAAAACAGGAAAAGAAAAAGAGATAATTCGTTTGACGCCGCCCCCGTTTACCGACGGGGGCGCAAATTTAAAAAAACGTTTAAAAATAAAAAAAGCGGTAAATAATCAAAAAGATGTGGCACGTTGTTTTAGACGCGTTTTTGGATACGCTGGTCGTGTTCCCTTTTCTGCTTGTCATATATATTCTGATAGAATTTTTGGAACACAGAACCACCTTTACGCGCAACCATAAAATTTTACAGGGCGAGCTTGCCCCCCTTATAGGCTCGGCTACGGGTCTTATTCCGCAGTGCGGTTTTTCGGTAATGGCGGCTAAGCTTTACGATAAAGGTCTTATCCGCACGGGTACGCTGATGGCGGTGTTTCTGGCAACCTCCGACGAGGCGTTTATAATTCTTCTGTCCAGCGGAACCAACGCCGGCGCGGTGATGCCGCTTGCGGTTATCAAATTGCTTGTAGGCATAGGCGCGGGCTATCTTATTAATTTTATACTCTCCAATGAAAAGCTTTCGGACGCGGGTATGGAGGAAATTCACGCATATTCCTGCGGAAGGGAGCACGAAGGTAAAAGTCAGGTAAGGCTTTATCTTGTCGACCCGTTGCTTCATTCGCTTAAAATAGCTTTTTATCTGCTGGTTGTAAATCTTGTTTTCGGTTTTATAATAGACGCCGTGGGCGAGGACAAGCTTGCGGCGGCGTCGATGATAGGCGGCGCGTACTGGCAGCCGTTTATAACCGCTCTTGTGGGGTTAATCCCCAACTGCGCTTCCAGCGTGGTCATAACGGGCGCTTATATCAGCCGCGGCATAACCTTCGGCAGCTGTATCGCGGGGCTTTGCTGTAATGCGGGGCTTGGGCTTGTGGTGCTTTGCCGCAACACAAAAAAGATAAAGCGCAACCTGCTTTTCGTGCTTACGCTGTACTTGATTTCCGCATTGGCGGGGCTTGCCGTAAATTGTTTGGAGCTTGTTTTGCCGTACAATTTTTATTTTTAAAATCCGTCAAAAGCAGTTGACTTGCGGCGCGGCTTTTGGTATAATTTGTAAGCGTTGCGGTTTTCGCAATTACTAACTGCGTTCGGCGAAGGAGGGTTGAAAGGCATGTCCACAATAAGAGTCGGTGATAACGAGTCCGTTGAAAGCGCGCTCAGGCGTTTTAAAAGAAAATGCTCGCGCGACGGCATAATAGGCGACTTGCGTAAAAAGGAATTTTACGAATCCCCTTCGGTCAAAAGACGCAAAAAGACCGAAGCCGCAAGAAAAAGAAATAAAAATTAACAAAAGGGTCTGTCCGAATAAAAGCTTCGGATAGACCTTTTTCAATGCGCAAAAAGTCGAATAATGTAAAAAAATGAAGGTTTTATATGGAAGACATCAAAGTTATCGCCCGTGCGGCGAAGCAAAGGCTTAAATCCAATTTCTGGGACGAGTGCAAAAGAAGCGTGGAAGCAGGCACAAATCTTGCCGTTCAGCGCGGTTTCAACGAAAGAAAGGTAAAATCTTCGCTTTGCGACAAGGTAAAAAACCACATAAACGGTGAAAAGGAAGACGAGTTTTATTTAAAAGTAAAAAATCTTTTAGATACCGAAGGCGAGGTTTCCGACGCAATTTTCAGACTGACCGACAGGGAGTATTACGATTCCCTTTCGTACGAGGAAAAACAGCGCTACACTCTGCGCATATCGTCGCGGTACGTGCAGGCGCTGGAAAAATACCGCAGGGAAAAAGAACTGGGCTTCTGATTTTTCAAAACGTCTTACCGCGTCGGGCGGTAAGGCGTTTTTTGTTTGTAATTTTAATTTCGGTGTGGTATAATCTTACGGTATGGACAAGATATTGGAAAACCTCAACGAAGAACAGATTAAACCCGTAAAGGACACCGAGGGCGCGGTGCTTGTGCTTGCGGGGGCGGGCAGCGGAAAGACGCGCGTCCTCACCTCACGTATAGCTTATATTTTGCAGCAGGGCAAGGCAAATCTTTCGTCCGTGCTTGCTATCACGTTTACCAACAAGGCGGCGGGTGAAATGAAAGAGCGGCTTTATAAGCTTCTCGGCGAGGAGAGCGACACGCGCTGGATTTGCACTATCCACTCCATGTGCGTGAAAATTTTACGCGACTTTGCGGACAGAGCCGGCTTAAAGTCAAACTTTTCCATATACAGTGAAACGGAACGTGCGAATATAATAAAAAAAGCTTATCAGGAGCTTGACTTCGACGACGAAAAGCTTTTAAAAAGCGCAAAGTACCACATAGGCAACGCCAAAATGTTGGGACTGGACCCCGATTTATACGGCAAGAAATACCGCGACGAATACGGTATGGAAAACGTCGTTCTCATATACGACAGATATAACAGGCATTTGAGGGAGAACAACGCGCTCGATTTCGACGATCTTTTGATAGAGACCCTGCGGCTTTTGCGCGGAGACGAACAGACGAGGGAATATCTTTCCGACAAATTCAAATACATACTTGTGGACGAGTTTCAGGACACCAACGCCGTACAGTACAATATAATAAAACTGCTTGCTTCCAAGCACGGAAACATTTTTGCCGTCGGCGACGACGACCAGTCCATTTACGGCTGGCGCGGCGCTGAGATAGAAAATATAATGCGCTTCGACAAAGACTTTGCGGGCGCGAAAGTTTACAAGCTGGAAAGAAATTACCGTTCCACCAAAAGCATCTTGACGCTTGCCAACGCCATTATAAAAAACAATGCGGTGCGGCACGGAAAAACGCTTTGGACCGAGGCTGACGAGGGCGATAAGCCCGTCTACTATCAGGCGGAGGAGGAAGCGGGCGAAGCACTGTACGCGGCGCGCATTATATCCGACGGGGTTTTACGCGGCGGCAGCTATTCCGACTACGCTGTGTTAATGCGCATAAACGCGCTGACCCGCTCTTACGAGCAGGAGTTTACCAAATACGGAATACCTTACAAGGTTTTCGGCGGCTTCCGCTTCTTCGAAAGAAAGGAAATTAAGGACGTTCTCGCTTATCTGCGGCTCATATCCAACCCGTATGACAACGAGGCTTGCGAAAGAATTATCAACGTCCCCCGCCGCGGAATAGGCGGCAAGACTTTGCTTGCCATGTACAATTACGCGCAGAGCAACGGTCTGACCCTATACGACGCGTGCGTGGATTGCGACAATTTGACTATACCGCGCGGCGCAAAGGAAAAAATAAAGGATTTTGCCGCGCTTATAAGGGATTTTATAATTTCCTCGCAACAGACGCCGGTGAACATGCTTGTGCGCGAGGTGATGCTTTCGGCGGACTTGCGTTCCGCTTACGACGACGGCACGGACGAGGGCGACGGAAAGCTCGCCAATCTGGACGAATTTATCGCTTCCGTCGACGACTATTCGCGGCTTAACCCCGCGGCGACCTTGGACGAGTATCTCAATTCCGTTACGCTTTCTTCAGATCTGGACGAAATGGACGACTCCGACTACGTTACCGTAGCCACGATTCACGCCGTAAAGGGACTGGAATTCCCCTGTGTTTTCGTGTGCGGATTGGAGGACGGAATAATGCCGTCGTCGCGCGCCGACCAGGACGGCAGAAGCACGGAAGAGGAGCGCAGGCTGATGTACGTCGCTATTACGCGTGCGGAGAAAAAGCTTTTTCTTACGCGCAGTAAATCACGCTATCTGTACGGACACAGGGATATCACGCGCCCGTCGCGGTTTATATCCGAGCTTGCGTCCGAGCTGGGCGTTCAATCCGTCCGTACGCCGTATTATTACGACGGCGGCGGCAGAAAGTACGCCACGGCGTATAAGGATGATTATTCTCACTCCGCGGGCAAAGCGGTCTATTCGTCCGCGGACGGCTATCAAAGCGATATTCCCGCGGCGCAGTCGGCTTTCAGACCGTCGTTCGCTTCGGCGGCGAAGCAAAACGGCGGCGGGGGAAAATACGGCGTGGGCATGCGCGTGCGACACCCCAAATTCGGCGTAGGCATGGTTGTCGCTGTAAAAAGCGGCGGCGCGGTTGTAAACGTCGCGTTCGACGGGCAGGGCATAAAGGAATTGTCCGCGTCGCTTGCCCCGCTTGAAATAATAAAATAAGGGAGAGCTTATGGACAGAGTACGTTACCTTATAGACACGCTCAACAAATGGGCGTACGAATATTACGTTTTGGATAATCCGTCGGTTTCCGACAGGGAGTACGATAAGCTTTACGACGAACTCAAAGCCATTGAGGAAAGCACGGGCAAGATAGAGTTCGACAGCCCCACAAAGCGCGTCGGCGGCGAACCCGTAAAGGCGTTCGGGCGGCATGCGCACGTGGCGCGGCTGTACAGTCTGGATAAGTCGGTGTCTTATGAGCAGTTGGAAGCGTTTTTTACGCGCGTCGGCAAGTCTGCCGTAAATCCGGAATACACGGTGGAGTACAAGTTCGACGGGCTTACCATGTGCCTTACGTACGACGGGGGAAAATTCGTCCGCGCGACTACGCGCGGCAACGGCGTAGAGGGCGAGGACGTGACCGCGCAGTGCCTCACGATAAAGTCCTTCCCGCTGACAATAAAATATAAATCCCTTTTGGAAGTTCAGGGCGAAGCCGTAATTCGTTTAAGCGTACTTGAAGAATATAACAAAACCGCAAAGGAACAGCTTAAAAACGCGCGCAACGCCGTAGCGGGCGCGATAAGAAATCTCGACCCCAAAGTTACGGCGGAGCGCAAGCCGGAAATTTTGTTCTACAACGTAAACTACATGGCGGAAGGCTCTCTCCCCACGCAGGTATCGCATTTCGATTTTTTAAAGGACAACGGATTTAAAGTATTTCCCTTTTTGCGTATTTGCGGGTCGCGCGCGGAGGTTATATCCGCGATAGAGGAAATAGAGGTTGAAAGAAAGTCGTTGGACGTACTGACCGACGGCGCGGTTATAAAGCTGAACGATTGCGCCGTGCGCGACGGTTTGGGCTATACCGATAAATTCCCGCGCTGGGCAATGGCTTATAAATTCGAGGCGGAGGAAAGCACAACCCGCGTAAAGGACGTAATCTGGCAGGTCGGAAGAACGGGCAAGCTTACCCCGCTTGCGTTGGTCGAGCCCGTCGAGCTTGCCGGCGCGACGGTCAAAAAAGCCACGCTAAACAACTACGGCGACGTATTGCGCAAGGACGTGAAAATCGGAAGCAGGGTGCTTATCCGCCGCTCCAACGAGGTAATACCCGAAATTCTCGGCGCGGTGGAGCATACCGACGGAAGCGTTCCGGTCGAAAAACCGAATGCTTGCCCCTATTGCGGCAGTAAAATCGTAGAGGTCGGCGCAAACATCTTCTGCCCCAATAAAAAATGCCGTCCGAGGATAATTGGCAAAATGGAGCACTTTGCCCAAAAGGACGCCATGGATATAGAGGGGCTTTCGGAAATGACCGCAGGCCAGCTTTACGACGTTTTGGGTGTAACGGACTGTTCTCGTCTCTATTCGCTTACCGCGGAGGAGCTTTCGAAGCTGGACGGCTTCAAGGATAAAAAAATAAAAAATCTGCTTACGGCGCTTGAAAAAAGCAAAACCGTCCCGCAGGAAAGATTTTTGTTCGCGCTCGGCATAGACGGCGTAGGCAAAGTCGCCGCAAAGGATTTATGCAGGCGCTATTCAAATTTGGGCGAGCTTGCCCGCGCTGATAAAGAACAGCTTTTAGAGCTTGAAAACATAGGCGATGTCACTGCGGAAACGATAGTGAACTGGTTTGCCGACGAAGAAAATCTTGCCGAGGTCGAACGGCTTTTTGTCGCGGGGGTGCGCCCCACGGCGACTAAAAAGGTTGCAACCGACGGAATTTTTTCCGGTCAGTCGGTAGTGCTTACGGGCACGCTCGAAGGCTTTAAACGCTCCGACGCGCAAAAGCTTATCGAGGAAAACGGCGGAGAATGTCAAAGTTCCGTCACAGCCAAAACCACGCTTGTTATAGCGGGCGAGGCGGCGGGCTCCAAGCTTGACAAGGCAAAAAAGCTCGGCATTAAAATAATAGACGAAGCACAGTTTAAACAATTGCTGGGCTCATAATTAAAAAAGCGGTAATCC
>CAJTRW010000031.1:20055-20705 GCA_910578765.1 uncultured Christensenella sp.
GATTTTATAAAGTAATTTATTTTTTAAGTAATAAGTAATATTCGTCAAGCAGATTTTTAATATTTTGCAAACAGTTAAACATATCTTCCTGTTTATCGCTGTTTGTGGAAAAATTTTCTTCCCATAAATTGCAAACGCTTTTGGTCGGAGAAAATTTAAACGTGTTTTGGCGAATACTGCTTTTTAAACAGTGTCCGCAGTTAATTTCATGCAATTTTCCTTTATGTAAACCGTAATGCCTATAAAAAAATTTACAGTTTGCACAGTTTTTATCTGTTGTTTCTTTCATCGATACCTCGTTTTAATAATTATATACGAGAATTCCTCGTAAGTCAAGAATTTTACGAAGAATTCTCGTATAATATTAGGTATGAAAGAAATTTTAGCTAAGCGAATAAAAAATATACGACAGGAAAATAATTTAACGCAATCTCAGTTCGGTGAAAAACTTTCAGTTTCACAGGATAATGTTTCTTTATGGGAAAACGGCAAGAGTTTACCAACAGCCGAACAAATAATAAATATTTGTAAATTGTTTAATGTCACCGCTGACTATTTATTAGGCTTAACAGAATATTAATCCCGCAATAAAAATGCGGGATTTAATTTGTTAAAAGTTAACCTCCCGCTAAGCGGGAGGTAAAAAAGAA
>CAJTRW010000032.1:0-7653 GCA_910578765.1 uncultured Christensenella sp.
AGGTAAACAGACCTGCACGCACCCTCATCACCGCCGGAACGCAGCCAAGTAATTTAAAAAACCGCCGCCTGTTCTATAATAGCGTATGCATTAAATTTTATCAACCGCTTTGTGAGTCGCAGGCCGCACAGCAAACTTTTTTACGGCGTAAGAGCTGAAATATCCACCGGTAGGCGTCATATACAACCCCGCCACCGAGGTATTCCAATCCCCGCCGCAACGCAGCCAAGTGTAGCCTTTAAATAAGTTATAAAAACCGTCGCCTTAACTATTATAACACAGTCAAATGCCGTTTTTAAAACGGAAAATCCGAAAAATCGAAACAGCTTTCAAAAACCCTGCCGTTAAGATACGAGAGCCCGCCCCCTACGTCAAACAATAAATGCTTTGAAATAAGCTGCTGTCTTGCAAGCGAATACTTTTTATTAAATGCACTGTCGCCGTATTTTCCGTCGCCGAGGACGGGACAGCCGATATACGCAAAATGTGCGCGTATCTGGTGCGTTCTGCCGGTGTGCAACGTAATTTCCGCAAGCGCAACGTCGCCGCTTCTTTTTAAAATGCGGTATTCCGTAATAATTTCGACTCCGCCGGCGCAAGCGTTCGGGCAGATTTTGACAAGGCTGTTCTTTTCGTCCTTTTTCAGATACGCCGTCATTTTGTCTGCGTCTTTTTTAAAGCGGTTTTCACAAAGCGCAATGTACTTTTTGTGAACCTTTCTCTCTTTGAATGCGCGAAGAAGCTCCCCCTCCGCCGACTTGTTTTTCGCAAAGACGATAAGTCCACGGGTGTTTCTGTCAAGTCTGTGTACGGCGTAAAATTCTCCCCGGGAGGAAAGCTCGGACAAAAGCCCTTCGGTCGACACTCCCGAAAATTTGTCCGCTATGTAAATATTTCCGTCCTCGTACGCGGTTAAATGCGACGGCATTGCCTCCTGCTTGGGCGAAGTGTAATAAACCACCTCGTCCCCGCAGCTTAGCGGGACGTTTTTATTTACGCGCGCGCCGTTCACCTTAATATCCTTTCCGCGCAAAAGCGCCGCAAGGCAAAATCCGCCCTGCGGAAAGACGCAATCAGTAAAGTCTTTTAAATTTGTTTCATTGCTAACGCGGAAGATTTTCATAGTCCGAATAAAAAATTAATAAGATACGCGCCGATAAACGCGATTACCGTCTGCACGGCGAAGCACTTTAAAGTGAACTTCCAACCCGCCTCCTTACAGGAAGCGGAAAAAGCCGAAACGCATGCCGGACACAACAGTATGAAAGTGCACATTGCAAGCGAAGCGGCAAGGTCAAGCCCGGTGCCTGCGGGCATAAGCATGGCGACGGTCGCAGCCACGTTTTCCTTTGCGATAAAGCCGCACAGCGCGGCGTAAGCCAGCCGCCAGTCTGTAACGCCCATGGGGTAAAATATAAAAGTCAGGGCGCGGCTTATTACGGCGAGCATGCTTTCGTCCGCGTCCACGTATTCGAACGTAAAAGAAAAGTGCGAAAAAAACCAGCTTGCAATACAAAACAGCAAGACAACGCCCGCCACCTTTATTATAAACCCTTTAAGATAAAAATACAACTTTTTACCGACGGCTTTAAACTGCGGCGCTATAATGGGCGTCACCTCGGAAAGCATGCCCTCCTTCTTTCCTTTTATCAAAGAGGAAAATACAAGCGACAGGGTAAGACCTGCAAAGTAGAAACATGTAACAACCGGAAAAGGATTTTCAAAAAGCGGAGAAATGAACGTCAGAAAGACCGGCAATTTAGCTCCGCACGGGACGTAAGGCAGGACGGCTATCGTGCGTTTTTGCGCACTTTCCGTAGAATAGCCCCGCGTCGTCATTATAGCCGCGGCGGTACAGCCGAAGCCCGAAGCGAGAGAAAAAGCCGCCCTTCCGGAAAGATTGAATTTTTCAAACAGTCCGTCGGTTGCAAAAGCCAGCGCGGACATTATTCCGCTTTCGTCCAGAAGCGTCAGGACAAGATACAAAATTGCCAACTGCGGCACGAAGGACAGCACTCCGCCCGCACCGCCCAAAATGCCGTCCTGCACCAAAGATATTACGGCTTCGTTTTCCATTGCGCCGGTTATTGCGGAAGAAAGTTTGTCGCATATCAGATTTTCGGTCAGATTTTTTAAAAGCGCGCCCGGCATAAGCGGATGAAAAGCCAAAAAAAACATCGCCGCAATTGCCGCCAAAAAGAAGAAAAGCGCGAAATATCTGTTGTAAAAAAGCTTATCTGCGCGCGACGGCGCCGACCTGCCCGCGGAATACGCGGAAGTAAGCGGCGCTTCCTCCCTTTTTACACTGAAATTCACTCCCTCTTCCAAACGGCGTTTCAGCGATTTAGGCGAACAGGTAAATACGGGCGCGCCGAGTATGCGGGAAAGCTTTTCCGCGTCCAGGCTGCCGCCGCGCCGCTTCAACAGGTTTAATTTCGTCACGTAAAGCATGACCGGCTTGCCCGTAGCGATAAGCCTGCGCGTCAGGTTAAGGCTGTTTTCAAGCGTAAGCGCGTCTATTACGTCTATTATGAAATCCGCGGAAGCCACCGCTTGGGCGGCTGAATTTTCTTCCATGGAATACGCGTTCAGGGCGTACAGCCCCGGCGCGTCCACGTAAGTTATCCCGCCGGAGCTTTTTTCCGCCGAAGCCGTGGTTACGCCGTGAAAGTTGCCCGTACGCAGGTTGCTGCGCGTCAGAGCGTTGAATAGCGTAGTTTTGCCCGCGTTTGGATTGCCTGCAAGCACGGCGCGCCTTTCCGCCTTTTCCGCTTTTGCCGCTGTCTTTGTTTTAAATTTCACGGCTCCACCTCTATAAGCTTTGCAAAGTTTTTTCTTAGCCCCAGCCTCACGCTGCCGCAACCAATCATAACGCTTGATTTAAACAGCGAAAAGGCAAGCGCGGTCACGCGCTTGCCGGTTGTTATGCCGAGGGATTCCAAACGCACCGCCGCGCTGCCCTCTACGTTTATTTTAACTATTTTACCGCTTTGTCCCACCTTTAAATCGTAAACGCTCATAGAATAACCTATGAGCGTTTGCAACGATTAATGATATTATTTCTTTATTAAGGTTAAAACAACTTTTTCGCCGTTTACGTTCTGCTCCTTGGTGAAACCGTCGCCGAAGCCTTCGTCAATGCTTTCGGCAAGCACGTCCTTTGCAAAGGCGCCGCGCGCGAGAACGGTTTTTACCTTTCCTTCGGCTTTATACCGTACGGAAATTCTGTCCGTGACCTCGAAGCCCGCTTCCTTACGCATATTCTGTATTTTGGAAACCAGCTCCCTTTCGATTCCTTCGAAGATAAGCTCGTCCGTAAGATTTGTGTCAAGCGCCACCGTAAGCCCCTTATCCTCCGCCGCGACAAAGCCGTTTGCGCTTTCCGTGAAGATTTGCAAATCTTCCAAGCTTAACGCAATATCTTCCCCCTCGATTACGTAAGCGCCGCCGCCCTTAACCGCGTCGACCACCTGCTTGGCGTTGCAGTTTGCAAGGAAAGCCGAAATGACGCCCAGTTTTTTGCCGTACTTTGGTCCGAGGGTTTTAAGCTGGGGCTTCAATTTATACGCAATGTATTTTTCCGCGTCGGAAGCAAACTCCATGCTTTTTATATTAAGCTCGTCCAAAACAATCGACTTTTCTTCTTCGGACAGCGCTGTTTTCCTGTCGGTAACCACAACCATACGTGCCAGAGGCTGACGGTTTTTAAGGTTGCCGGCGTTCCTTGCCGCCCTGCCGAGAACTACGATGTCCAAAACCTCGTCCATGCCCGCTTCCAGATTTTTGTCGATAAAGCTTTTATCGCACACGGGGAAGGCGCACAGATGCACGCTTTTTTTACAGCCGCCGAAAAACTGCGGAACGAGATTGAGATACATGTTTTCCGCTATAAACGGCGTATACGGCGCGGTAAGCTTTGCAAGCGTTACCAAAACCGTGTAAAGCGTTGTGTATGCCGCCGCCTTGTCGTCGGTCATTTCCGCGCCCCAATAGCGCTCCCTTCCGCGGCGTACGTACCAGTTGGAAAGCACGTCCACAAAGTCCTGCAAGGCGCGCGCGCTTTCGAAAATTTCGTAATTTTCCAAGCTTTTTTCCACAAAAGCCGTAAGCGAGTTCAATTTGGAAAGAATCCACCTGTCCATTACAGAAAGGGCGCACTTTTTCAAATCGTACTTAGACGGATCGTATTTGTCTATTTCCGCATACAGCACAAAGAAGGCGTATGTGTTCCAAAGCGTGCCCATATACTTGCGCTGTGCTTCGGAAACCGTTTCCTCGGAAAAGCGCGAGGGAAGCCAGGGCGCGCTGGACGTGTAGAAATACCACCTTACCGCATCCGCGCCCTGCTTATCGAGGACGCTCCACGGGTCGACGACGTTGCC
This sequence comes from uncultured Christensenella sp., assembly GCA_910578765.1. GTDB lineage: Bacteria > Bacillota > Clostridia > Christensenellales > Borkfalkiaceae > Coproplasma. Next base: position 4,383 of record CAJTRW010000032.1, read on the forward strand.
CTTGTGTTTGGACATTTTTATGCCGTTTTTATCGTTTACGTGTCCTAAAACAATGCAGTTTTTAAACGGTGCTTTTCCGAACAGTATGGTGTTTATGACAAGCAGGGTATAAAACCAGCCGCGGGTCTGATCTACCGCCTCGGAAATAAAATCCGCGGGGAAGGTTTTTTCAAACGTTTCCTTATTCTCAAACGGATAGTGATACTGCGCGAACGGCATCGAGCCGGAGTCGAACCAACAGTCTATAACCTCGGGCGTGCGCTTCATCGCGCCGCCGCATTTTTTACATTTGCAAGTCAGATTGTCAAGGTACGGACGGTGAAGCTCTATATCGCCGGAAATTCCGCACTTTTCTTTCAGCTCCGCTTTGGAACCTATAACCTCGATTTCTCCGCAGTCGGGGCAGACCCAGACGGGCAGCGGCGTGCCCCAGTATCTGTCGCGCGAAAGACCCCAGTCAATTGCGTTTTCCAGAAAGTTGCCCATTCTGCCGTCTTTTATGGTATCGGGCATCCAGTTCACGGACCTGTTGGCGGCAATTATTTTATCCTTAACCTTTGTAACTTCTATAAACCAGCTCGACTTAGCATAGTACAAAAGCGGCGTATCGCAACGCCAGCAGTGCGGATAGTCGTGCTCGAAGGGAATTACCTTAAAAAGCTTATCCCCCTTTTCAAGCATATCCAGAATAATTTTATCGGCTTTTTTCGCAAAAACGCCGTTGAGTTTTTCAAACCTGTTGTCGAAGCAGCCGCGCTCGTCCACAAGCTGGACTACGGGTAAATTGTAGCGTTTGCCGACCTTGTAGTCGTCCTCGCCGAACGCGGGCGCGATGTGAACGACGCCCGTGCCGTCGCCCATGGTGACGTAGCCGTCGCAAACTACGTAATGCGCCTTTTTCGTAGCGGCGGCGGGGGAAATGCGAACAATTTCCGCAGAGGTTTCGTTGAAAAGCGGCTCGTACTCCAACCCTTCCCACTGCTTGCCCGTCTTCTTTTCGGTTACTTTATAATCTTCGAAAAATTTATCCGCCAACGCCTCGGCAAGAATATATCTTTTTCCGTCGGATTCCAATTCGATATAATTTTCGTCGGGGTTCATACACAGCGCGACGTTTGAAGGAAGCGTCCAGGGGGTAGTAGTCCAGGCAAGAATATAGCGGTTTTCGCTTCCCTTTACCTTAAACTGCGCTATTGCGGAATTTTCTTTAACGAGCTTATAGCCCTGCGCAACCTCGTGCGAGGACAGCGCGGTTCCGCACCTCGGGCAATAGGGAACTATTTTATGCCCCTTGTATAAAAGCCCTTTTTCATGCATGCTTTTAAGCGCCCACCACTCCGACTCTATATAATTGTCGTCGTAGGTGACGTAAGGGTTGTCCATGTCGACCCAGTAACCCACGCGGTCGGACATTTTTTCCCATTCGCCCTTATACTTCCACACGGACTGCTTGCACTGTTTTATGAAAGGCTCTATCCCGTAGCTTTCTATCTGCTGTTTGCCGTCCAGCCCGAGGGATTTTTCCACCTCCAGCTCTACGGGTAGCCCGTGCGTATCCCAGCCCGCCTTCCTTAAAACGTGACCGCCCTTCATGGTCTTGTAGCGGGGAATAATATCCTTCATGACGCGCGTCAGGATATGACCTATATGCGGCTTGCCGTTTGCCGTGGGCGGACCGTCGTAGAATGAAAATTCCTTTCCCCCCTCCGTGCTTTCAACGCTTTTTTCGAAAATTTTATTGTCTTTCCAAAACTTTATTACTTCCTGTTCCCTTTCGACGAAGTTTAAAGAAGTGTCTACCTTTTTATACATATAATTCCTCCCTCACGAAATTCTCGCGCTATTCTGCGCGCAACAATTTCCGTGATTTGAGGGCTACTCGCCCTCTGCCCGCAATTTCAGGGGCAAACTTATTATATAATTGCGGGCATTCACCTCGGCGAGCCGCAGGTATGCGCAAATTGAGTGCGCTGCGCAAAATCATGGTTTTGCTTGCGCCGCAAATTATTTTAAAATAAAAAACCGGCGTCCCGTTTCGGACGCCGAAAATTGCGCTTATAAACCACCAAAACAAACTGACATCTGCCGTAACTTGTAACGGGTTACGAATCCGCGCAAAGCTACTTGTCGCCTTTCGCAATGCGGACTGGAAGGTGATATTTTTCAAACGCGCTTGCCCCCTTGCACCAAACGGAAGCTCTCTGAAAAGCGATACGCCGGAAAACGTTGTCCTTCGTCAAAGCCTTTAATTAAGTTATAAATAAATTATACCCAACCTCCGTAAAAAAGTAAAGCAAATTGAAAACGTTTTTTAACCGAACCGATTTTCGTAAGTTCAAATTTTACGTCGCCGAGGATAAGCGCAATGTCGGCAAGGCTTTTGCGTATATCCTTTAATACTTTGTTTATATCCTTGTGTCGGGCCTCAACGCGCTTTTGTTGCGGCTTCCGTTTATCGCAAAGCTTGGGCGCATATTTAATTTTGCTTATAAGGGATGAACGGCGTCGTTATCGCAATATCCGCCTATCGTATTAAGTTTTGCACCCCTTATCACATAATAATTTTTAAAAAACTTACAGTTTTCACATTTTGTATCTTGTTGCATAATTGCGCCCTCCTTACAACAATATATTATCATAGTTTTCTGACATGGTCAACAAATTATGTAAGTTTTCTATTATAATTTAATTATGGAAATATTTGTAACGAGATTAAATAAATTGCTAAAAGAAAACGGCGTATCCAAATATCGCTTGGCAAAAGATTTAAAAGTAAGCAATCAAACCGTGCTTTGGTGGTGCAACGGAACTAACGAACCGAAAATCACTCATCTTAAAAATATTGCGTTATATTTTGACGTTACAACCGACTATTTAGTCGGGTTAGAGAATGAAAACGGAACAAAAATAAGATAAATAAGTCTCGCTTGAAAAGTTTTCTTACTAAAAAAATTTAAGGTTAAAATTATGTCCGCATTTGCGTCTCGGTTAAAAGAATTAAGAAACGAAAAAAATTTAACTCAATTACAATTAGCTGAAATTTTCAATGTCAGTAAAACGACTATCTGCCAGTGGGAAACCTGCAAACAGGAACCCGACTTCGATAAGCTGACCGCTATATCAAAATTTTTCGACGTTTCAACCGATTATTTATTGGGTTTGGAAGATTAAATTAAAAAAATAAGGACTTGTAGTCTGCAAAAATCAGACACTCATCCTTATTCATTCTCTTGCTTATAAATAATATGATATAAAGCTTAGACGCTTTAAC
>CAJTRW010000032.1:7663-13605 GCA_910578765.1 uncultured Christensenella sp.
GGGCGGCTTGTTTTTACGCAATACAAAACTAAAAATAATTTACTTCAAAGGTATCTGTGCGGCGGCGTTTATATCAAGCTTTGCAAAGTTGCCCGCTTTATACTGCAACAACCCCTCCGCCGCTATCATAGCCGCATTGTCGGTACAAAATTTTATTTCGGGCAGAACAAGTTTTTTCCCCGCCGCCGCGCACGCGGCGGAAAGGCTTTCCCTCAGATATGCGTTAGCCGCAACGCCCCCGCCCGCAGTTACGGTAGGCACGCCCAGCTTCACCGCGGACTCCACCGTCTTTTTTACAAGCGGGTCTATTGCGGCGCGCTGAAAGGAACAAGCCACGTCCTCGCGGTTGAAGGACTCTCCCTTCTGCGTTTTGTTGTGGCAGTAATTTAATACCGCGGTCTTTAATCCGCTGTAAGAAAACCGTTGCCCGCCCGAATTTTTTACAAGGCAGGTCGGCAAAGGAACGGTATTTTTTCCGTTTTCCGCAAGCCGTTGGACGTTCGGTCCCCCGGGATAGGGCAATGAAAGTATGCGCGCGACTTTGTCGAATGCTTCGCCCGCGGCGTCGTCGTAAGTGGACGCCAACACCTCGAACTCTGTATAAGACTTTGTATAAAGTACCGCCGTATGTCCGCCGCTTGCAAGTAAAGTTATATAGGGCGGCTCCAACCCCTCGTCGCTTAAATACGCCGCGGCGAGATGTCCGCGGATATGGTTGACCGCAATCAACGGAACGTTGAGCGCGTAGGCGAAGGCTTTTGCAAACGAAAGTCCGACTAAAAGCGCGCCCAAAAGTCCGGCGCCGTATGTCACGGCAACCGCGTCTATGTCGCTTTTTTTTACGCCCGCCTTTTCAAGCGCTTCGCTTACCGCCTCGTCCACGGCTTCGGTGTGCGCGCGGGAAGCTATTTCCGGCACCACGCCGCCGTACTTTGCCTGCTCAGAGGCGGAAGAAAATATAACGCTGGATAAAAGCTTTCTGCCGCGTATCACCGCCGCGGCGGTTTCGTCGCAGCTCGATTCTATTCCCAATATAACGGGATTTTGTTTTATAGTGAATTTATCCGTGTACATAATTTAAAACGGCGGTTGCACCGCCGTAATCTCAATATCCCGTGTAGCCGTCGCCGCCCTGAGGGTAGCCGCCCGTAATCTGCTGATAGTATCCGCCCGAAACCGTACCGGGCACATAGGGCGATATAAGCGTTTTAACCTTTTCCAAAGCCTCCGAAACGGGGCGGACGTTACGCTCGGGATAATATCCCTCCATGCACATTATTCTCAGTAGAAAACCGGCTTTTTTCAATTCCTCCATGGCTTTGCCCGCCGCGGTCATTTTAACGTTGGCGTCCGTTCCGGAAGAAAATTCGTCCAGAAACTCGCCCGCGTCAAGAATGCGGTTAAGAAATTTTTTGGCGATTACTTCCTTTTCGCAGAAATATTTGCCCGTTCTGTACAACTTCAATACGGCTTTGACAAGCTCGCTTCCGGCGTTGTCCGTAGTTATTTCCATGAGAACCCCCTTAAATGGTCTTTTTGAGATAGTCTATTATAAAACCCTGAATATCTCCGTCCATCACCGCCTGAACGTTGGAATTTTCATAACCCGTGCGGTGGTCTTTAACCAATGTGTAAGGACAGAAAACGTAACTGCGTATCTGACTGCCCCATTCTATTTTTTTAATTTCGCCCTTAATTTCGGCGTCAGCGGCTTCGCGCTCGGCAATCTGCCGCTCTATAAGCTTTGCGCGCAGATACTGGAAAGCCATTTCTTTGTTTTGCAACTGACTTCTTTCGTTCTGGCACGTTACGACTATGCCGGTAGGAAAGTGCGTAATGCGGATAGCCGTTTCCGTCTTATTGACCTTTTGACCGCCCGCACCGGAGGAACGGTATACGTCGATACGGATATCGTCGTCCTTAATTTCGATTTCCGCGTCGTCCTCTACCTCGGGCATGACCTCCAAAGAGGCAAACGAGGTATGACGGCGTTTGTTGCTGTCGAAGGGTGAAATGCGCACAAGTCTGTGGACGCCCTTTTCCGCCTTTAAAAAGCCGTAGGCGTTTTCGCCCTCGACGCGGAAGGATACGCTTTTAAGCCCCGCCTCGTCGCCATCCTCGAAATCCAGCTCGGTCACCTTGAAGCCCGAACGCTCGCAATAGCGGGTATACATTCTGTAAAGCATAGCCGTCCAGTCGCAGGCTTCGGTTCCGCCCGCGCCCGCGTGCAGGTTGAGCATGGCGTTGTTCGCGTCGTACTTGCCTTTTAAAAGCGCGCGTATGCGCATGTCGGCGATGTCGCCGTCCGCCGCGGAAATCATTTGTTCAAGCTCGGGAATAAGGCTTTCGTCGTCGGCTTCCTCGATTAAATCGATAAACGCCGAGGCTTCCGCCAGCGCGGTTTCCCCTTTTTTATAGGCGTTTATTTTATTTTCCACGGAAGAAATTTCCCTTCCGACGCGCTTGGATTTTTCCAAATCCTGCCAGACCTCGGGATTTTCCTGCTCTTTTTTAAGAACTTCGAGCTTCGTGCCGAGATTGTCTATATCCAGCGCGTATTTTGCCTCCGCAAGCGTATCCGCAAGGCTTTTCAGTTTTAATCTGTAATCGTCTGCCTTAAACATAAACGTTCCGTTTAATCAATGTTTCTTAATTTTGTTACCGCAAAAAAAGCTTTAAGCAAGTCAAACATAAATATGCCGCCCGACTTGCAAACAGAGGGCGGGAAGCCCTCAACCCGCAAAAAACTTAATTCGCAAATTTTTGTAAAGTCTTTTATTTATGGTCGTTCCAGTAACAGCAGTCCTTATACTTTTTGCCGCTGCCGCAGGGACAGGGGTCGTTTCTGCCGACCTTGGTTGACTTGGCGTTGACCTTAGGCGCGGCTTTGCCGCTGATATTTGTTGCCAAATCCTTGGGGGGCTGGGGTGCGTCGCCTATAACCGGCGCGGACTTGCCGCCTTGTGCCGCTTCCGCCGCACGCTGTTCCGAAATTTGTCTTGCGCGCTCCGCAACGGCGGGATTCATGGGCGATATGCCCTCCGACGGCGAAGGTATGCGCTGTATGGGTACGGGTGCGGAAGGTTGAACGCGCACTATCCTGCCCTTTAAAAGTCTTGAAATTGTGGTGGTCTGGATACGGTCTATCATTTCGTCGAACATCTGATAGCCTTCCTGCTTGTACGCGATTATGGGGTCCTGCTGGGCGTAGCCCCGAAGGCCTATGCCTTTCCTCAGCTGGTCCATTGCGTCTATCTGGTCTATCCAGTTTCTGTCGACGGTACGCAGAAGCTCGTTACGCTCCACCTGCCGGTAGTCTACCTGACCGTCGGTCATTTCGCTTATGTTTTCTATCTTCTTTTCGTAGGCTTTTTCAACCTCGCGCGAAATTTTCTTTATCGCGTACTCGTAGTCCCACTGTTCGAGCAACTCGCGCGTAATTTCAAATTCACACTCGTCGGGATAAACCTTCTGACGCAGGGCTTCGTTTAAAGCAACCTCGTCCCACTTTTCGGGCATGGCGCCCGTATCCACGGTTTCGCCTATAACCTTTGCCACGTAATCGGGAATATATTTCAGCATCTGGTCATGAACGTCTTCACCCTTCAAAACCTTCATACGCTCTCCGTAAATGGTTTTGCGCTGTTCGTTCATTACCTCGTCGTACTGCAAGGTGTGCTTTCTTATACCGAAGTTTCTGCCTTCAATCGTGCGCTGGGCGTTTTCCACGCTGCGCGAAAGCATTTTGGATTGCAGACACTGGTCTTCTTCTATCTTGAAAATTTCGTAAAGCCGCTTCATTCTTTCGCCGCCGAAGCGTTTAGCCAAATCGTCTTCAAGCGAAATGAAGAAAATAGAATCTCCCCTGTCGCCCTGACGTCCGCTTCGTCCGCGCAGCTGGTTGTCTATACGGCGCGACTCGTGACGCTCGGTACCGAGTATGCAAAGTCCGCCCGCCGCGATGACCTTTTCCTTTTCCGCGTCCGTTTCGGCTTTGTAGTTTTTATAAAGCTCGGCATATCTGTCGCGCGCGGTCTGCTCCTCCGCGGTGAACTGCCTGTCCGCGTAGGAAATGGCGGTTTCTATCATATCATGGTCGTACCCTTCCTCGCGCATGCGCTTTTTGGCAAGGTACTCGGGATTGCCGCCCAACAGAATATCCGTTCCGCGCCCCGCCATGTTGGTGGCGATAGTTACGGCGCCGTATCTGCCCGCCTGCGCTACAATTTCCGCCTCGCGCTCGTGGTTCTTCGCGTTCAAAATATTATGCTTTATACCGTTGCGGCGCAAAAGTCTTGAAATTTCCTCCGACTTGTCGACCGTTACGGTACCTATCAAGATAGGCTGACCCTTTTCGTGCCGCTCGACAACCTCGTTGACGATTGCCTTTTTCTTGCCCTCTACCGTAGAGTAAATCATATCCGCGTAGTCAACGCGCGCAACGGGGCGGTTGGTGGGGATTTCGACGACGTCCAGCGAGTAAATGGTCCTGAACTCGTCCTCCTCTGTCTTTGCGGTACCCGTCATGCCGGAAAGCTTGTTGTAAAGCCTGAAATAGTTTTGGAAAGTTACGGTAGCATGGGTCTTATTTTCCTCTTTGACCTTAACTTTTTCCTTTGCCTCTATCGCCTGGTGAAGTCCGTCGGAGTATCTTCTGCCGTGAAGCACACGACCGGTAAATTCGTCGACAATCAGAATTTCGCCGTCGTCGGAAACAATATAATCCTCGTCGCGGGCGAACAGCTCGTGCGCTTTAAGCGCCTGCTGTATGTGGTGGTTCAAATCCGCATTTTCTATATCGCCGAGGTTGTTTATGCCGAAAAATCTTTCCGCCTTTTCCGCGCCGTTTTCGGTTATGGTTACGGATTTTTCCTTTCTGTCGATTATATAATCCCAGTTCTCCATTTCATGCAAAATGGCGTTAAGTTTTTCGCGCGCGGCAGCCTCCTCGCCGCTTACGTCCTTTTTCCTGCGGGAAGGAATTTTCTTTTCCGCGTCCTTTTTATCGTCGTCAAAGCCGCCCGAAAGCGTGCGGACGAATTTATCCACGTCCTCGTACAGCTTCGAGCTTTCGCCTCCCCTGCCGGAGATTATAAGCGGAGTCCTCGCCTCGTCTATAAGAATGGAGTCGACCTCGTCGATTATACAGAAGTTAAGCTCGCGCTGGACCATGGACGGAATAGAGGTTTTGAGGTTGTCCCTCAAATAGTCGAAGCCCAGCTCGTTATTGGTTGCGTAAACTATGTCGCAGCCGTACGCTTTTTTCTTTTCGTCGTCGTCCATGCCGGGCACGACCACGCCGACGGTAAGCCCCATGAATTTGTGAACCTTACCCATCCACTCCGCGTCGCGCTTTGCGAGGTAGTCGTTGACGGTGACGATATGCACGCCCTTACCCGTAAGCGCGTTTAAATACGCGGGAAGGGTGGAAACAAGCGTTTTGCCTTCGCCTGTTTTCATTTCGGCAATTCTGCCCTGATGCAGGCAGATACCGCCGACAATCTGCACGTGGAAATGCTTCATGCCAAGCACGCGCGTGCTTGCTTCCCTCAAAGCGGCAAACGCGTCGAACAGGATATCGTCAAGCGTTTCGCCGGCGGCAAGCCTGTCTTTTAAAACCTTTGTCTGACTTTTAAGCTCCTCGTCCGACATTTCCGCGTATTTAGGTTCCAATTCCTCAACCTTCAACGCAAGTTTGTTAAGCTTTTTTATGCTTCTTCGGCTATCGGAGCCGAGTATATATTTTATCAATCCCATAAAAGACCTCTTAAATGTACAGTACCCTTAGGATACCGCTTTAATTGTACTATATTTTAATTGATATGTAAAATTGTTTTTTGAAAAAATTGCATTTTTTTGAAAAAAAGCCCGTTCCGTTTAAATTTTTGACTTTTATCGCGCCGCGCATAACAAATTAAATAAAAAACCGCCCGCCCCCCCCC
>CAJTRW010000032.1:13615-20211 GCA_910578765.1 uncultured Christensenella sp.
CGCGACGCGTCGGGGCGGGCTTTACTTATTGGCTTCTTACTAAATGAATATTGTTCATTACCGGTTAACGCTTAAAACGGCGTCCTATCCGCTTCAATCAGATTAACGGAAAAATGCTTTACTCCGCGTTGATATCCGTGAACGAAAATTTCTCCACGTCGAAAAGACCTGTGTCGAGAAGCTTTAACTTGGGTATAACGGCAAGCGATAAAAACGCAAGGGACATGAATGCTTCAAGCTCCCTTTTTACGCCCATGGAATACGCCTTTTCTATTAAAGCTTTGCTGTCCCTTTGCAGACCTTCCGCGTCGCGCGAGGACATAAGCCCGCCTATATCCAAAGTAACAGAGTCGACTTCGCCAGTAGCGGAATTGACCAAGACCATACCGCCGCCTATCTCTTTAAGCTTGTTGGCGGCTGTCGCAAGCGCCGCGTTGTCGTCGCCGAGTAAAATTATATTGTGCGAGTCGTGCGCTATGGTTATGCCCATTGCTCCGCCCTTGAAACCGTAGCCCTTGAAAAGCCCTTTGCCGATATTGCCGGTCATTTTATGGCGCTCTACCACGGCCATTTTCAAAATATCGGTGCCCTTTACGTCGACGTCGCCGTTTACGCTTTGCACTTCCACAATTTCACAGCCCGTAACGACGCCGCCCGGCTCTATTGTCATGGCCTTGGCTTTTTTGCCTTTAAGGGTTAACGTAAAATCTTCCGGCTTTAACGTTTTTACGTGAACGGTGTTTAAAACGTTTTCGGGAAGATACCGTTTGGACGTGTCGAAAAGCGGCTTGCCGTCTTTGGCAACCAGCTTTCCGTCCTTGAAAACGTACTTGGCGTTAAAATTTTTAAGGTTGTCCACAACTACCAAATCCGCCGCCCAGAACGGTGCGATTGCGCCCTTGTATTTCAGACCGTAACACTCCGCGCAGTTCAGGGTTGCGCAGGTCACCGCGGCTATCGGGTCTACGCCGTCCGCCACCAAACGGCGCAGGGCGTCGTCCAGATGTCCCTTTTCCTTTAAGTCGGCGGCGTGCCTGTCGTCGGTGCAAAGTATAAATCTGCGCATATTCGCACTTGTCATACATTTGGCATTGCCGAGATTTTGCGTTGAAGAACCGTGACGGATATGCACGTACATACCCTTTGAAATTTTTTCGTCTATTTCCTCTTTATATACGCACTCGTGGTCGGTGGAAATACCGCCGCAAAGGTAAGCGTTAAGCGTTTCGCCGTAAACGGCGGGCGCGTGCCCGTCTATTATTTTACCGCGCGCGTGGGCTGCTTCCAGCTTTTTTATAACGTCGGCGTCGCAGTTGATAACGCCGGGATAATTCATAAATTCGCCCAGTCCGTAGATATAACCTTCTTTTAAGATTGCCTCCGTGTCCTTTCCGTTAAGAACCGCCCCGCTTGTTTCGAACGGTGTTGCGGGCACGCACGACGGAAGCTGTATTTTTACGTCCAGAGGAACGTTTTCCGACGCTTTGGCGATGTACTCGCAACCGGCTTTGCCGCAGACGTTGGTAATTTCATGCGGGTCGGCAATGATAGTTGTCGTTCCGCGCGGAACGATAAGCGAAGCAAACTCCTCCGGCGAAAGCTGCGAGCTTTCGATATGTACGTGACCGTCGATATAGCCCGGCAAAACGGTAAGATGAGAAACGTCAAGTTCTTTCTCCCCCTCGTAGCTGCCTATGCCGACGATTTTACCGCCGACGACGGCTATATCGCCCTTTCTTATCACCCCGCAGAACACGTCCAGATAAGCCGCGTTTTTTAAAACAAGCTCCGCCTTTTCGCGTCCCGCGGCGGCGGAAATATATTTTTCAAGCATAATTTATCCTCCGCAAACCATTGTAACATAAAAACACCGCTTTTACAAGCGGTGTTTTGAAATTTGTTTTATATCAGTGTGTAAGCAGGAACGTTGCGAGGAAGAAAACTGCGATTATCCAGGTTACGACGGAAACGCTCTTTATCTTGCCGGTGCAAATTCTTACTATTACGCTGGAAATGATGCCTATGCCGATACCGTAGGAAATTTCGTAGCCGAACGCCATTACCGCAATAGTGAGGAATGCGGGAAGCGCCGCAACAGGGTTTGTCCATTCGATTTTGGTAACCGAGCTCATCATAAGCACGCCGACCCAAACGAGAGCCGTTGCCGTTGCCGCCGAAGGAATAAGCCTTGCTATGGGCGACAGGAACATCGCTACGATAAAGCAAAGACCGGTAATAAGCGCGGTGAAGCCCGTCTTGCCGCCCGCCGCAACGCCTGCGGAGGATTCGACGAACGTCGTTACCGTGGAAGTGCCCGCGATTGCGCCCGTGGTAGTTGCGATTGCGTCGCAAAGCATACATCTGTTCATGTTTTTGGGGTTACCCTCTTTATCGAGAAGGTTGCCCTTTTCGCAAGCGCCGTAAAGAGTGCCTAATGTATCGAACATATCGAGCATGCACAACGAAAGCGCGGTTGTTATAATAAGCAAAACAAGCGAACCCACCGTATTATTGGCAAGATATTTCGAGAAATTAAATCCTTCGTAGAAAACTTTACCGGCAGATTCCGTACCCCAATTTGCGAACGCAGAGAAAGGATTGTCGAATTTTATTCCCCCGAATATTGCCGACGCCGCCGCGTTATTGCAACCGTAAGCAATTCCGACAAGAATATAGTAAAGTGCCGTGGAGCCTAAAATCCCCCATAAAACCGCACCCTTGACTTTCTTTTTGGACATAATCGCGATTGCGATAACTCCTGCCATCATAATGAATGCGGGCAACATACCGCGCACACTGAAATCTGCAGTCTGCCCGAGGAACGCATTTCCGGTTACAATACCTACCGTTGCGAGATAATTAGGGTCGTTGGGGTTAAGAACGTTGAACGAAAGAATGTCGGTTAAAGTCGCGCCGTCGTTAACGATAAAGCCTGCGTTCTGAAAACCTATATAGGCAATAAACAAACCTAAGCCTACGCTTATAGCTTTTTTAACTTCGTCCGGAATAGCGTTGAAAATATACTTTCTTAAACCGGTTGCAGTTAAAATAATGAATATTACGCCGTCTAAAAGTGTGAACACCATTGCGTTTGCATAGGTCAGACCGGAGCCGCCCAAAACCAACGTATAGACTATAAACGCGTTAACGCCCATACCCGAAGCTTGCGCCAAAGGCATTTTTGCAAGGAACGCCATAAGCATTGTTCCTACAATTGCGCCGAGTGCGGTAGCAATATATGAAGCCCCGAAACCCACGTCGACGTTATCGCCTATAATGTTCATAAACATGTTGGGGTTTACTATAAGTATGTAAACCATTGCCATGAACGTAGTAAGACCCGCGACTATTTCCGTCTTAAACTTTGACCCGCTTTTGCTGATTCCGAAATAGTTGTCTATCTTGCCCCAGAAGCCTTTATAAGGGCTTTTGGCTACCGCCGCCGCGCCGTCCGCAGAGGGAGCTTCCGCCGCTTCGGCGGGCTGTTCGGGCTGTTCGGGCGTAGAAACTACTTCTTCTTTGGTTTCTTCATCCATTAAAAAATATCCTCCGTTTTTACTGTAAGCGTAATTTTGTTTGCCGTAAACGGCAAACAGCCGCCGCGGCGGCTCAAAAATTCACTTATTTTTCACATTGTAACACAAAAAAAACAAATCGGCAAACGTTTGAAAGCAATTTGCCGATTTTTGTCGTTATTTTATAAGCGCCGTCCTCATTGCGTTTAGCACCGCAACGAGCATTACTCCCACGTCGGCAATTACCGACACAAAAAGCGGCAGGGTAAAGTTCGGCACGGCTACGCTTAAAATCATTATTACCGCTTTAACGGCAAGCGAGCCTATTATATTCTGCAAAACTATCGACCGCGTGCCCTTTGCGATTTTTCTGCCGAGGGGCAGAGAGGAAAGATTATCCGAAACAAGCACTATATCGCTGGCTTCGATTGCCGCGTCCGAGCCGACCTTGCCCATCGAAACCGCGCAGTCCGCCGCCGTCATAACGGGCGCGTCGTTTATTCCGTCGCCGACGTAAATAAGCTTGCCCTTCTGTTTAAGCTTTTCCGCTTCCGCCAGCTTTTCGTCGGGTAGCAGTCCCGAAAAACAGCCGTCGAGTCCCGCCGCGTCCGCAACCGCTTCCGCCCGCTCCTTGCCGTCGCCCGTAAGCATGGCGGTATAGGTCACGCCCTGCGCTTTCAACTGCGCTACAGCCTGTTGCGCTCCGCTTTTTACGGCGTCGTCAATCTCTATAACCCCGACAAATTTGCCGCCCAAAGCAACGTAAACCAAAGTGGAAAAGCTTTGCTTTTTATCGAAAATTACTCCGTTTTCCCCCAAAAGCGCGGCGTTGCCGCACAGAAGAACTTCCCCTCCGCACAGGCATTTGACGCCTTTGCCCGCTATCTCCTCCGCGCCGCTTATTCCGAAGTCGGTTTTTACGTCCTTAAACGCCGCCGCGATGGGGTGTGACGAAAATTTTTCCGCAGCCGCCGCAAGGGCAAGCGTCTTTTCGTCGGTATAGCTTACTACCGAAAACGCGCCCTCCGTAAGCGTGCCGGTTTTATCGAAAGCCGCTACGGTCGCGCCAGCCAACGCGTCAAGGCAGGTGGAGCCTTTCACCAAAATGCCCGACTTGGCGCATCTGCCTATGCCGCCGAAGTACGACAGCGGCACGGAAATAACCAACGCGCAGGGACAGGAAATTACCAGAAAGCCCAATGCCTTGTATATCCAGTCCGCATACGTAGGCCACGCGAACGACGAATTTACCGCGCAGATTACAGTGGGAACCGCGCCCGCAAGCAGCGCCGCGGCAAGGCACACCGCCGGCGTATAATATTTTGCGAATTTCGTTATGAATTTTTCGGGCTTGGATTTTTTTGCCGTGGAGTTTTCCACAAGCTCTAAAATTTTCGCCACGGTGGAATTTTTATATTCGCGCACGACCTCCGCTTCGAGCACGCCGGAAAGATTTATGCTTCCCGACAGAATGCCGTCGCCCTCCTTCACGTCGCGCGGAACGGGCTCGCCGTTAAGACTTTTCATGTCAAGCGAGCTTGCGCCGCTTAAAATTTTGCAGTCGACGGGTACTTTTTCGCCCGCCTTTATTATAATTACGTCGCCTGTTTTAAGCTGTTCGGGCGGAACGGCACGCGTGCCGTCCACCGTTTTCAGCGTAGCCGTTTCGCTTTTCAAGTCCATAAGTGCGGAAATAGAACCGCGCGATTTGCCCACCGCGACGGACTGCAACAGCTCGCCTATCTGATATAAAAACATAACGGCAACACCCTCGGCAAAACCGTCTCCCGCAAAAATGCCGAGCGCTATCGCCCCGAGCGACGCGACCGTCATAAGAAAGTTTTCGTCGAAAATTCTGCCCTTGGAAACATTTTTCAAAGTATTCCATAAAACCTTGTACCCGACGGAAATATAAGCAATGCCGAAAAAGCAATAAATCAAAATTTTATATGCAAGCCCGTTTTCAGCCACGCCCGCCAGGTCCATGGCAACGGCGGGAATAAAAAACAGCGCGGAAACGGCGATGGCGATAATTTCTTTAAGGTGCGTTCTGAACGCGCTTTTTTTCTGCGGTTTCGCGTCCGCGATTTTGACGTCCTCGAAGTGGGTTATCTTATAGACGGCTTGCTCGCGCGCAGACGCGGAATCCGCATTGAGAATTACGCACATGTTCATGAAGTCTACCGTAGCGGTTACGCCGTCGGTCTTGTTTAAAATTTCTTCCAGCTCTCTCGCGCAGTTGGCACAGCAAAGACCTGTAATTTTAATGCGCTCCCCGTCGACAGGCGGCATATCCTCGGGCATGTCTTCAACCACCTTGACGTCCTCGAAGCGGTTACAGCGGTTTTTTATTTCCGCAACGGCTTCTTCCGTACAGTCCGCATAGACCTTCTGCGCCATAAAATCGACGCTGACGGACTTGACCCCCGCGACGGCGGAAAGCTCCTCCTCCAGCTCTCTCGCGCAGTTGGCGCAATCGAGTCCGGTTATTTTAATTACATTATTCATCGCAATCCAAATGCTCCTTGGCAACGTTTATCATGGTCAGAATGTGCCAGTCCGAAACCGAATAAAGTATATTCTTCCCACTGCGGCGGCATTTTACGATTTTGTTGTCTTTAAGCGTTTTAAGCTGGTGCGACACCGCGCTTTGTGCGGCGTCCACAACGGCTGTTATATGCTCTACGCACAGCTCGCCGCCCGAAAGCGCAAGTAAAATTTTAAGACGCGACGACTCCGATATAACTTTAAAACGCGCGCCCATTTGGGTTAGCTGCTCGTCCGACGGCATTTCGGCTTTGGCTTTTGCCGCCCGCTCTTTATGTTCTTCGTTTTCGCAATAATTCATAATTTACCTCTCTTGTAATATATATGTTTTTTATTATATTATGAATAAGTATTCATATGTTGATAATATAATAACACCCTCCGCGACTTAAGTCAAGCGTTTTTTTAAATTTTTTACTTACTACCTGTCATCTGAACGCAGTGAAGAATCTTTTTAAGATCCTTCGGCAAGCCTTATAAAATCATAACTACGCGTTCAACGCGTAGTTTGCACAAGCCCTAAAAGGGCATGGT
>CAJTRW010000033.1 GCA_910578765.1 uncultured Christensenella sp.
AACAACGGATATCCGTTGTTTTGAGAAATCCGTCCTCGTCCCCAAGGAGAAGCCTTCTTGTGAGTCGCAGGCCGCACAGCTAACAGTCGCGCGGGGTAAGCAACGTTCCAGTAGGCTGAGGAAGTCAGGTAACTATATTTGTACGCATAGTCATAACTGCCTGAACGCAGCCAAGTGTAGCCCGTAATAAGTTTAAAAAACCGTCGCCGACAATATTGTAACATAGTTTTTACGATTTGTCATTAATTGCATGTCATTCTGAACGCAGTGAAGAATCTGTATTTCAGATCCTGACGCGATTGACGCTGTGCGTAACAATCGCTATTCCGTCGCTTCGCTCCTTACGGCAAGCCTCAGGATGACAATAAAATAAGCCAACCGCTTTGTGAGTCGCAGGCCGCACAGAAAACCGACGGGCAGGAAATGTATAATAATATGCACCGTAAGACGAAAGGTAACGCGCATTATCACTGGGATTTCGTGCACCGGAACGCAGCCAAGTGTAGCCTTTAAATAAGTTATAAAAACCGTCGCCGACAGTCATTATACCGCAAAATTCCCCTTATGTAAACGATATCAACGCTTATTCGCGCCCGAACGCAAACGGTTTGAAATGCGCTCGTGCCGTTCAAGCACGCCTACCATGGGGTTTGGCGCCTGCTTTTTTTGAGGGGAGGTTTCGGGCTCGGCGGACTTGTTTTCCGTTTGTTCGCGCATTGCGTCGGACGTGTTCCGCCCCGCCGTCAGCGCCTGCAAAGTCTGTAATATATTTAACAGTGCGAATTTTTCCGTAATAAATTCTCCTTTTATTAAATTTTCGTTAAAATCAAGCTTAAAAATTATTGCTTAAACATTGCTTTTGGTATATAATAATTAAAGCTTAAAAGGCAAAATATAAGTTTTTAACCTCTTTCGGAGTTAAATATGAGTAAATCCTTTACTAAAATTATATGCATTTTTGTCGCGGCGGTTGCCGCGCTGGGTATCGCAGTGCTTTCCGCATGCGGCGGCACGTACAAAGCGTCGGCGCTTAAAGGCGACTATTCGGGCGAAGTTTCCTCCAACGGCGGTTTCGCGGTGGAAAAGGGAAACTACATCTATTTTATAAACGGCAAGCAAGCCAATACCGCGGACAACACCTTCGGCATGCCTGTTAAAGGCGCCGTAATGCGTATTTCCAAGACCGATTTTTCCGCACGCAACTACGACGCGGCGGAAACAGTCGTTCCCCATATAGCTTATTCCGGTCAGTACAACGCGGGTATTTATATTTACGGCGACTACGTTTATTACGCTACTCCTTCAACCGAAAAGAACAGCAACGGCGAAATACAGAACTCTTATCTCGCGTTCAAGCGTACTAAGCTGGACGCTACGGGAACCATGAAGGATTATTATATCCAGCTTTCCGACAGCGCGACGGATTACCGTTACGTCGAAATAGACGGCACGGTCTATCTTCTTTACGTTGCGACCAACGAAAAGCTTTACGGCGAAAGCACCGGCTGTACCAATATCCATTCCGTCAATCTTACAACGCGCGCGAACACTTTGCTTGCGTACAACGTGGACGGCTATGTTTTCGACGGCGTCGACGCGACGAACGGAAGAATTTATTACACGATGAAGGTCAAAAATCTTACGACCGACAGTTTATATTCGAATTACAACCAAATTTACACCGTGACAGCGGACGCGGATAAGCCCAATGAATACGATTTCTCCGCGGTGAAAGATTACGACGCGGACAAATATCCCATGTACGTAAACTGCGGCAAGCTTATATTCGACGGAATAGGCGCGATAGACAGTATTACGGAGGACGTAACCCAATTTAACGGAATTACGGCAGAAGAAGCCAAGGAAATAAAACACAGCCCGTACACGTACGCGCTGTCAAGCTACGACGGCGTTAACGGTATGCTGTATTATACGCGTATAAGCAAGGTTGTCGAGTCCGAGGGAAGCAAGGCGCTTTTCGCGGTAAAGGAGAGCGATTTGCTTTCCGAAACCCATAATTGCGTAAAGAGCAATCCCGACAATTCCGCTTGTCTGATAACCGACTCCGCCGCCGCAGGCAATTATACTTATCTCTATAAGGACGGCGCGCCCGAAAGCGTGCTGATAGCGGGCGACGCGGGCTTTACGAAAGCTAAGATAATAGACGGCAAAATAACTACAGAAAAGCATCCCAACGAAAATTACGAAAACAGGTTCCTTATTCGCTGCGACGGCAAGCCGACGGTGCTGTTTACCGCAAGCCATGACGGCGTTAACTATATATATTATTCGTTATCCAGCGACGGCGGTGACTCGATAAACCGCGTGGGTATAGACGGCGTCAATAACGACTACAACGGCTATAAACCCGACGAAACCACGGACGAATTTACGTCCGTCAACATTTTGGATTTGGACGCTTGTTCCGACTGGTACAAGCCCGAAATGATAGACGGTCAGATAATTTTCGCAACGGAAACCGAAGCCGATTATGTGGACGACTACAATTATATAATGGTCTGCGACCTCAGAAAGGAAGGGAAAGTCCTGACAAACGCGCAGATAAGCGATTTGAACGACCTGTACGAGGGCATTACCGAGCAAATAGATAAAATAGACGCGGAGGTTTACGAAAACCTTCCCAACGCGCTGCATTACGCTTTCCTTACCGGCGACAGGGATTACCTTGCCAAGCTGATAAAGGCTTATACGGATATTCTCGGTTACGACGAGGAAAAATTCTGGTCGGTGCAGTCGGTTGAAAAATATTACGCGTTTATAGACGCGAAGCCCGACGGCGAGTGGGGAGATTATTCCGCCGCCGTTAAAGTCAACGGAAAGGACGTAGCCGCTAACAAGCGCGACTATTACTATACGTTCCTCGGTGCAATACCCAAGGACGATAACGAGCTTTATACCGAGGCTTTGAGGAATAAATATCTGCAAAGCTATCCCGTCAAGGAAGGAAAAGAGTGGTACGAGCCGCTCGGCGTAAATTCCGAATTAAAGGGCGCGTTTGCCGTGATCGGCATAGTGCTTGCGGGACTTATAGTAATTGCGGCGGCAGTAACCGTACCTCTCGTGATAGTCAAAAAGCGCAAGAAGTCGGAGCCTGTTTACAGAAAGAGATATAAAGTCGATACCACGGACGATAAAAACATCAACGTTTACGAGGATGAAAATTCTTCCGTAAATAAAGACGGCGAAGCCAACGACTGAAAAATTTAAATTTTTAAAAAATTACAACCCCCTGCCGCATAAGCGGCGGGGGGTTGCGCATTATAATTCAAGTACTGTAAGCTTTACGTACTGTCGACGCATTTTTATATGTTTTTACCGGCGGGAAAACGGCGGTTAACCCGATAAAAACGAACATGTCGTCGCCGAACGTCCGCAACTGAATAAAACAGATTAAAAAAATTTAAAAAAACGTAAAAAACGCTTATAAAAACAGTTTACAAATGCAAAATTTATTAATATAATGTTACCACAAAAAAGCAATCAGAAAACTTCCGTAAAAGTTTATCACTTGCGTTTTGCGGCGCATAGGCTGTATTATACGGTAATTTGGAGAAAAAAATTTTATGGTCAAGTACGGTAAATGTCCCCGTTGCGAACTTAATTATATCGACTTGGATAAACAGGAATACTGCGACGTTTGCATAGCCGAGTTGAAGGGTGCCAAGCTTCAGTTCGCAGATCTGGACGACGAGGATTTCGAGGCTATCGACGCGGAGACCGAACAGTCCGAGCTTTGCCCCGTCTGCGGCGTAAACAAGATAAGCTACGGCGAAAAAATGTGCGAAAGCTGCAAACAGGAAAGCGAATATCAGGACGAGGAAGAAGAAGTCGATATCGAAAAAGACGAGGAATGGAAGAATTATCTCGACGATGACGACGGTTCCGACCTGACGGTCGACGACGAAACGCTTCAGGAAGAACTCGACGCAGAGTTGGAGGACGAGGAAGAAGACAACGGCGACGACGACGATTTCTTCGACGACGATCTGGACTCGCTTGACGATTTGGAGGACGACGACTTCGACGACGATGACGACGACGAAGACGATGACGACGACGATTTCTGATTTTAATAAAATTCGGATTATCCGCGGATTTGCCCAACGGCAAATCCGCATTTATCTTTTAAGGCTGGTGCCGTACGGAAAAGCGGCGGACAAGCCTGTACCGCAAAGGAATATTTTTGCCTGAAATTGGTAAAAATATTTATATGATTAAAGCAAATACAACGATAAAATCCATTAAAGAAACGGTAACTTCCTTTTATAACAAGCCGGTGACGGTAAAACTCAATCTCGGCAGAAACAAGTTTGTCACGTTCGCCGCTACGCTGAGCGGAATTTATCCCTCGCTGTTTACGGTCAGCCCCGACGATAAAAACTTTCTGGGCAAAACGGCTTATTCGTATTCGGAAATACTCTGCGGCAGGGTAAAAATTTCCGAACGCGCCGCCGAATAAAATTTTAAGAATATAAAGCCGCGGTCGGGCATATTATACCTTGTATACATTCGGCGGTGCCGAGGGAGGGTTTTTATGTCTATATCAACGCAGTATTCAACGAATACTTTTACGCGGCGCATCGCCGACATTAAATCGCAATCCATTGTGGAAATACGCTTTTCGGGACAGGACGCGGGCGAAATCGTCGCCGTGTATCCTCAGGTTTGCCTGTCCTCTTGCGAGGCGTCCAACGGAAGAATTAATTATAACGGCAGGCTGGTCTGCACGGTGGTTTACGCGGACGAAAACGGAAAGCTCTGCCGTATGCAGAAGGGCGCGGAATTTTCGCACTTCTGCGACGACGAGAGGGTGGCGCCCGCTCACACTGCGCTGTGCACGCTTTCCGGCGAGCGCGCGCAGATAAAGCGCGACGGCTCCTCCTGGCTGGTTGCCGTGGTCGTAGGCGCGCAGATAGCCGTCTACGCCTCCGCGGAGAGGAATTTTCTTGCTTCCGCCGAGGGCGCCGTGTGCCGCACGGAAAACGTAAAGCTTTACACTGCGGTTACGTTCAGCGGCGAAAGCGAGGTTGAGGACGACTTCGACTGCAATGCTGAGGACGTACTTCTTCCCGCAGCGGAGGCGCTTGTTCTTGACTGTACCTGCGGCGCGGGCGCGGTTAAAATAAGCGGCGAAATTTATCTTTCTCTGCTTGCCGTCCGCGACGGAAAACCCGTCAGTCTGGACAGGATAATTCCTTTCAAGTCGGAAATTGCGTGCGAGGAGGCGCTGTTGCAGAGAAGCGCGTTCTGTCGCGCCGAGATAAAGGAAATAAGCGTCAACGCGCGCGTCAACGAGGAAAAGGGCAAGTGCGGCGTAGAAGTTACCGCGCAGCTCGGTTTTGCCGGACATTACTTCGAGGAGGAGGAAACGTCCGCGGTGTGCGACGCGTTCTCGCGCGAAAACGAATTGAAGCTTAATTTCGCCGAAGAAAGCGTCTGTCCGAGCAAGGAAATCAAAGTGTATTCCGAGCGCGTGGGCGGGCTGTGCGCTACAAAGGCTAAGCTTGATTATACCTGTGCTTTTCTTGCCGCGGCGGCGCCCCGTGCGGAATTTGCCCGCTCGGGCGACGGTGTGGAGGGCAGCGTTACCGCCACGCTTTTATACGAACAGAACGGTGAAATCCGTGCGACGGAGGTCAATCTTCCGTTTACGGTAACGCTTAACGGACTCGGCGAATGCAATGCGGTTAATATCGCCGTTTGCGGCGTTAACATGCGCCAGCGCTCCGAGGGCGAGTGCGAGGCGGAGGCGGTGTTGAAAATTGCCGCGTCGGAGTGTCTAAGTGAAAACGTGAAATACGTCTGCGGCGTCGAGGAGGGCGAGAGCGTCCCCGTAAACGACTGCGCATTAAGCGTTTACATACCTGCCGCCGGCGACGACTTGTGGGCTACGGCAAAGAAACTCAGGCAAAGCCCGCAGGAGATTGAAACCACCAATCCCGAGCTTTCGTTCCCGCTTACGGGCAAGGAAAGAATTCTTATTTACAGACCTAAAATAACCTGATTGTATTGACATTATTCCTTTAATGGTATATAATAGTACTATATTAAATACAGAGGTAATTTTATGGCTAATGTTACAAGCAGTAAAGTTTTTAAAATTAAACCTGAAAATCAGGTAATAGCGGACGCAGAGGTTATTGACTGCAAATTTGCGGGTACGACCAGCGTAGGCTTCGGTCCGTTTGCTAAAACTTCGTACATATACAAAGTTTATATCCAGATTGACGGCGTTGAAAAAATAGTCGTTTTAAAGGTTAAAGAAAAACAGGGCTGGAATCTTGACGTAGTTAATACCATAAACGCTTTCGGTAAAGCGGTTGACGGAAAACTGCCTGCCAACCCCGGCGATAAGCTTAAAGTAATGTATGACAGAAACAAACCCAAAAAATGCAATATTTTGGAACAGGAAGTTTAAATAAACCAAACCCCGCCGACCTTGCGGTCGGCGGGGTGTTTTACTGTTTAACCGCCATATAAACGCGGCGAGGGCTTCGCCACGGAACCGTTTACAGTCAGGACGATTATTCTTACGCATATTATGAGGAATCGTATTCTTTTCGGGAAGCGCCGTGAACGGAATTTCGATATACGGGCATAGCGCCGAAAGCGCTTTATCGTTTGAAAATATTTAAAATCACCTGAGGTAAAGGCGTTTTGGAACAGCGTGCAATATTTTTAACCGTTATAAAATTTGTCCGTCCGCTTGCGGGCGGATTTCAAATTTGCGTTTAAATCGTTTGGAATACTTTCAACGCTGTGTTATAATGCTTGTATGGATACCGTGCGCGTCAAGGCATACGCCAAAATCAATTTAACGCTGTCTGTTACGGGCGTTAAAGACGGATATCATATGCTGGACAGCATAGTTACTTCGGTTGACCTGTACGACGCCGTCAAAGTCAAAAAACGCAGGGACGGGCTTGTTTCCGTAACTATGCGCGGTTGCGGCAGTGAAAATATTCCTTTCGGGTCTAATAACGCAGTTAAGGCGGCGCAGGCGTTTATTGAAAAGTATTCCACGCGCGGCGCGGATATAACGGTGAATAAAAACATACCCGTCGGCGCGGGTTTGGGCGGCTCTTCCGCGGACGCGGCGGGGGTATTGCTTGCACTTGCACGACTGTACGACGTCCGCGATACCGCAGGAATAAAGCTTATCGCCGACCGCATCGGCAGCGACGTAAGATATATGCTTTCGGGCGGGTACGCGCGTCTTTTCGGCAGAGGGAACGAGGTTAAGCCGCTTGAAAGTAAGCTTAAGCTTTATTTTCTGCTGCTTGTTCCGAAAGCCCGCATAAGCTCTGCGGAGTGTTATAAGGCTTTCGATTTGCGCGCGGTCTTCGGCGGCGACGGCGACGGCGCGGAAACGGCGCTGGAAGCAGGGGATAAAACTTCTTTTTCGGGATACGTAAGTAATGCGCTTACCGAGGCGGCAAACGGACTGTGCGCCGAGGTGGGCGAAGCTATACAGGCGTTGAAGGCGTTCGACCCTCTCGCGGTAAATATGACGGGGTCGGGAAGCGGCGTGTACGCCGTGTTCGAAAACGCGGAATTCCGCGACTATGCAAAAAGCCGTTACCGCGGCAACGCCGCAGTATACGCATTGAAAACGCAATTATAAATTAAGGAGATAACATTTGTGGCGGAAGAAAGATTGATTGACGACGATAAGGACAGGAAATATAAAATCCGCAAAAACGCGGACGGCGAGGACGAACTTATTATAGACGATACTCCCGACGAAGACGAAACGGATATCCCCGTATTCGCCGTACCGGAGGCGGACGACGACGAGGAAGCCGCCGTGCTTACGCCGGAGGAGTTTGCCGAAAGGCAAAGACAGCGCGAGGAGGAGGAAAGGCTTCTCAACGAAAAGATTGCCTTATCGGTTGCCGAAGCGCGTCAAAAACTTGCCGTAGGAAATTACGAGGGCGCGCTTTTCGCCGTAAACAACGCGGCGGAGCTGAAAAGCGACGACGGTGAAATAAACTGTTTAAAGCTTGCCGTGCTCACGCGCAATTTTACAGATTTTACGGCTGTAAACGACTGTTCCGAAGCCGCCGACGGCGTACGCGAATATGCTTCCGCAGAGATGAAGGCAGAGCTTTCCAAACGCGCTTGCGGGCTGAAAAAGCGCATAGCCGAAGTTAAAACTCAGGCGGAGGAGTTGAAAACGGAAAACGAGGCGAAGAAAGCCGAGCGGCGCGAGGTTTTCGCCGCCGCGCGCAAAAAGGAAACAATAAAGCTTGTGTCTGCGGGCGTGCCTTTTCTGGTGTTGCTGATACTTGCAATTTCTTTCGCGTCGGTGATATTTTCCATGGAAAACGGAACTTTCGTTGTGCTTACGATAGTATTTTCGGCGCTTGCCGTTATCGCTTTCGTGGTTTCGGTCGTAATGCTGCACGGCTTTTGGGTTGCGTGGCGCAATTACAGCCTTAACGAAAAGGATAAGTCCACAAAACTCGGCAGGCGCTATCTCGAAGTGAAAAACGAGCTCGATAAGCTGAACAATATCGATTCCGCATTGGAAGGCTGAAATGATATATCTCGATAACGCTTCCACTACGCCGCTTGACGCCGACGTGCTGGAAGCAATGCTTCCCTATTTAAAAGAAAATTTTGCGAATCCGTCGTCACAGCATGCCGCAGGCAGAAGGGCGGCGGACGGAGTAGTTTCGGCGCGCGATACCATCGCGCGCTTTATAGGCTGTAAGCCGGGGGAAGCTTTTTTCGTGTCCGGAGGAACGGAAGCGGGAAACTGGGCTTTGAAGGGCGCCTGCGCGGCGGGCGGCGACAGGGGCAAACGAATAGTCGTTTCCGCGATAGAGCACCCCGCGCTTATCGAAAGCGCGAAGGATATGCAAAAATTCGGCTTTGAAGTCGTCTTCGTAAATCCCGACGGCGAGGGGATTATCCGTCCCGAGGCTGTTGAAAAAGCGCTTACCGCCGACACGGTTTTCTGTGCTGTAATGGCGGCTAATAACGAGACGGGCGTAATACAGCCCGTCCGCGAGATAGGCGCGCTCTGCCGCGAAAGGGGAGTATTTTATTATTGCGATTGCGTGCAGACGGCGGGCGTAATGCCTTTACCCGTCGGCGATTGCGACGCGCTGGGCATTTCTTCGCATAAATTTTACGGACCGAAGGGATTCGGCGTTCTGTATATAAGAAACGGCGCGCGGATAGACAGATTTATTTCGGGCGGCAGACAGGAAAGGGGGCTGCGGGGCGGCACCACAAACGCCGCGGCGGCGGTCGGCTGCGCGGTCGCGCTTGAAAAAGCCGTAAATTTTATGACCGAGAACAACGAAAAAATTTCGGCGCTGCGCGACTTGTTTACTGAAAAAGTTATTTGCGGAATCGACGGAGCGCATATTAACGGTTCGGTAAAATACCGCCTGCCCGCCAACGCCAATATTTCTTTCGACGGCTGCGACGGCGAACAGATTTTAATTTCTTTGGATTTAAACGGCGTTGCGGTTTCAACGGGTTCGGCATGCTCCGCGGGCGCGGTTTCGCCCTCGCACGTGCTGACGGCTATGGGGCTTCCGGCGGGCAGGGTAAAGTCCGCGGTGAGGTTTACTTTCGGTAAATACAACACGGTTGAGGACGTTGAAAAAACGGTGGAAATTCTTAAATCCGCGGTAAAAAAAATACGCGCCGTCAAGCGTTAAAAGGGCGCATACTGTTAAAAATTATCAAATTTTGTTAAGGGGGAAAAGTTTGAAGATTAACGTAAAAATTATTACTATAAATTTACATTTTTAAATAATTTTTATATAATATGAATGTAAACAAGATTTACATAAACAAGCTATTTATCATTTTTCCCCCTTATCATATAGAGGCGGCGCAAACTCCGGTTTGCGTCGTTTCTGTTTTTTATTTCTTAATGTGCGTGAAGCTACATTATCCTGCAAATAAGGCAGGCGACTATCGTTGAAATGAACGTTGCCGCAAGCACGCATATGACGGGCAAAGCCGGTTTTTTTACTTTCACCCCCGCAAAGTACACTGCGGAAATATAAAAAACCGTTTCGGAGGAGCCGAAGCACACGCACGCGCACCTTGCCACGTAGCTGTCCGCGCCGTACTGTTTAATAATGTCGTTCAGGTATGCAAGCGAGCCGCTGCCAGAAAAAGGCTTTATCAGCACAAGCTTTGTAAGCTCCGGCGGGATACCCAAAAATCCGAATACGGGCGACAAAAGCTTGCAAAGCCTGTCCGCCAGACCCGATTGCTCGAACAGGGCGCACATCATAAATATGGCGGCAAGGCAGGGTAAAAGCGACACGGTAAATTTCAAGGCTTCGTGTATGCCCTCGGTAAAGCAGTTGTAGACGTTTACTTTTTTTATTACCGCAAACGCGAATACGAAAATGAAAATTACGGGTACTGTCAGCGCCATATTTTATTCCCTATCAAAAACAACAGCACCGCGGCGGCGGTGGAAACGAAAGTGCAGATAAGCGACGGAAGAAATATGTCCGACGCGGCGGCGCTTCCCGCGCTTGCCCTAAGCGCTATTACGGTGGTGGGCAGTATTTGTATTGAAGTGGCGTTTATGACGAAAAGCAGCTTCTGCGCGAAGCTGTTTTTTTGTTTTTCCAGCTCCCCGACGGCTTTTACGGCGTATGGCGTAGCCGCGCCGCCCAGCCCCAAAAGATTGCAGGAAATATTCATTGCAAGGCATTCGTTAGCTGCGTCGCTGTCCGTTTTGAATATCCTGCGTGAAACGGGCTTTAAAAATTTTGCCATGCCCTTCGAAAGTCCGCTTTTTTCCGCCAGTGCGGAAAGTCCCATCCATACCGCGTAAATGCAGAACAGCGTCAACGCCATTTCTGCCGCGTCGCGCGCGCCGCCAAGCAGTGAAGAAAGCAAATTTTCGGGCGCGGCTATGGCTATCGCTATCATGGAGGCGATAAATACGACTGTGAAAATGACGTTCATAAACTATTTTTATGACGTACTTGTCCGCAAAATTCGCCGTTTGGCAATATAGTTGAAAAGATTCTTCACTGCGTTTTGCACATGATTATACAAGAGATTCTTCACTGCGTTTTGTACATGATAATAGAAAAGATTCTTCACTTCGTTCAGAATGACAATGCGGTGTGCAAAGCTTCGCTACGCCCGCGCAGAATGACAATGCGGTGTGCAAAGCTTCGCTACGCCTGCGCCGAATGACAGTGCGGTGTCATGCTGAGGCTTGCCGAAGGACGGTAGGCGTAACACATTGTCATGCTGAGTGAAACGAAGCATCTGTAAAGTCTTCTCCGCAGGGAAGGCTTTTTTCTTAAACATAGTAAACTGCAAACGTTTAAAATAATTGTTTTTTGCTTTAAGTTGTGCTATACTTATAAAGATTTTTGAAAAGAGAGGAATTACGTCATGGCTGAAAAATTTTATCTTACGACCGCAATAACCTATACTTCGGGCAAGCCGCATATCGGCAACACTTACGAAAGTATTTTTTCCGACGCGATAGCGCGTTTCAAGCGCATGCAGGGCTATGACGTATTTTTTATGACCGGCACGGACGAGCACGGTCTTAAAGTAGAGCAGAAAGCCGCCGAAAAGGGCGTAAGCTGCAAGCGGTTCGTCGACGACGTTTCGGACGAAATTAAGCGTATCTGGAAGCTTATGAACGTTTCCTACGATAAATTTATCCGCACGACGGACGACTATCACGAGCGCGCCGTGCAGAAAATGTTTAAAAAATTCTACGATAACGGCGATATTTACAAAAGCGCATACGAGGGCTTGTATTGCACCCCGTGCGAAAGCTTCTGGACGGAAAGCCAGCTTGTAAACGGAAAGTGCCCCGATTGCGGCAGGGAGGTTAAGCCCGCCAGGGAAGAAGCTTACTTCTTTAAAATGGGCAAATATGCGGACAGGCTTGTCAGGCACATAGTTACCAATCCGAAGTTTATCCAACCCGTTTCGCGCAAGAACGAAATGATGAACAATTTTCTGCTTGCGGACGAATTTATCGGAAAGAGCGACGAGGAAATTTTAAAGGCGTGCGACGACGGAACATTAAAGACCAAGCTGCAGGATTTGTGCGTTTCGCGTTCCACCTTCAAGTGGGGCGTGCCTGTCGACTTCGACGAAAAGCACGTAATTTACGTTTGGCTTGACGCGCTTTCCAACTATATTACGGGCGTCGGGTACGATACGGACACCCCCTCGCCGCAATATAAAAAGTACTGGCCCGCAAACGTGCACATTATAGGCAAGGACATTATACGTTTTCATACGATCTACTGGCCCATTTTCCTTATGGCTTTGGGCGAGCCTTTGCCTAAGTGCATATTCGGGCACCCCTGGCTTTTGCAGGGCGGCGACAAAATGTCCAAGTCCAAGGGAAACGTCTTATATGCGGACGACCTTGCAAAAAACTTCGGCGTGGACGCGGTAAGATACTTCGTCCTGCATGAAATGCCCTATGCCGACGACGGAATAATCACGCAAGAGCTTATGTGCGACAGGATAAATTCCGACCTTGCAAACGTTTTGGGCAACCTTGTAAAACGCACCGCTTCCATGACAAACCAATACCTTAACGGCGTTGCGAAAAGGACGGGGACGGAGGGCGGCACGGACGCGGATTTCGAAAGCGTTATCCGCGGCGCTTATGCAAAGGTCGCGGCGAAGATGGACGAATATAAGGTTGCGGACGCGCTGGACGCGCTTTGGTCGCTTTTCCGCCGCGCAAACAAATATATAGATGAAACCACGCCTTGGATTCTCGCCAAGGACGAGAGTAAAAAGGACAGGCTTTCGGAGGTTTTGTATAATCTCTGCGTTTCGCTGGATATAGGCGCTCACCTTTTAAAAAGCTTTATGCCCGACACCGCGGGGCGCATTCTTGCCGAGATAGGCGCAAAGGAACGCGCCTTCGGAAGCGGCGACTGCATTACGGAATATAGCGTAACGCCTACGCCGGCTACGCTTTTCGAAAGAGTAAAATACGAGGATATAAAAGTGAACATTGAGGAACAGAAACCGCATGAAGAAGTTGCGGAAACCGAAAGCAAGCCGCTTATAACCATTGACGATTTCGCCAAGGTTGAAATGCGCGTGGGCACGGTTATCGCGTGCGAAGCGGTCAAAAAAAGCAAGCTTCTGCACGAGACCGTAAAGGTCGGCGCAAGGACTATTTCAATCCTTTCCGGCATAGCAAAATATTACACGCCGGAGGAAATGGTCGGCAAGAAAGTGGTGGTGGTCACCAACCTGCCGCCGCGCGAAATGAAGGGTATTTTAAGCGAGGGAATGATTGTCTGCGCCGAGGGCGCGGACGGAACGCTTTCTTTGGTTTCGCCCGAAAAGGACGTCGCCGACGGGAGTCTTTTGTCTTGAAATATATAGACGTTCACTGTCATCCGGACGACGAAAACTTCGGTGATTTGGACGGATTTTTCGCCCGCGCTAAATTTGCCGGAGTGGAAAAAGTTATCTGCGCGGGCGTGGATTTGAAAACGTCTTTGTACGCTTCCCGCCTTGCGGAAAATTATGAGGGCTGTTACTTCACCGCGGGGATTCACCCCACCGAGACCGCAAAAGGCGGGATTGACGACCTTGAACAAATTTATAAGCTTGCGCAGTGCCCTAAGTGCGTCGCCATAGGCGAAATCGGGCTGGACTATCACTACCCGGATACGGATAAGGAAAGGCAGAAGGATTATTTTATACGCCAGCTTAGCATGGCGTCAAAGCTCGGTCTGCCGGTTCAGATACACTCGCGCGACAGCGCGGAGGACATGCTATCTTTGCTGAAAACGTACGCGCCGACGCTTAAATCGGGCATTTTGCTTCACTGTTATTCCCACTCGGCGGAAATAGCGGCGGAGCTTGAAAAACTCGGGTGTTATTTTTCCTTCGGCGGCACAAGCACTTATTCGGGCAGTAAAAAGGCGAGGCGTACGATTGCCGCGCTTGCTTCCGACAGGATAATGACGGAAACGGACAGCCCCTATCTTCCGCCCAAGTCGAAGCAGGGGACCTTCCCCAACACTCCCGAAAGCATACCCGAAATTTTACAAAACATGGCGGACATACGCGGCGTTTCCGCGGAAGAAATGTCGCAAACCGTCTGGAACAACGCACACGCATTATTCAAAAAGCTGTGTAATTAATTTATATTACAAAATTTATAGGCGGTATTGACACAATTGGCAAAATATGGTATAACAAAGATATGTTTATGACCGTAACTGTAAGCAAAAATAGAATAAGAGATTATAATTATTTTTATGGGGATAATTTGGGGTAAGATTAAATGAAATACGTATCGATACGCGAGTTAAATAAAACGTACAGGGAGAAAGGCTGCACAGACGTGCCCGCGCTGAGAGGCGTAAGTTTCGATTTGCCGGAAAAAGGCATGGTGTTTATCCTCGGCAAGTCGGGATGCGGCAAATCTACCCTGTTAAACGTTTTGGGCGGATTGGATAACTTCGACGGCGGCGACGTTATTATAGACGGAAGGTCAATGAAGGATTTTTCCGCAAAGGATACGGACAGGCACCGCAATGAAAAAGTGGGCTTCGTCTTTCAGGAAAACAACCTTCTGGACGAATACACCGTAGAGCGCAACGTAGGGCTTGCGGTAGAGTTGCAGAGCGAAAAGGACGGCGGCGACTTGGTCGCCGCCGCTTTAAAATCCGTCGATTTAGAGGGCTTCGGCGGCAGAAAGTGCAACCGCCTTTCGGGCGGACAAAAACAGCGTGTAGCCATAGCCCGCGCCATAGTAAAAAAGCCGGAAATTTTGTTGTGCGACGAGCCCACGGGCGCACTGGATAGCGACACCGGCGAGGAAATTTTCAATCTCTTAAAAAATATAAGTAATAATACGCTTGTCATAGTTGTCTCTCACGACAGGGAGTCTGCCGAAAAATACGGCGACAGAGTAATAGAGTTAAAGGACGGACAGGTTATATCGGACAGCGCGCCCATAGAGGTTACGCCTGTTGAAAGCAAGCCCGAAGTTCAAAAAAAGAGCTGCGGCTTGCCCGCAAAGCGGGCGTTTAACATAGGCGCAGGTTTTTTAATAGCCCGCCCCGTTCGTTTGGCGCTTTGCATAATAATCTGCCTTTTAACTTTTACTTGCGTGGGCGTATCCGATTCTTTTGCAAGCTATAACAGGGAAAAAACCATTGCGGATAATCTTGTTAAATACGAAACTCCCTATTACATTTTTACGCAAACGTCCGTTTACGATCTCGCGGATTTGGGCGTTGAGTTCGGGTATACTAAAAATATTTTTAACGAAACGGAATACGAAAGGCTTAAAACCCTTGTCAAGTGCGACAGATACGATATAGTTTACGACTTTTCGTTGAATTCGACTTTCGGCGGCGCCGGCTACCATATAGAAGAGTTGCGCGATAAACGCGGTGAAACGTTATTCTTTCACGGCGTAACAGAATTCGACGAAACTTACGTATCGGATTACGGTTTTACGCTCTACGGCGAATATCCGCACAATTACAGTGAAATTGTTATTCCCGACTATATGTTTGAAGGTTTTAAAACTTACGGTTATACGCCTAAGGACGGTACTGCGCAAACCATATCCTCTTATAACGAAATAATAGGCAAAACTATTTCGCCCGCGCACGGTAATGGATATCGGACATATAAAATCGTTGGCGTGCTGGACACCAACGTGAATAAAAATGTTTACGACAGAGTTATGTATAAGAAGTATGACGCGAATAAGTACGACGCTATTGGCATGGCAAACGCTGTTATGACCCGTTACGGTTTACAGAGTGTGATGTTTACCGCCAAGGGCTTTTATCGCAATTATTATGTGTCCGAATTGTTGGGAGAAGAATGCAAAGAAACGGACGACTGCATTAAAAGCGTAATTTCGCCGATTACGGGCGGCAAAAAAGCCATGGTTGAAGCCGCGCGCATACACGAAAGATATCATACCGAGCTGAATGCTGACAACAGGTACGATTATTTTATGCTTACGGGTGACGCACAGGAGATTGTCGACTATGAAGACGACACTATGAATCTGTGTAAAACCATATTCTTTTACACTGCGCTCGGCACGTCGGTAATATCCGCGCTGTTTGTGCTTTATTACGTCAGCGGCGTCGTTACCGAAAAGAAGAGGCAGGTAGGTATTCTGCGCTCGCTCGGCGCGTCAAAGGGTGATATATTTAAAATTTTCGCCGCGCAAAACGGAATATTCGCGGGAGGACTAATTGCGCTTGCCACGGTATTTTCCGCTGTGACGGACGTAATTATAAATTCGTATCTGACCAAAGGATACGTTGCCAAAGCGGTATTTTTATCGTTTTCCATACGGCAGTTTGCGGTGCTTGCGGCGGTGGCGATACTCGCTATTGCGGTTGGAGTAATAATTCCCGTCATGAAAATACTGCGCGCAAAGCCCGTAGATATAATTTCGGGCAGAAAGTAACAATTTTAAAAGTCAAAAGCCCGCGCTTTTCCGCGCGGACTTTTTTCATCTCGGGTGAGGTAAACGCGGTTAAATGCGTTTACAAAAACAGTTTGCGCTGTTATAATTACCGTATACTTGAAATCAACAGGGTAATTATGGAAAAAGATATAAAAACCGTGCTTGCGGAGTGCGGCTTCGGCTTCAAAAAGCAGTTCGGACAGAATTTTATTACAGATAAAAATTTGCTTGCAAGCATAGTTTCACTGTCGGGCGCGACGGCGGGGGATACCGTTGTCGAAATAGGCTGCGGCGCGGGCACGCTTACTCGCGCGCTTGCCGAAAGGGTAAAAA
The DNA here is from genome assembly GCA_910578765.1 of uncultured Christensenella sp. Classification (GTDB taxonomy): domain Bacteria; phylum Bacillota; class Clostridia; order Christensenellales; family Borkfalkiaceae; genus Coproplasma. The sequence continues at coordinate 16,802 of CAJTRW010000033.1, forward strand.
AAGTAATCGGCTTCGAAATAGATAAAAGTCTTGCGCCCGTGCTTGAAATCACGCTTGCGGATTTTTCAAACGTGAAAATCATTTACGGCGATTTTATGAAAGCCGACCTGAAAGAATTGGAAAAAGGACTTGAAAGCTACCGCGTGGTTGCAAATTTGCCGTACTACATTACCACGCCGCTTATAATGAAATTGGTTGAGCAGTCCGAAAAGTGCCTTTCGCTTTCGGTAATGGTTCAGGAGGAGGTTGCCGACCGCCTTTGCGCACAGGCAGGCACGCCGCAATACGGCGCAATAACGGCGGCTGTAGCATACCGCGCGGATTGCACCGTTGTAAAGCGCGTGCCGCGTACGGTTTTCTTCCCTCAGCCCAACGTCGACAGCGCGGTGGTAAAGCTTGAATTCCGCAAGCCTCTGCCCGTCAAAAGTCGTGAAATTTACGGCAAAACCGTCCGCGCGGCGTTCTCCTCGCGCAGAAAAACGCTTGAAAACAACCTTGTAAACTGCTTTTGCTTATCGCGTGAAAACGCGCGGCATATAATTGAAAAATGCGGGCTGGACCTTAAAGCGAGGGGGGAAACCCTTTCGCCCGTGCAATTTGCGAAACTGTCGGATTTAATTGCGGATATCCATAATATGTAAAAATTCATATTTTTGTTCTAAAAAAGTCTGCCCGTACATAAATTAGGGTAGACTTAAATTTTCGGAGGACAATATGAATCAGGAATTAGACTACGCCGAAATGCTGGAAATACCCGTAAGCACGGTCAATGTAGTAAAAAAGAAAAGCTTTTTCAAGCGCCGCCGCCCCGCCAAGACAGAGCAGGAGCAGCTGCCCGAGGATCTTAAAGAACGCGTCGTCGAAAGCGTGAACGAGCGCGTCGGGGCGTATGTATATTCGGAGGACGTTTCCGACCCGCCCAAGGAGGAAAAGCGTAAATTTTCGTTTTCCATTAAAAAAGACAAGGCAAGTCTGGTACTTTTTACCGAAGCGGTTGCCGTCGGCGTGATAGCGTTGACCATTTTCCTGACCAACATGTTTATGCCGTCCAGCGCGATAAATACGTTTATAAGCACTTTCTCGACTTCCAAAAACGCCCCCAAGGAGCGCAATTATACGGAATTTACGCTTGCGCCCGTCGTAAGCGAGTTATCCGACGCGGAGGTTGAAATGACAGAAACGGGCGTAATTTACTTCACCGCACAGGGCAGCGTTTATCCCATTTGCGAAGGAACCGTTTCCAAGGTGTACGAAAACGAGGGCAGTTACACTGTCGAAATATCGCATACGTCCGCTTTCACCAGCGTAATAACGGGGCTTACCACCGTCTATAACGAGACGGGCACGGCGGCAAAATCCAATATACCCGTGGGTTACAGCGACGGCAAGGGCGAAGTGCGCGTCTCCATGTACAATAACGGAACGTTGCTTGACTGCTACACCATGACTAACGAAGTTCCCGTCTGGAAGTCGTGAAGTTCACCCTTCATCCGCTGTTTATAGCGATAGGACTGCTGTCTGCGATCTTCGGCGGATTAACCGTATTCATTATATACGCGCTGACCGCACTCCTGCACGAGTGCGGTCATATTTTTTGCGCGGCGCGTTTGGGGTACAGGTGCGAAAAGGTAAGTCTTATGCCTTACGGCGCCGCCGCCGTTTGCGATACGGAGGGGATATCCGCCGCCGACGAATTGAAGCTGGCGCTTTCCGGTCCGCTTGTGAACGCGTTTTTACTTGTCGCCGTTGCGGGGCTTTGGTGGTTTTTTCCTCAGACTTACGCCTATACGGACGCGGTGTTTTCGGCAAACGCGGTTATGTTTTGCATCAATCTTCTGCCCGCCCACCCGCTTGACGGCGGACGCGCGCTGAAATGCCTTTTAAGAAAATTCTTCCGCCCCAAAACGGTAAGCGTTTTAACGCGCTGCCTGAGCGCGGCGCTTGCCGCCGCGTTCGTCTTGATATTTTTTCTGGCGTATAAAAATTTTTCTTTACTTATATTCGCGGTGTTTCTGCTGTGCTCTGCCTTCGAGAAGGACGTTCCCCTGTCCCGCATAAATTTTGCGGCAAAAAAGCCCAAGCGCGGCAAGGAAATAAAGCATGTAATGCTTAACGCAAATTCAACCTTCAAGGACGCCCTGCGTCATACGGATTCAAGCAAATACGTGATATTTCAGTTTTACGGAGACGGTCTTTTGGACGAAATTTACGAGGACGAGCTTTACGAAATGTTACAGACGCGTACTATTTACGATAAAATATTGGAATAATTTCATTGCGACTCACGTAACGCTGTGTTATAATGCTTTCGGCGACGGTTTTTTATCTTTTTACAGGCTACACTTGGATGCGTTCCGGTCACGGTTTTAATGCGTACACTGCGCTATACCTTACGGCGTCGGGCGTGCGGGACGGTGCTTACCCAGCGCGTTTGTTAGCTGTGCGGCCTGCGACTCGCATAAGCGGTTGTATCCACCGTCATTCTGCGCTAGCGTAGCAAACTTTGCTCACATTATTGTCATTCTGAACGAAGCTTTTGTCTTTCTGAACGCAGTGAAGAATCTTTTCAATAATAATGCGCAAAACGAAGTGAAGAATCTTATGTGTAAAGTGAAACGAGCAATCTTTCAGATCCTTCACTAACGCTCAGGATGACAAGGTGGAAAAATAATGCTACAATATTGTCGGCGGCGGTTTTTTAACTTATTTGACCGCACTTGGCTGCGTTCCGGCAACTTTGGGGATGCGTACACTTCTTTTTACCTGGCTTCCTCAGGATACTGGTACTTTACGTGCTCTGCCCGTCGGTTTTCTGTGCGGCCTGCGCTTTACAACAACCGCGTATTACGGTATCCGAAAAGTACATTGACTTTCGGACGGATTAATT
>CAJTRW010000034.1 GCA_910578765.1 uncultured Christensenella sp.
TTTCAATACTAAATTAATGAATATTGGAGAATTTATGGACAATTTATCGAATTTTATCAACTATCTGCAAGCTACAAAAAACTTATCTGAAAAAACTTTAAAAGCATACAAAAGCGATTTAAAACAATTCTTCGCATATGAAAATAATGTTCTTCAACCAGACATTTGCACTTACATTTCCTATTTAAACGGTCATATAAAACTTAAAGACACATCCATTCGAAGAAAGATTATCACTCTTAAAAATTTTTATAATTATCTTATTGATAATCAAATCATTGGCTATTCCCCCTTTAGAAAACTTAAATTCAGGTTTAAACAAGAAAAAAAGCTACCTAAAACTTTATCCGTAAATGAAATCAGCAGAATACTAAAATGCTTTGACATTGACCCTGCCACTCTCTCACCATTTTCTCAAAAAGCATATCTCCGCGATTCCGCTTTAATTGATTTACTTATCAGCACTGGCATCAGAATAGGTGAAGCTGCAGCAATTACTTTAGACGATATAATAAAGGCAGACCACACTTTGTTAATTCACGGAAAAGGACTAAAACAACGGCTTATTTACGTATCGTCGCCAATAACGTGGGAACGATTAAAAACTTTAATAAGGGAACGCAAAAATAACGGAAATAATTATTTATTCGTAAATCGCTATGGACAGCCATTGTCAATTTACGGAATAGAAGATATATACAAAAAGTACGTTAAAAAGGCGCAGATAACAACGAAATCCACTCCCCACTATCTGCGACATACTTTTGCTACAAATCTTCTAGCCAACGGTGCCGATTTACGCTCCGTGCAAGAAATTTTGGGACACGCTTCGGTTGCCACTACTCAAATATATACAGAAGTAACGACAAAACGCAAAAAACAAGTTTTAGAGAAATATAATTACAGAAATAAATTGCTGTAAAATGCACTGAAAATAACTTGGCACAATTTGGGCACAAAATTGGCAGAAAAATGCGTATGCAATCCCTGAATTATAATGTTAAAATGAAGAAAAACAAAAAGGTCAAACCCAAAAATACTTGATTTGACCTTAATAATATAGTAATTATGTTTGACATAATACTATACAAAATTTAATTTTTAACCATCAATAGGCATTCAACATATTATCGATACCTATTCCATAACCACGCGTTGGATCATTGACAAATACGTGGGTAACAGCGCCTATAAGTTTTCCGTTTTGGACTATCGGGCTACCGCTCATGCCTTGCACAATGCCTCCCGTAATATCAAGTAAATTTCTATCTTCTATTTTAATGACAAAATTTCTGTTGTCCTTATTGTTTTTATCAACCTTAACTATCGATATATCGTATTTGCCGATTTCGTTACCGTGTACCGTAGTATAAATGCAGGCTTTACCGATTTTTACGCTGTCGATGCTGCCCTTTTCTATTTTTATAAGTTTGGAAACATCAAAGTTACTGTCAATATCTCCATATACTCCGCATGAGCAGTTTAGGCGTGCTTTACCTAAAACATTTCCGTTTTCAAAAGCCCCGTGCAGTTCTCCGGGGTTTCCTTTAACACCCTTTTTTACGTCATAAATAATGCAACCGTATACCGTTCCCCCGTTTATTTCCATTAAATTATTTTTCAAATCGGAGACCGGATGCCCCAAAGACGCAAATTTATTTCCGGCTCTATCTACATATGTTACGGTGCCTATTCCGTTTACGGTATCTTTTACCAATACTCCTAATCTCTTCTTCCCTGTAGAAAGATCGGTTGCCGGTTTTATTTCACTTGTAAACTCCTGTCCGCCGCGATTAATTGTAATTTCGAATTTTTTAAAATTTTCCGAAAGAATTTTATTGATATCGGCAGAACTGTTTACTTCTATGCCGTTAATTCCTTCAATTATATCGCCAGTCCTGATTCCGCAATCTTTAGCCGGTGATTTAAGCCCGTCGGAAGTTATTACTTCGCATATGCCTATGACCTCAACAGTCTTTGTATTTAGGGTAAACCCTGCGGGAAAACCTCCCAAATACAACGACTGCCCCTCGGCAAGAGCCGTAGTAGGATTAAATGAAAAAGCGCAAAGCAGTAAAATTAAAAATATTAAAACAGTTCTTACAACATTTTTTCTTAAAAGCATAATTGTATTGTGTGCAAGTACTTTTTTAATATTCAAAAACGGCGAACAAAGCGCACTTTCCATTGAGAATTAGAAACCAATCTTTAACGAGTTGCACTTTCAACTAATGATAAAAATCTCTCAAACAAAATGTTCGAGAGATTTAACTACAATTATTTAGAAAGATCAATTGAAATTTAACTTACTTTTTTTAGAATATTTTTCCTTTGCGTACTCATAAGCCTCTTGAATTAACGGCTTTAATCTTTCAAAGGTCGTATCGGACGGGTTGAGCGCACATATCCAACTCATCCAAGCGTAAACGGGGTGTGGCAATATTTTATCGGTTTTCGCAAAGTCATACTGCATATCTACAATACCACCTTTGGGCGGACGAGCAGGAACAGAGCCAAACATATTTATAAAAGTGTTTTTGCGAATACCTATATTAACGCGGTAAATTTTTTCTCTGTTCAAATCCGAACTCTTATCATTGTCACCGTCTTTCTCTTTGACGGTCAAAACATAAATTCCGCGTTTTAGCGTATTATTCGGATTATAGAAAATTCCACGCTCGCCCCAACTGCTTACTAAAACCGTATCGGGTAGATTATCAAGACAGTATCTAAGTATATCGTTAGGTTGCACTTTTTGTTTTCCTTATGTAAACTTCCCTATGGGAACGACAGTAATGTCGACGAATTGTTAATTGTTTTTAAACGAGCTTATAAGTTCTTCGGCATGCTTTACCGCTGCATCTGATTTGAGACTGCCCGTAAGCCTTATAATCTCCTCGATTTTCTCTTTATCGTTTAACTGTTTCACTCTGGTAAGCGTTTTGCCACCTTCTTCCGACTTATAAATATAATACTGCGCATCGCTTGCGGCGCAAATCTGCGCCAGATGTGAAACCGCAAGAATCTGCGTGTGCCCTGCAATATCGGTAAATTTACGCGCCACTTTGTCGGCTGTATAACCGCTTATTCCCGCATCTATTTCATCAAAAATATACGTGGAAATATCGTTCAAATCTTTTAACTGCGTTTTCATTGCCAACATAAACCGGCTCATTTCACCGCCGCTTATGACCTTGCTCATCGGCTTCATCGGCTCGCCTTTGTTTGCCGAAAACTCGAAGCACACAATATCAGAACCGTTTACCGAATGCAAGTTTGCATTTTCAAAGTTGTATTCGTTAAACTTAACGGCAAAACATGCGTCGGGTATATTAAGCGTTTTTAACTCCTCTATAACGCAAGCAGCTAATTTTTCGGCGGCATTCTTTCTTAACGACGTAAGTTTAAGACATAATTCGAAAATTTCTTTGTCGAGTTTTTCTATTTCACTTTTACACTTGTTGAGAATTTCGCCGCTGTCAAACAATAAGTTGTATTCTTCCTGGGCTTTATCTTTAAATGTCAAAATTTCTTCTTCGTCAACGCCGTATTTCTTTCGCAATATTTTTAAAAGGTCCAGTCTTTCCTCAATATGCTTTGCTTCCTGCTCATCAAACGTCAAGTTCTCCGCCATATCTGAAAGCGTTGACGCTACGTCCGACAGCTCCGCATTAAGCCCGTCCAACCGTGCAGCAATTTTTTCATATTCGCCGTCTATATTGGAAATTTGGTTAAGCGCATGTACGGCAGACGACAATCTGTCGCCGCAGCCGGAATCCTCATTGATTAAATTAATAACTCCGTTAACCGAAGACAGCAGCTTTTCTACATTATTAATAATATTTTGTCTGTTTTTAAGTTCGTCAAATTCACCAGGTCTTATATCGGCTTTATTAATCTCGTCGATTTGATATTCAAGTAAATCCAGTTTACGGGCTCTTTCGGCTTCATCCCCGCCAAGAACGGCAATCTTCTTTTTAATTTCGTTCTTTTGGGAAATTGCGTCACTAAGCGCGCATTTGATACTTACACCCTGCTCGCCCAGCAATCCGTCTATTACTTTTAACTGATTATCTTCGTCAAGTAAATAAAAGTGTTCGCTTTGTCCGTGTACGTCCACAAGATGCTGCGTTACATTTTTCAGCATAGCCGCAGTAACTGTATTTCCGTTTATTTTTATAGAATTTTTACCGTCGGACGAAAGCTTACGCGTGATTATAATTTCACCGTCGGATTCAATGTCGTAATCGTTCAGCTTTTTAACCGCAACAGAATTTTTATCCGCAACAAATTCCGCACGGACGGATGCCTCCTGTTCACCGTACCGAATCATAGTCCTGTCCGCTTTCGAGCCGAGTACAAAATTAATAGAGTCGAGAATAACCGATTTACCCGACCCGGTTTCGCCCGATAAAACGTTTAAACCTTTATCGAACTCTATATCCGCCTGCTGTATGAGAGCAATATTTCTTATGTAAAGTCTGCTTAACATTATGCCATGTACTCACGCAGCTTTTCGGTTACGATAAGCGCATTTTCGTTACTGTTTACAACAATAAGCAACGTATCGTCGCCCGCTACGCATCCCAATATTTCTTTAAGTTGTAACGAATCGACAAAAGTTCCCGCCGTCGCGCCGTTACCGCGCATTGTTTTTATTATTATTATATTATTTGCATAGTTGATTGTCTGCACGCACTCGCTGAAAAGATTTTTCATTCTTCCCGTTACGGTATCGTCGTCGCTGTCAAGGAAAGCATATTTATACTTTTTAGTAGTACCTGAAATTTTATAAAGCTTCAAATCTTTGATATCGCGGGAAATGGTTGCTTGAGTGACATTGAAATTAAGCCTGTTAAGTTCGTAACAAAGCTCTTCCTGGGTATCTATTTCTTTGGTCGAAATAATTTCCAAAATTTTCTGTTGTCTTGCGTTTCTATGCATTGTTATCTGCTCCAAATATTAAGTTTTATTAAAAGCTTTTTAAAAAAATCGTCTTTGCCGCGCGTTATAAATTCCGCCACATATTTTGATTTTTTAACTTGAAATTCCGACGGAGAATTTACCGTTTCCTTTATTTTTCCGTCGACGATGATATTCAAAGGAGTTTTACCCGTATGCGAAATCTTCAAAACCGAATTATCGCTGTAAACTACCGGTCTGGAATGAAGCGAATGCGCGCAAATCGGCGTCATAATAAAAGCGTTTATATCGGGCGTCAGTACTGAGCCGCCGGCAGACAACGAGTATGCCGTAGAACCCGTAGGCGTGCTGACTATTATACCGTCGGATATAAAACTGTCGACATGGCAGCCGTCAATTTCCGCACGCAAATCCACAGTATTGCTGAAATTGACTCCGCTTGTGCTGCGTTGAATAACCAAATCGTTCAACGCAATATAAATGTTGTCACCGCATTTTATTTCAAGCAATTTTCTGTCGGTTATACAGTAATTACCGCTACATACCAATTGCGCCGCTTCGTCCAGCTTTTCCTGCTCAAATTCAGTTAAAAAACCTAAATGACCGTAATTTATTCCTATTATTTTAACCGATCTTTTCGCACATTCGGATGCGACGGTCAATATTGTCCCGTCTCCGCCCAAAACAAAAAGAACGTCCAACCCTTCCAAATCGTCATATGAACCGACAATTATAACCTTATTAAAAACAGAAAGTTTAGCCTTCAATCGCTCGACATACGGTCGGTTTTCGGAAAGAAAATTTTTATTAAAATAAATCCCCGCTTTCATCTATTTTATTATAAAGCTTTTTATACAAATATGCAAACAAAAAATCCGTTAAATTTTATAATTTAACGGATTTAAATAAATTGTTTTCAGGTAAGATATCTCCCGTATTTTTACGGAACAACATAAGGTATTCCATATTTTTACCTTGGATTATCGGGGCGTTCGTAATCTTTTCGGGTATAAGATTGCATTGTAACCCGTAATCATAAACCTTTGAAATTGCTTTTTCGTGTGCCTTTCTATCCTTAACTATGCCGTTTTTACCTATATTGCGGTTTTCGCACTCAAATTGAGGCTTAATCAGCGCAATGACGTAAGCTCCTTCGCCAATAACGTCGCTGACCTGTTTCAATATATAAGTAAGTGATATAAAGCTTACGTCTATAACAACTCCGTCAAGATTTTCATTGAATAATTGCATATTCAGGTTGCGCGCATTGAAATTGTCAATCACAACGGTTTTACCGGATAACAAACTTTTGTCAAGCTGGCTTTCACCCACATCGACACAATAAACTTTCCTTGCGCCGTTTTGAATTAGACAGTCGGTAAATCCGCCCGTACTTGCGCCGATATCGGCAAATACTTTGTCTTTTGCGGAAAACCCAAATTCCTTTAATGCCTTGCTCAGCTTAAATCCGCCGGCGGACACAAAGCTTTCGTCGGCATCGATAAACTCAACGGTATCCGACTCCGATATATCGTTCGACGGAACAATTTTTTTGCCGTTTACAAGTATTAAGCCTTTACTTATAGCGTTTGCCGCCTTCGTCCTCGAGCCGAATTTTTCGGCAAAAAATTTATCCGCACGCATTTTTTATATAATCACAAATATCTTTTAGGTTTATCCCGTAATCGCGCATAAGCTCGTCTACGCTTCCCTGTGGAATAAATTCGTCGCTATATGCAAAATTTTTGATTAGCCTTTTGCTTTCGCAAAAATAAGTATCTACAAGCGAACCGAACCCGCCTAAAAGAGCGTTATCCTCAAGTGTTACGATAAGCCCGCATTCCAATTTATCAAGCAATTCGGTATCAAGCGGCTTAACAAAACGCGCGTTTATTACGCCTACTTCCGTTCCGGACTCGGAAAGCAACCGCTCCGCAGCAAGCGCCAAATTAATCATGCGTTCTCCGCAGGCAATAATTACCGCCTTATCTTCCGGCGCTTTGAGAATTTCCCACTTACCCCGTTCGATTTTTTCGTGTCGTTCGAAAATATGTTTGCCTTCCCTCGGGTAACGTATTGCCAACGGACCGTCAAACCCGACGCTGAAGCGCAGCATATCCTTAAATTCTTCTATGTCTTTGGGGACGGCAATCGTAAGATTTGGCACAAAACTCAAAAACGATAAATCGAAAACACCCTGGTGCGTTTCACCGTCAGAGCCGGATATACCAGCTCTGTCGATACACAGTGTCACAGGTAGTTTCTGACTGCAAATATCTATCAGTATTTCGTCAAACGAACGTTGCAAAAACGTCGAATATACGGCATAATAAGGCTTTAAGCCCTGCGTCGCCATTGCCGAACAAAGTATTGTAGCATGTTCCTCGCAAATACCGACGTCTACCGAGCGGTCGGGAAACTTTTCAAAAAATTTCCCCAGACCGAGACTTGTAGTCATAGCCGCCGTTACCGCGATTATTCTTTCGTCCTTTTCCGCCAATTCGCTGAGCGTATCGCCAAACACTTGCGAATATTCGTCGGAAATCTGCTTCGAAGAAGAAATGGATATCCCGTGCGTAGCTTCGGGATTTTCTTCGCAGAAGGAATACCCTTTACCTTTCTTAGTTGCCACATGCAGTATAACGGATTGGGTTTCGAGTTTAAGCTTTGCCTCCCGAAGCTTTTCAATCATTTCAGACAGGTTGTTGCCGTCGTATACTCCGTCATACGCGAAGCCGAAACGGTTGAAAATATTTGCGTGTTTTTCACGCTTCTCCTTCTGCTCGCTGCTTTTGCTTAAAAATTCGAGATAGTTATGCATACTTCCGACAGTTGGCGCTATCGACATACCGTTATCGTTCAAAATCAGAAGTATCCTTGTATTTAAAAGCCTTAAACTGTTGAAAGCTTCGTAAACGAGGCCGTTATTAAAAGAGCCGTCGCCTATAATCGCTATAACTTTATAATTTTCATTTTTTACGTCGCGTGCTTTTGCTAAACCCAAAGCCGCGGAAACGGAAGTCCCTGCATGCCCCGTATTGTAACAGTCGTAAACGCTTTCCTCTCTTTTGGGGAAACCAGAAAGACCGTTCCTTTTCCTGAGAGTGTCGAACTTACCGTATCTACCCGATAAAAGCTTATGCGTATAGCACTGGTGCCCGACGTCGAATATTATTTTATCTTCCGGGAAATCGAATACATAATGCAAAGCGACGGTAAGCTCTACCATTCCCAAATTGGAAGACAGATGACCGCCGTTTTTATAAACCGTAGATATAATTTTTTGCCGAGCCTCCTCGCAAAGTTCGGAAAGCTGCGGCAAAGTCATTTTTTTTATTCGGTTATCCGTTAAATTTTCAAGCATTATTTTTCCTTTTTAAAGAACGTCGTAAATTTTGCAAAACCGAAAACGATTTGTTTATTGTACTTAATGGCAAAGTGCTTGAATATTGCTTTTCCCCCGACCGTAAGGGCGCCTATTACCGCGCTTACGCCGATTGAAGCTATTAATTCTATAGTTTTTCCGCCAGAAGCCGCGATATATACGACAAGCGCCGTTCCCGCCGCACCGCTGACTATTCCGCAAATATCGCCGATTATATCGGCAAAAATGCTTCCCAACTTTGTGGCATTGCGGCAAAATGCAACGGCGCGTTTTGCACCTTTGATTTTGTTGGACGCCATTGCGTGAAACGCTTCGGGGTTGCAGGTAATAATTGCGTTAGCCAAAAGGTCGCATCCGATATTGAGAACCAGAAGCACAACGAGAACGATTACGCAAATATATACCGGACTGCCCTTAATGGAAACTTCCGTAAGAAAACTGAAAACAACCGTCAAAGCAAACGATATAGCGAGTACGCTTAATCCCCATGCCAACCAGCCGGGCATTCTTTTACGGTTCTTCTTTTTTTTGTTTTTTACTTCTTTACTTAAACTTTCGTCTGTGTTGTCTTTGTCCATAATATTTCAAATTAAAAATAATACGCACAGTCATCGGCGTGCGTAAAAAAATAATATAGTGGTTTATATTAAATAAACTTTGCGGCTTAAGGTTCGGTAGGATTTCCCCCGATCTCACTTTCCGTCGCCGAAAAAGCAGTTTCCTTTTAAGAGACCGGAAGCACAAGTGCATAACCGAATCGCCACTGAGTCCACACCGTAATCTCTAATATAAAAACAGTCTAGAAGCTTTCCTTAACAATTCCAACCAAGCTTATCCTCTTTTGCAAAATCAATTTCAAGCAGCAATAACCGGTAAACGTTTGGCCGAACGCGTGCCGGTGTAAAATCTGCTATCCGCTGTTTTCACTCAAGGCAGGCTACTCTGTACCAAGCTTTCGCCTGATAGCAGGTTTATACCGACGGAATTCAGTTCCCGTCGGCCTCCACGGTAAATGGGTTAGGCTGCGGTATGCCGTTACCAAGCTCCCATAAACCTTTACTCCCAGCATTCACCCACTTTTGGCAAAAGCAAGCAAACACCAGAAACTTCATCGATATGCCCTTTGACGGTATTTTACCCCCGCCTTCGCATCGATAGGAATTGACTAGAATACTGCACCACTATATCAATGACAATGATTATAGCATAATTTATAAAGCATGTCAAGATAATTCAATATATTCTTTGCCGTATAAAATTTGTCAGTTCTTTAAGAAATCGGGTATCGCCCTTTATTCCTTCCAGAACGCGCGTACATTTATCGGCAATAACGTCTGCCTTAACTTTACTTTTTTCAATACCGTACAGCTTTACGCACGTATATTTCCCTTCGGCTTTATCCTTGCCTATGCTTTTACCGAGTACGTCAAAATTGCCTTCTACGTCCAGTATATCGTCCGTCAGTTGAAAAAGAATACCCGTTTCTCGTCCGAAAACTTTCAATTCCGAAAAATACTTTCCGCAGCAAAGTATACTCGGCGTTAAAACAGCGGCAAGAACAAGTTTTGCCGTCTTGTTTTCATAAATGAAATCCAATGTATTTTCATCTGGATCTTCGTCGTTTTCGTGCGTAAGATCAGCCGACTGACCGGCAATCATGCCGTAAATACCGGCACAATCGCAAATATTTTTCGCCGCAGATACGTATTCACCGCCGTTGCGACATTCGTCTATGAGTAGCGAATACGCTGTATTTAAGAGGGCGTCGCCTGCAAGCACGGCATTGCCTTGACCGAAAACTTTATGGTTAGACGGTTTACCGCGTCTGAAATCGTCGTTATCCATTTCAGGCAAATCGTCATGAATTAGAGAATACGTATGAATAAGCTCCAAAGCAAGCGCAAAATTTTCAATTTTACCCTCATCGAGTCCGAGCACGTTGCTTACCGCATACATTAGTACGGGTCTGATTCGCTTACCGCCTAAATTCAGGCTATACTTCATGCTCTCGGCAAGAATATCCGGTTTGCATGTAATATTATTGCAAAATTCGCTTAACCGTTTTTCAAAAGCGCTTTTGTACTGCGAATATTTTTCTTCGAAAGTCAATTTCCGCTCCTTATAGCCGCATTGTAAGTATTGTACATCAACATAGTTATAGTCATAGGTCCTACGCCTCCCGGCACGGGAGTTATGTAAGAACATTTATCTTTTACGTTTTCGAAGTCAACGTCGCCACACATTTTTCCGTTTTCGTCTCTGTTAATCCCCACGTCGATGACTACGGCATCTTGCTTAACCATATCCGCGGTAACGAATTTCGCTTTTCCGACGGCGGCTATCAATATGTCCGCTTCACGGCATATTTCTTTTAGTCCGCGCGTCTTACTGTGGCAAACCGTAACTGTCGCATCGGCATTCAAAAGCAACATAGACATCGGTTTTCCGACAATTTCGGAACGACCGAGTATCACCGCCCGTTTACCTTTAACGTCGATCTTCTCGCTTTCCAGCATCTTTATTACTCCGTAGGGCGTACAGGCAACCGAGCACTCCTCGTTTAAACACAGCTTTCCGATATTTTCAGCGGAAAACCCGTCTACGTCTTTACCGACCGGAATAAGTTCCAAAACTTTTTTTGCGTTTATATGAGAAGGTAACGGCAACTGAACCAATATACCGTGGATTTTATTATTATCCGCCAGGGAGGTAACCAACTCCTCAACGTCTTTCTGCGCCGTTTGTTCGGGAAGATAATAAACCGAAGATTTTATACCTACTTCTTCGCACGCTTTAATTTTATTTCTGACGTACACGGCAGATGCGGGGTCTTCCCCCACAAGTATGACCGCAAGTCCGATTTCACCGCGTTCCTTTATGTATTCCCCTATTCTATTTTTAAGGTTTAGCCTGAGCTCCGACGCTAATTTTTTACCGTCTATAATTTTATACATTTTTATTCCTGACAATTTCCGAAAGTATTCCGCTTATAAAGGACGCGCTCTTTTGCGACGAATATTTCGAGGCGATATTAGCCGCCTCGTTTATGGAAACAATATCCGGTATGTCTTCCTCATACAAAATTTCCGCAAGCGCGATAAAAAGAATACTTATATCGGCAGGGAAAATACGTGACTCGGGAAAAGCAACGGAACGTTTGTCCACTGTTTCGGAAAACTCGTCCATATGTTTTTCGACCGTCATAAGTATACGGTCCAGGTAATCTAAATCTTCCGTGCTTAAATTTTCTTTTTTTGCAAGCGCGGATTTCAAGCCGTTGTCTATCGTATCGGTAAAGCGCGACGCGAAAATTACCTCAAACGCAACTTCCCTTGCTGTTGATCTCATAATTATCCTTCCTAACTGTAAATGTACGGAAATACAAATATTCCCTTAAAAGATTTAAGGGAATAAGCGTAATATTTACAATGCCGAATTTTCGGGGAAATTTACGTCCTGAATATGGACGTCTACCTTAGCCACCTTATATTTCGTCATCGACTCGACGTTGTGCTTTATTGATTGCTGAATTCTGAACGCAAGGGACGGAACGTTATAATTACTGTCCACCTTGACGCTTATATCGGCAATTATACCTTGTTTTTCGAAATTGAGTTTCACACCCTTGTTCTTTGCATTTAGCAGAGTAACTCCGTCAACTTCGCTTATTGCCAATGCAACAATTCCGCTGACTATGCCGGAATTATATGTTACTTTACCTTTTTGCGTGGAAGTCGGGTCGTGTCTTATATGTGCCATAAATAACTCCTTATCGTTAGTATAACACATTTATTTTAAATTTGCAACTAAATATTAAATTTGAGAATACACGGGCATGATAATTATATTTTCGGGAATTATGCCCGCCTCGTCTTTAAGACAGTGATAAATCGACAGCGCCGTGTTTATATCCAACTCGTTGGAATTAATGAATACGTTTACGTTATCGGAATCAACCCCTATCGATACGACGGCGTCGGAAAAGCCTTTGGACTTAATCATGGTTTCAAGCACAAGCTCTTTTTCCATTATTTCAACTATCTTTATTTTGAGGTTGACGGCTTCCTTATACTTTTCGTCGTTTGCGTCGTAAAGCGCAATTACGCTGTCAAGCTGAACAAGCTCTTCGCTTCTCGTCGTTGTTCTTTCGGAACGGTATGTAGTGAAGTAGTTTGACGTAGCTATCGCGGAATCGCCTTTGGCGGTCTTGGTTCTTGCAAGCACTACGTTGAGCACTGCCGTAAGCGCAAGTAAAAGTACGAGTGATGACATTACGATGATTTTTTTCTTTTTTGACATAAATTTCTCCTTAAACAGTCATTGAATAAATTGCTATTATATCTTTGTTTATTTTTAAAGCCGTGGAAACAGCATTGAGTATATTGCTTCTCGTCATAATATTGTCCGCCCCTTGGCAAACAATTACCACACCGAGAATTTGTCCGTCAGACTCGTTAATCATAACGTCGGTATTCCCCACTCCGTCTATATTGCTTAAAATACCGGTAAGTTTAATCTCCGTTGCACTTTTGGGTGCTGAAGACGCGTCAATAGACGAAGACGGTTTTTTCAGTTTGTCAATTAAATATACGGCGCCGATAAGTATAACGATAAGTACGACAACAATGATTATTTTTTTATTTTCTTTCACGTAATCAAGAACTTTTCGCATATACTGTTATATTTATATATCCCTTTTCCTGCAAATATGCGTAAATTTTATCAATACTTTCGTTTTTTTGCGAATTAACTTCTACAGTGACGCCGTTTACCTTAAATTCACCGTTATCGAACTTAATATCCACAACACAGTCGCAGGTCTCAGAAAGCTTTTCGGCGATAAGCTTTTCAAGCTGTTCGCTCTGATTATCGGAATAAACCTTACAAATAAATTCGTAATCGTAAAGCGGCTCGTTTACCGTTGAAGATTTTATTTTAAATATACCGGTTATAGGTTGAATAAGAACGAAAATGCAGGCCAGTCTCATTACGAAAACAATGCTTTTATTAAGTTTACCTTCGGGTATCAACAAAGAAACTATAACGGATAAAAATATTACGCCGGCGGCGGTCAATAAATAAGTTTTCATATAAAGCTGTTAGCCGAATTTATTATCAGCATTATTATAAGCGCGTACATAAAAGCTACCGTAAGCAAACCTGCAATAAAAAACTCGATATCTTTGGATAAATCGGACAAAAGCGAATAAAGGGTCTGTTCCCCCACAGGCTGGATTACCGCGCCGACAAATTTCAGTATAATGGAAAACGATATAAGTAAAATTATCGGCTGAATCAGTTCGGCAAGAAGCAGCAGCAAACCGCAAATTCCCACAGAGCTTTTTATAAGCAACCCCGCGGAAGTAAGCATATCGAATCCGCTTGAAAGAAAATTACCGACGATGGGAACCGAATTACCGACAACGTATTTGGTGGCTTTGAAAATAATCCCGTCGAAAAGCGAGGACGCAGTACTCTGCATGGTAATAAATATACTGAAAACAGTAACTGTAATTCCTATTACCCACTTCATTATACTTTTGACTAATGCCGTGACTCCGCCGAAAGACATCTGCGGATTGAGTTTTGACATAAAGTTCAAAACGATAACTGCCAGGGTTGCGGGAAAAATAAAACCGCTTACAATTTCAACCGCACCTCCGGATAGAAATATCGCCGACGGTTGATAAATTGCCGCGGTACTGGTACCGCCTGTCAAGACCGTTAAAGTCGCAAGTATGGGAGTTATTATTTCTATTTGCTTTTTTACGCTTTTAATACAGCTTATACACTCAGATACCGTACCGACCAGCATGGACGCTATAATCATAATTATAAGCGAATAGCATGAAAGTCTTACTATTTTAGAAGTGCTTTTCCCTATCAGCTTTCCCTCCGCCGTCGTTACAACCGCACATAATAGCGCTATAGCCGTAACTTCGGCAAATGCCGGAATAAGAGATATTACGTTTTTGAATATGACGTTAAAAAGCTCTTTGATATAACTGCCGTAATCGGTATCCAAATT
This sequence comes from uncultured Christensenella sp., assembly GCA_910578765.1. Classification (GTDB taxonomy): domain Bacteria; phylum Bacillota; class Clostridia; order Christensenellales; family Borkfalkiaceae; genus Coproplasma. Next base: position 14,337 of record CAJTRW010000034.1, read on the forward strand.
ACCTTTAATTAGATAATTTACGATTTCTTTTGCCGTATCACCGAAATTAAACAAAAAACTGTCGCTGTGTTCGTCCAGATATTGTTGCAGTTCTGACAAATCCAGATCTTCCAAAAGTCCGGAAATACTTTCGTTTAATTCCTTGGAGCCGTCCTCTTCGGCATACGCCGCAATACCGCCGGCGAACAAGCATGCCGCGACGGCAACAATTATTATTATCAAAAGTACAGCGCGTTTTTTCATACAAGCTCGATTAAAGAGACAATTATTTTGTAAGTACTGTTCAAGATAGGAATCGCAACTACGAAAATAATAATTTTTCCGCAAAGCACAAGCTTGTCCGATAAGCTTTCAAATCCCAAATCTTTTACCGAACCTGCGGTAAGCTCGACCAAAAAACCTATTCCGATTATTTTAAAAACTATGCGGATTATTTCGTTGTCTATTCCGCTTGTCTGAGTAAAATTTTTAATAAATTCGACGCTTTCGGATATATAATCGAAAGCGTATAAAAACATTAAAATTCCGCCCGCCGTAATACACAGCGGCACAAGCTCGGATTTATGGTTTTTTAATATTAAGGCGCAAATAGCCGTTATAACTGCAATACAGCAAAGACGTAAAATGTGCATCAGAAAATATCGAACAGCTGCCTTATCTGGGAAAACAAATCCGCAATCATTGAAATAACTACGGTAAGAACTATAATCAGTCCGACCAAGCTTACAAGGGTAGCTATATCGTCCCTGTCGGATTTTTTCAGAACCTGACAAATAATAGTCACGACAATACCGACGGCGGCAATTTTGAAAATTATACTTATATCCATTATGCAAGCAAAATAGCTGTCATTACGCCGATCAGAAAAAAAATTTTAATATACAGCGAGCTGTACTTTTTATAGTCGGCAAAGCTATCGTCCTTATATTTTTTTAAAACGGCTTTCCTTTCCGTAAGGTAGTCCACTTGCGACAATGCGTCTGTTTGTCCGAGATTTCCGATATAATTTTTCAGCACTTCGCCGCAGTCCCCTTTTAAAGTAAGCTCGCCGCTTAAAACTTTCGGAACGTATTTAAACGGTTCCGCAATTTTGTCAATAGAAGAACGGTTGAACTTCAAAGTTAAAATCAACTGTTCGTTAAATTCGTACATTTCGGCGAAAATCTGCATTTTCTTTTTTTTATTTGCCGATAAAAATATTCCTATCGACGTTATCAACGCCGCCAGAACCAACAATATTAAAATTTTTATCATAAATTAACGGATTTTCCCCTATTCCGGTCAATTCGGCAAAATATTCGAAAGGCATAGTTTTAAGAATATCTTTATTACATACATGCGTTGATGCAATTACATATATTCCGCAGTCGACGGCATACTGCATGGCGCTTATATCTTCGTCGCCGTATAACTCGTCGGTAATTATAAGTTGCGGCTTCATGGCCCTTATAGCGCCCGTTATGGCGCTTTTTTTGTTATAACACCTAATTACGTCAACATTTTCACCCAAATCGTAACCGTTTCCGTTGCCGTCCATAGCCGATATTTCGTTCCGCTCGTCAAAAATCAGAACATTGCATTTTGCCGAAGCGCCGAGCTTTTTTGCCAAATCTCTTAGCATTGTCGTCTTACCGAAGCCGGGTTTAGAATATAACAAAGTACTATGCAAACCGTTTAAAAAGAGAGTTTCGGCCAAATATTGCGAACAATTGTCTATATCGTGAGGGATCCTGATATTTAACGACGTGATATTTTTAATAGCTTGTACGCTACCGCCCTGTGTAACGTATTCTCCCGCAAGACCTATTCTAACGCCGTGTTCCACCGTAATAAATCCGCTTTTCATTTGTTCGGTGTAATTGTACATACTTCCGCCTACGGCGGCATTTATTACCGGCGTAATATTGCTTACGATTATTAAGTTCCTGTCGTCCTCGGCTATACCGAAACGGTTAAGCTTAACATATTTGCCCTTATACTCTGCCATTACAGGCTGTCCGCGGCGTAATCTTATTTCCGTAAGATAATTACAATTCAAATTGGATAGCGCCGTTTTGACATCTTCGGGCAGAAAGGACAACCGCATACTTTAATGTATTGCATATGAAAATAAAAAAGAACGTTTAGAAACGTCCTTTCAAAAAAATAATTTAAAATTTTTTTAATTTTTTGCTGTCGAATTATGGCGAATTTTGTAGAAACATGCTAATATTAACATATGAAAAAGTTTTCTGTAAAATTTATTATTCTTGCAACCTTATTTATATTGTGTATAGCAACCGCAATTGTCATATGCAGTTGCAATGTCAAAACTACTAAAAACGATAGCTCGCAATCAGTAACTTACACGGTTACATATCTCGACGGCACTTCCGTTTTTGCTACGGATAAAGTAACCTCGGGCACATACGCTCAAAATTATAAACCGCAGAAAAGCGGCTACACTTTCGACGGCTGGTATGTCGGTCGGGAAAAGTTTGACTTCGGACAGCCGATCAAGGATAACATTACACTTACCGCTGTTTGGACGTCTAAACAATTTATTGTTAAGTTCATTGCCGACGGTAAAATTGTTGACGAAATTTTATGTTCGGTTGAGGAATACGAAGCATTAAAGCCCCCCGTTCCCCAAAAAATGCACTTTACAGCTAAATGGGACAGCTGCGTTTTCGGTTCATCAACGGAAATTACCGTCAACGCAGAATATACCCCGATAGAATACACAGTCACTTTATATGTAGAAAATAAAGTGTTTGCTTGCGTTAATTACAATGTAAGCGCACCGCCTAATCTACCGGAGCCTCCCGCAAAATCAGGCTATACGGCGAAATGGGACGGATTGCCGTTAAACGGCGGCGACCGCGAACTTCACGCGGAGTACTCCCCCATTATTTATTCGATAAACTTTATTGCAGACGGTAACGTATGCTTCACACAAAACGGCTATACCGTGGAAACAGAAATAAATTTTCCTTCCTTACCTCTCAAACAGCATTATACCGGTAAATGGTCCGAGCCGTACATTTCACAAAATCAAGAAAATATTATCGAAATTTTTGCAGAGTACAGTCCTGTAACATATTTTGTAAGTTTTGTCGCAGAAGGCACCGTGATATCGGTAGCGCCTTTCAATGTAGAGAAGCATGAAATCACCACGCCGGATGTGCCGTCAAAGACAGGATATGAAGGCAGCTGGCCCGAATATGATATCGTTTACGAAAATTTTACAGTTGAAGCACAATACACCCCTATTAAGTACACGGCGACCTTTATAGCCGGAAATGAAAAAGTGGGTGAAGTCGAATTTGATATCGAGAATAAAAATATTGTTGAGCCGGAAGTTCCTCAAAGGAAAGGCTATTCCGGAACATGGCAGGAATACTCTCTCGAACTAAAAGATATTTTCGTATACGCAGAATACATTTTAACTTTCAAGGACGAATTTAGGTATAAGCTTTCAACGGACAAAACTTACTACACCGTAACTGGTTACAGCGGTACCGAAGATTATATAATTGTCCCTTCGGAACATAACGGTTTGCCTGTAAAAGTTGTTGGGGAAAACGCTTTTCTGAATAACACAAAAATAACTTTTGCCGAAATACAGAGCAACATAGAAATTATAGAAAATTGCGCGTTTCAAATGTGTCCGGCTTTGGATGAAATAATTTTGCCTGACACACTGAAATCTATAGGAGAATATGCCTTTTCATATTGCGAATTTAAAAATATAATTCTGCCGGACGGTCTTGTATCAATAGGCGAATACTGTTTTACCAGCAGTAAATTAACCGACATAATTATTCCCGAAGGCGTTAAAACAATCGGCAAATATGCTTTTTTACGGTGCGAACAACTTGAAAGCGTAAAATTCGATAACTGTACTGCCGACGTTAGCGCAAATATGTTTGAGAACTGTAAAAACCTGTCAAACGTAACTTTCGGCAACGGAATATCTAAAATTTGTACGTATGCTTTTAAAAATTGCATATCGCTTAATGAAATTTTAATACCTGTCAATGTTGTTTACATAGAAAACCAAGCATTTTATTCAAGTTCCGTAAACAAAGCCTATTTTGAAGGAAATACCGACTGGTCACTTTTTGAACCCGGAGCTTTATTCAGGGCGGGCTATATTGACAAAAATGAATTGACCGACCCCACCAACGCCGCATATTTGATAAATTTAAGCAAGTCAAACTTCTGCTGGCAAAGAGAAAATTATTCAGAAACTTTTTAAAAATTGAACCTTATACCGTAATAGTAATACCATTATCGCCATATAAGATAAAACCTATTGTAATAAAGTAAATACAGCCTCGTCATTACGACAAGGCTGTATTTACTTTATACCAGAGGGTTCAACCTCTATCTCTAATGGTGCACCAAGACAGAC
>CAJTRW010000035.1 GCA_910578765.1 uncultured Christensenella sp.
CGTGTTGTCCGTTGTGTTTACACGCACGTGCGAAGGGTTGCCCGTCGCTTTGAGCGAATAGCCGTTTGTGTCGACAAGCTTTACCTTTACGGTTGTCTTGTAGGCTATTACGTCGTCGTTCGAGTCCAGATTTACGTTAGAAGCCTTTTTAACGCTTCCGCCGTTCGATGAATAGTTTTCAATCTTCAAAACAGGGGACGTAGCGTCGTTATACTCGTAGTCGACGGTTACTTCCTGTCCGCCGTTACCGTCGTCGGAAACCGTTTCCTTATAGAGCATAAGCTGAGGCTCATACTCCACGCCTGCGGTACCCTGCGCGTTTTTCTTGTACGTTACGTGACCGTTCTGCGCGAGAACCGTCTTGTTGGTTATGGGGTTGGAAGGGTTGCTGTCGTCCGTCGTCATAGCGCCGACGCCGTCCTCGTTATAAGTCCAGCTTAATGCGTCAAGGTCTATAACGGCAGTGCCTACGGTGAAGTTTTTCGTAGCCGAGTTGCTGCTTACTTTATAGTTCTTGCTCATGTCGCCGGTGGACGAAGGCTCTACGCCGAACACGTAATTGGGGTTAGCCGTGTCGTTGGTAGTGTTTATTTTGGGCATAGTGACCTCTACGGTCAAGGTCCCCGTTACTACCTTCGTCGTGCCGCCGTCAAACGATACCTCGCCCACAGTCGGGTCGAACGTAGCCTTTATTTTGTCCGTCGCAATGTTCGTCTTGCCGCTGCCGTCCGCATTGGTATAGTAGAAGTTAAGTCCGAGACACGTTGCCGAGCCCGTCAACGACGGCGCACTGCCGCTGTTGTCTATATGCGCTTTATCCGCAAAGTTCTTTATGACGACCTTAATTACAACGCCGTCCTTGCCCATGCTCCAATTCCAGTTGTTGGAGTTGGTCAATGCAGTGCTAAGCGTCCTTGCCGTTACTTCAAGCTTTATTTCGTCGGAAGAACCGGGTTTCGCGCCCGACCAGTGGTATACCGGCTCCGTACCCGTAGTGTCCACAAACCAGGTGGTCTTACCGGTAGAGTCCTTCCAGACGGTGTTAACGGCGTCCTTTAATTTAATATTGAATTTATACTCGCCCACTTTGGACGCTTTGAAGCTGCCGTTGCGCTTGCCCACGTCGCCTGCGTGCGACGTGTCGCTGAAATCGGAAGCCTGATAGACGCACTCGGTCAAACCGGTCGGGCAAGTGCCGTCGATTTGCATATATTTATCCCAGTCGCCTACTGCAGAGGTGTCCGCGCTTGCCAGCGTGAATACGATATCCTTACCGGTGTACTCCTGACCCTGCGCGTCGCCTGTGGCAACCTCGGGCATGGTGAACGCTTTGGGGAATACGTAAATTTCCAGCTTTTTATCGTTGCGCAGTCCGTCCTTTTCCCAGCTTAAATACTGGCTTGTAGCCGCGTAATTTTTATCAATCGGGCTTAAATATATAGTATACTTGCCTGCTTGTTTCAGCTTCAGCGTGGCGCCGGACGCCGCGCTGCCAACATCACACGTGATGTTGGGATCTGCATTCGGCGTTATGCCGGGCGTGCCCGTGCTTGTCGTAGGCAGAGTGCAGGTGTACAACGTCGCAGCGCTTGCGTCGCCTACGCCCAACCGCTCTATTTTGGTTATTGCGGTGGTCTTGGTGTCGAAATTTATATTGAACGTATGGTCCTTATCGTCCCAGTCGATAGAAGTTTTTGTCAGTTTGTCGCTGCCGACCTGAATTTCGGGCTCGGCACAGACAGACGCCGCTGCCGCGGCAGATTTAAGATTTAAGTGAAGCGCAGGCCGCACAGCTAACCTACGTGCAGAGTACGTAGTGTACAGGTATCCTGAGGAAGTCAGGTAAACAGAATAGTACGCACTTTCATTAGAGCCGGAACGCAGCCAAGTGTAGCCGTCGGTGTTGTCAGCCACGCTTTGCCAGTTAGTAACTGCGGGCGCGGTAGTCGTACCGGAGGAGCTGCACTGACCGGTAGTTACTATACTGCCGCCGCTTTTAGAGACGGTACCCCAGATACCCGTACATGCGGGGACCTGACTGCCGTAAGCGACACAGCCTGTTTCCGACAAGGAAGGAAGCCAGACGTAGTCGTTACCCCAGTCGCTGTAATTGGTTTTGCCGCTGTTGGTGTTTTGGGCAGGACCCGCCGTATAGTTGAAGTTGGAATACCAACTGCCGTAAACGGTTGTGGAGTTGCCGTTTACCGCGTTGCCGTTTGAATCGAGATGGGTGGGCGAATACAACGCCTCGTTATGAATGTTATAGGTGTAGGACGTGCCTGCCTCGGTATAGTGGTAAGCGAAGCTTTCCACATACTGATAGTCAAGATTTTTGGGTTGGACGAGGTAGTCGGTAAGGCTGGCGCCGCCGACTGTCGTAGTTTTGTCCATGGTGAAGTTTGCAAGGATATGCGAAGGGTCCTGCGCAACGGCGCCGCCGACGGTTGAACCGTTGGTAGCTATTTGTCCGCCGTTGTTAAGGGTTTTTACGCGCACCTCGCTGGTGGTGTACATGTCGCCGGGGTAAGGACTGGTCTGGTTGCCGCCGTTGGTGGTGTTTGCCCAGCCGTGAGCGCCGGTGTAATTTATCCAGTTGTTGCCGCCGAGACGGTCTTTAAGCCAAAGCGTAGCGACAAGGTCGCCGTTTTGGTCGGCGGTGACGAAAGTGACGGTCCACTCCTGTCCGCCGAAATTAACGACTATGTTTTGATTGGCTAAGTCGTCGTGTATTTGTTTTGCAGAACGGTACGCAGGGATATAAGCCGAGCTGTTGCCGTACTTTACATAAGATTTGGCATAGGTTTTTGCACCGCTTGTCGATACCGTAACCGAGCCGTCGCCGTATATCTTTTTATATACGTCGTCATAAGTGGCGCCGCTGTCGGTAGTATTACCTATAAGCAACGCAAACAGCTTTGACAGATTTTTGCCGTTGAAGTCCTTCTTCGTGGCGTCCGTCGTGTCGTAGCCGTTGTTTGTCAGCTCGCCCACGGTTACGTTATTGGTGAACGTAGCCGCGCTTGCCGATTTGCCCCCGTTGACGCCTACCGCAAGCGTTACGCCGACGCAAAGAAGCGCCGCGCACAGTACCGCAAGTACCGCCGTCAATACATTTTTTACGGAGTGTAACTTTTTCATAATCACAACCTCTTTTATCCTTATCTATATATGTATATGATTTAATTTATGACTTAATTTACTTTTGGGGGTGGGTCTGTCTTGGGCTTCGCCCCCCTGTCATTCTGAGACTTGTCCTTCCTGTCATTCTGAGGCTTGCTCCACCGTCATTCTGAACGAAGTGAAGAATCTTTTTTCAGATGCTTCGTTTCACTCAGCATGACATTTATAAACGCAAAAAAAGATGCAAACCCTGCGGTTTGCACCTTTTTGTAAAAAATTAACCTCACACATTTAGCGCAATCCGCAGAAATCCCCTACGGAAAACCCCGTAAGAGCCGCTTTGCGATATTGTTCAAAATGTGGTATAGGTATTATATCACTCATTTTTTGTAATTTCAAGCTTTTTTTTTAAAAATTTTTATTTTTTGATAAATTGTGGTATAAACGGCGGCGAACCACAATATATAGTGGTCAGCCCCCAAATATTACGCCTGATTTTGTAAAAAATAAGCTTTTTTGTCTTTTTTTGCCCTCCACCGTCATTCTGAGGCTTTGCTTTCATATGTCATTCTGAGGCTTGCCGAAGAATCTGCTTTCAGATCCTTCGCTGTCGCTCAGGATGACAATGAGGTGAACGTCGCTCAGGATGACAATGAGGTGAACGTTACTCAGCATGACAATGAGGTAAATGTCGCTCAGAATGACATTTTAGGTTTTTTTGTCGAACGGTGTCAACAAAGGGCGGACTTGGATATATTCGGTTGCAAAACGAAATTGCAAATGATATATTATGTTTAAGGGCGGTTAGCTTTCTATATACCTTGGCTGCGTTCCGGCAATGATAAAAATGCCTACAAATCTCAATACCTGACTGCTTCGGGGGCATATAACAATACTTACGATGCACGTCGGTTTTCTGTGCGGCCTGCGCTTCACTGCCGAAAAAATGCGTTTGCTTTGTCGCTTTGCGTCGAATACTGTCAACCGCGCATATAAAACGCCTGTTCCCCTTGCATTTGCCGAAATGTGGTGATATATTGCGTTTAAGGGCGGTTGGCTGTTATATCGCTTGGCTGCGTTCCGGTAATAATGAAAATGCGTACAATGCGCAATACCTGTCAGCCTCCGGCGCGTATAACAATGCTTTTCCGGCACGTACCTTAGCTGTGCGGCCTGCGCTTCACTTAAAAAGCGGCGGCGATGTCTAATATTGTCGAAGATTGTAGACCGTGAAAGACGAAACCTGTTTTTTCTTGTTAAAATTGTTCCGCGCATGATATATTTGCCTAAGGGCGGTATGCTTACACCTGATATTTGGCTGCGTTCCGGCAATAATGAAAATGCGTACAAATCTAATTACCTGACTTCCTCAGGATACAGGAACAATACGTACTCTGCACGTAGGTTAGCTGTGCGGCCTGCGCTTCACTCTGCCGTATACGAAAGAAAAAATACGGATTCCCGATTCCGCCGTGTGCATTGACCGGCGGACCGAAACGAAATTGGAGTAGTGAAGGGGCTGCCGTCCTGCCTTTTGAAAAGGCGAAACTAGCTCAACCTTGCCTTAACGTCGGCATTGAGTCCGTCTTTAAGACATCAGCTTTTACGTAAAGCGGTTGGGTTTTTTTCATGCCGATTTTTCAAGGGGGCGCCGTTATTTTTAGGCTTGCCTACCCCACCGTCATTCTGAGGCGTGCCTACCCCGCCGTCATTCTGAACGAAGTGAAGAATCTTTTTTCAGATCCTTCGCTGCCGCTCAGGATGACATTAAGGTGAATGTCGCTCGGGACGACAATGAGGTATTGTCGGCGCACGTCACAGTGGTTTAATGACAGAAAGAGGCAAAACGGAAATATTGACAAACGGCGCGCTTGATAGTATAATACGGGTACTATGAATTTACAAAAGGCGGCAACGCTTAAAAGCAACGTAAAATTTTTGAAATATACCGACATTATACTTAAAACGTGCGCGGCGGTACTGGCGGCGGCGGCGTTTTTGCTTACTTTTACCGTTTCCGACTACTACATATTTAACAGAATAGGCTGGGAAAACAGCGCGGAAAGCTTTAACGCATTTTTCGTAATAAGTCAATGGGTAAAAAAAGCGGGACTTTTGCTTATAGCGCTTGCGGTATTCTATAAAAAGAAATGCTGCGCCGATATTGCAAAATATTTACTGCCCGTTTTCGTAATACTTTCTTGCTGTCTTTTCGGAAAGTTTTTCGATGTGTCCGCAATAAGCGCGGACAGCTCTGCCGCGGACAAAGTTTACGCGCACATAAACGGATTTATGCCCAAAGCGCTTAACCAAGCGCTGTTTTTTGCAAGTAATATTATATATATGGTAATATGCGCACTGCTGTTTGTGCGCGACGGCTTTAAAACGCGGGCGAAAAGCTGGATATGGCTTCCTTTCGCTTTGGTCGCCTGCATGCCGCTTAATATTTTCGAAAATTTTTTCGACGCAGCAAATTTCGGCCGCGGACACTTCCTTTGGTTTAAAAATTTTACGCTGTGGCACTTCCTTGCAATAGTAATTTTAATCGGGTTTACGGTGGGTAGCTATTACTTCCTTAAAAACAAGGACAAAAGTACGCAGAATTGCTTTCTTGCTGCGGCGGCTGTTATTCTGCTTATACAGTACCACAGTAAGGACTCGGTCGTGATGGGCGACGGATACAACGTTTACCACACGGTTTTTGCATGTATACCGCTTTTTATTTGCAATATCGGGGTGTACATAGCTTCGGCGTCGGTAATTGTAAAAAAGAAAATTCTGTACGCAATTTCCTTTTTCGTGCATGCGGCGGGCGCGGTGTCGGTGTTTGTGTACTTCGGTAAGGACGAAATGTCCAATTACGGAATTTTTTGCAGTTATTCGATACTGTACTTCTGCCTGACGCATTGCCTTTTGTTTGCGTTGTCCGTCCTGCCGACGGCGTTGGGGCATTACAAATTCCGTTATAAGGATTGCATAATTCCGCTGATATATTATTTTGCGGTTATTATCGTCGCCTCGGTGGCGAGCGGGCTGGTGACTTCCGCTTCGATGGGCTTTACACACGACGGTTACACTTTGCAGGAAGGCGAGTGGCTTTACCCCAATTACGCTTTCACGCAGGAAAACCCCCTCCCCTTCAAGCTGCCCGTATGGAAGCTGAGGATATGGCGGTGCGATTTGAACGCGCTTTACATACTGGGGCTTTACGCCGCTTACGTAGCCATATTTTTCGCGTTTAACGGCGCTTATTGCGCCTTCCTTGCGGCACGCCGCAGAATATTAAAGCCGAAAGAAATACCCGTTGCCGCAATAGGCGGACTGCCCGCGGACGAAGTTGAAGCGCAGGCGGAAACGGCGGTTGCGCAGGCGTTTGAAGAAGAAAAAACGGAATAAATCAAAGCGGAGCCGAAGCTCCGCTTTTTTATTTTGAATTTTTATTTGCTGACCGCGTTATGCCCGTAAGACAGAACCGAGTTTGCCACATTGTGCATGTGGTCGCCGATACGCTCCATATTAACGGCAAGTTGCAGGAAAACCGCGCCCGCTTCGGGAGAGCATTTTCCCTCGTTTATGCGCGTCAGATGGGAAGCCTGCATTACGTTGTTCATGCGGTCGGTTTCCTGCTCCTCCCGTTCGACGTCGGGCATGTAATGCAGGTCGCTGTCGCGAAAAACGTAAGTCACGTATTTATAAAGTTCGGTAATATGTAAATCCATTTCGGCTATTTCGTCCCGTGCGGACTGTGAAAACGAGGTTTTATCCTCAATCAGCTTTTCCGCGTACTCAACTATATTTTCCGCATAGTCGCCTATACGCTCTATATCCGATACGACGCGGTAGAACGAGCTGACCTTCTTTTCGTCGACCTCGGAAATTTCCGTAAGCGACAGCCGTATAAGGAAAGAAACTATGTATTTGTTCATCGCGTTGATGTTGTTTTCGGTCGCGGCGAAACGTTCTTTGCCCGACATATCGCCGGTAAGAAGCATATCAAGCGAAAGCTTGTAGTTGGCGAACGCCTCGTCACCCATCTTCAAAAGCTGTTTGCGCACCTGTCCGACAGCGATTGCGGGAGTTTTCAAAAGTCGGACGTCAAGCGTTTCTCCGTCATCCTCCTGTTTTTTCGACTTTTTGTCGGGTACGAGAATGCATGCCAGCTTGACAAGGTAATTCACAAATCCCAGTAACAGCGCCGTCGTCAAAACGTTAAACGCCATATGGAATACCGCTATCTGCCAGGAAATATTCGATATGTTTGCAAGCGCGGAAGCTATACCGTTGCTTACCGCCGGTACTGACAGGGGTATTATGAAAATTATACTGCCTATTATATTGAAAAGCAGGTGAACGACGGCTGTACGGCGGGCGTTCACATTGGTTCCGAGCGAGGACAGAAGCGCCGTGACGCACGTTCCGACGTTTGTGCCGAGGATTATAAACATAGCCATAGGCAGTGATATAAGCCCCGAGCTTGCAAGCGAAATTACTATTGCCGTAATCGCCGCCGACGACTGCATAAGTCCCGTAAGCGCCGCGCCCAGAAGAAACAGGACGGGTATTTCCCACGTTAAAACTTTTTTACCCAAACCTATGGCGACGAACATATCCTTGACAGCCTGCGCTATGGGATTGGAAACGGCGACGCCGTTCTCTATTACTTTCTCGGTCATAAGACCGCCGACGGAGCCCGACATGACGTTCATGCCTATAAAAATGAGGCCTACACCCTGCAAAATAGAGCCGGCGCGCTTCACCTTCTCGTTTTTGCTAATCATCGACATAAGCACGCCGACGAACGCCGCAAACGCAAATACGGACGTTACGGAAAGCTCGTTCCCCGCGGTGGAAATAGCCGTAATAAACGCGGTTATCGTCGTACCGATGTTTGCGCCCATTATTACCGACGCCGCCTGCGCCAAAGTCATAAGCCCCACGTTTACGAAGCCGACTATCATGACCGTCGTCGCGGACGAGCTGGTGACTATCGCCGTTACCGCCGCGCCCGTTCCTACGCCGAGGAAGCGGTTTTTCGTAGCTTTGCCCATTAAGCGGCGCATAGGTTTCCCGGCGGCTTTTTCAAGGTTGTTGCCCATGATATTCATGCCGACTATAAACGCCGCGACGCCGCCGAATAGCAGCAGCAGGCTGTTTACTATCGTAAGAATGTTTGCCGAACTAAGCGCAAGCAGATTGTTTATCATCAAATATGATTTCTCCGAAAGTTAGTCAATTAAAGTTTAACAGGTTTGAAAGTTGCTGTCAAATAAAATTAAGACATTCATTTTGATTGCAAAAAGGCGCAAATTATTTTAAAATTCAATTATGTTCAATATTGTATTGGTAGAGCCTGAAATTCCGCAGAACACAGGCAACATAGTGCGCACGTGCCACGCTACCGGCTGCGCGCTTCACCTTGTAAGACCGCTCGGGTTCAAAATTACCGACAAACGTTTAAAACGCGCCGGTCTGGATTACTGGGACGAGGTAAGCATAACTTATTACGACTCTTTCGACGAGCTGAAACGCCGCCACCCCCTCTCCCGATTTTTTTATTTTACTACAAAGGGATTGAAGCGTCACAGCGACGCACGGTTTGCCGAGGGGGATTTCCTTGTATTCGGCAGGGAAACGCGAGGACTTCCGGAAGAACTTTTAAAAGCCAACAGGGAAAACTGCCTGAGGATACCCATGATAGGCGAAACGCGCAGTCTGAATTTATCAAACTCCGTCGCGGTCGCGGTTTACGAAGGGTTGAGACAGCTTGACTTCGACGGCTTCAAAACGCGCGGCGAGCTGCACAATTCGAAATGGTAACGCTTTACATTTAAAAAGGATTATTGTATAATACTTATTATGAAGCTGACGGAAATAGTGGTTGCCAGCGGCAACAAGGATAAAATACGCGAAATAAAGCAGATTTTCGGCGACGTTAAAATAACCTCCATGAAAGAGCTCGGTTTCGACGGCGACATACCCGAAACCGGAAAGACGTTTAAAGAGAACGCGAAAATCAAAGCCGAAACGATAGCTTTGAAGTTTCGCCTGCCCGCGCTGGCGGACGACTCGGGTCTGTGCGTGGAAGCGCTTTACGGCGCGCCCGGGATATTTTCGGCGCGGTTTTCGGGCGAGGGCGACGAGGCGAACAGAAAGCTGCTTTTAAAGCGGCTTGAAGGGATTGTCGGGCGCAAAGCTTACTTTGAAAGCGCGGTGTGCCTGTGTATGCCCGACGGCAAAACCTACTTCGGCGAAGGCAGGACGCACGGCAGAATTTTACAGGAAGAAATAGGCGAAAACGGCTTCGGCTACGACTGCCTTTTCTACTCCGACGACCTTAAAAAAAGCTTCGGACTTGCCAGCGCGGAGGAAAAAAACTCCGTGTCGCACCGCTATCGCGCGCTGTGCGATTTGAGGAAAAAATTTTGAAAACCGTCACGGTAGTTTCCGACACGCACGGTAACAGAAAATTTTTAGACGGGCTTGACAGCGTTTTCGCGGAGAGCGATTATATAATTCACTTGGGCGACACCTCCGCGGACGGGGCGTATATCCGCGCAAAATATCCCGATAAAACTTACGTTATAAACGGCAATTGCGACCCCGTGAAGCTGGGCGAGGACGAAAGCGTTATCGAAATAGAAAACTTAAAAATTTTTCTTTGCCACGGACACTTATACTCCGCTAAATACACACTGTCCAAGCTTGCCGCAAGGGCCAAACAGCTTGACTGCAAAATCGCGCTGTACGGTCACACCCACCGCGCGCGCGAGGACGAAACCGACGGTGTTACGCTGATAAACCCCGGGTGCGGCGTAAGATACGCGTCAAAAAGTTATCTTTATCTGGTCGTAAACGGAGACAAGGCTGTTTCCAAAATAGTTGCGTCAGATTAATTTGAGAGGAAAAAATGAAATTCAAACACACCTTCCACGTCTTTGTGGACAATTTTTCCGTTACGTACAAACAACTTTTGTACAGGCTTGTTATAAGCCTTATAGCCGCGGGGCTGTATGCCGCGGTTGTTGTTCCTATGGTGAAAGGACTGACCGGCTCTGCGGAGTATCTCAGTCTTACGGAAGGGATAAAGTCTTTCTTTAAAAATCTTGTGGAAGGCAGACCGTCGGAGCTGGGCGGGAATACCGAACAGATTAAAACCGCGTTTAAAGGTCTGTTGGAATTTATTGCGGGAAAAACCTCTAATATCGCGTTGGGCGTTTTGGGGATATTGCTTGTTCAGTTTATCAAAAAGTTTTTCGACGGTATAGGCAACTACACCACCGCCGCCGTGATAAACGACAAAATGGCTTTACGCGCCCAGTCGCCGTTCAGCGTCACCCTTATACACAACCTTAAACCCGCGGCGCTGTACAGTCTTATTTACGTGCCGATAAATTTGGTGTATTCGATTATATGTTATGCGGGAATGTTTTACATTATTTTCGTTTTAATGTCCTTCCTTTTCCTGCCGTTGAGAATATTTTTGTATATCGTTTTTATGGTCGTCGCGGTTTCGTTCAAAATGGTGTTCACGACCGACTGGCTTCCCGCAATTATCCGCGGAAAATCTGGACAGAGAAACGCCTTTGTCTATACCTTCAAGCGCAAAGGAAAACAGACGCTTAACGTGCTTTCCAACTATATCGTGCTGGTGCTTTTGATATTCTCGCTAAACGTTGCGGCGGTACTTTGCACATTCGGCGCAGGCGCGCTGCTGACGATACCTTCAAGCTACGTCATACTTGTATGCTTCGAATTCGTAAATTACTACGACAGGGAAGAGCTTAAATATTTCATCGACAAAAAAACCATAATAAAACCCGAAAAAGAAAAACCGCTGACCCGCGAAGAATTTTTCCGCGGAGATTCTGACTGACGGCGGAGAGGTAATATTCTCCCCTTAGCGGAAAACAGCCGCAAATTACAGCAAAAAAAGATTTTTTTCAAACTTTTTTCACTTTCTCTCTTTACAAGAGAAAGTTTTTTTTATATAATTGTTTATATAATCATACAATTATAATAATGTATGGCGTATAAAAATTTTCAGGGGAACGTGATGGATTACAAAGAGATATATGAAAGCTGGCTGAACGACGAAAGACTGTGCGGCGAAGCAAAAGCCGAACTGGAAGCCGTTAAGGACAACAAAGAGGAAATAGAATACCGCTTCGGCGCGGAACTGGAATTCGGTACCGCGGGAATGCGCGGGATTATAGGTTACGGCACGAATATGATGAACGTTTACACCGTAAAACGTGCGACGCAGGGACTTTCCGAATTTGTTAACACGCTCGGAGAACAGGCAAAATGCCGCGGAGTGGTTATTTCCTTCGACACCCGTTTGAAAAGCGACGTGTTCGCCCGCGCCGCGGCGGAAGTGCTTGCCGCCAACGGTGTCAAGGCATATCTTTTCGACGACGTGCATCCCGTACCTATGCTCTCCTTTGCGGTCAGATGCTTAAACGCGACCGCAGGAATTATGATAACGGCGTCGCACAACCCGAAGCAGTACAACGGTTATAAGGTATACGGCGGCGACGGCGCACAGATGAGTCCCGAAGACACCGCTGTGGTAGTTGACTTCATTAAAAACATAAACGACTATCTCGGCACAGCCTCCCCCTCTGCGGAGCAAAAGAAAAAGTATATAAAGCGCGTTCCTTCAAGCGTGGACAGAAAATATTACAAAGAGCTTAAAAAGCTGACTCTTTCGAAACGCGCCGTAAAAGAATGCGGTAAAGATTTGAAGCTTGTCTATACGCCCGTACACGGTTCGGGATATATACCGGTAACAACAATTCTCAAAAAAATAGGCATTAATGCAACAGTCGTAGAAGAACAGACGGTTAAAGACGTTGAATTTTCCACCGTGGAAGTACCTAATCCGGAATTTAAGGAAACGCTTTCTTTGGGCATCAAGCTTGCGCAGAATATCGGCGCCACAGTCGTCTTCGGTACGGACCCCGACAGCGACAGGCTGGGCGTTGCCGTGAAGAACGGGGACGGAGAGTTCGAGGCGCTGTCGGGCAATCAGGTGGGCATACTTCTTTTGGACTACATTTTGACGAGACTTAAAGAAGAAGGCAAACTGCCGTCAAACGCCGCAGTTGTAAAATCCTTTGTAACCACGGGCATGGCAAAGTCGCTTTGCCGCCAGTTCGACGTCAAGCTTTTCGAAGTACCCGTCGGCTTCAAATTTATAGGAGAAAAGATAAAGCTTTGGGAGCAGGACCATTCCCATACCTTTATATTCGGATTCGAGGAAAGCTGCGGATACCTGCGCGGGACGCACGCGCGCGATAAGGACGCGGTTGTCGCTTCCATGCTGTGTGCGGAAATGGTTTGCTATTATACCTCCGTCGGCAAGACGGTTTTCCAGCGCTTGCAGGAAATTTACGACACCTACGGTTACGTTCTGGATTGCAATATTTCCATTCCGTTCAAGGGACTTAACGCCATGAAGGATATGAACGCCGTAGTCGACGGACTGAAAACCTCGCCCGTGACCAAGTTCGATATTTACGACGTGGCGACGGTGCGCGATTATTCCAAAAACGTAAAGACCGACGTAGCGACAGGCGCAACCTCCGAAATAGGTTCCCCCCTTACCAACTGCGTTTATTACGAGCTGGAAAACGGAAGCTTCATTTGCGTGCGCCCCTCCGGAACGGAACCCAAACTGAAAATATATTTTTCCGTCAAGGCGCACAACAAGCAGGACGCCGAAGCCGCTCTTGAAAAAATGCAGGCGGCAGTAAAACAAATTATAAAAGCTTAAAATTACAAAAAGCTCCCACCGTTACCGTAATTCCCATAAGGAATATTAGGTAAGCCGTAGGCGAACGAGAATTAGGCGTGGCGTGAAGCCACGCCTTTTCTCTTGTCTTGGTTTAGCTGCTTGTGTCAGTTGTAGGTTTCGTCATCGTCGAAGAACTGCGGCTCGATTGTGCCCACGAAATTATAGACTATTTCAACGGTCTGTCTGTAATGTCCGTTTATTTTCGTTTTCTCGTGGACGATTACCTTGTCAATGAACGAACGCAGAATTTCGGGCGTGAGTTCTTTAAAATTGCAGTACTTGTAGATGAGTAGCATAAAGTCGAGAATTTTATCGTCTTGCGCTTTGGCTTTCTCTATTTCAGCTTTCAAAGTCTTAACCCGCTCTTTCAGCGTGGCTTGCCCGGCTTCGTATGTATCGCTCATTTTCAAATACCGTTCTTCCGAGATTTTACCCGTAACCTTATCTTCGTATAGGCTCTCTATAATCTTGTCGAGCTTGTCAATGCGTTCTTCCGAAGTTTCTATTTCGCGTAGGTTCTCTTTGAGTTCCTTTTTCGTTTTCGCTTCGGCGTCCTTGCGTAAGGTCTGTAAAAATTCTTCGTTGTGGTTCTTGGCAAAGTGAATTGTACGCTTCAAATCGTCTTGTATGATTGCCGTTATCGCTTTAACCGTAATTTGGTGCGAAGTGCAGGTCCGCTTCAAGTTCTTCCTATATGACGAACAGTTGAAATATTCCGCTTGCTTCATATCCCTGTATGCACAACTTGAATGCTTCTTTTACTATTTCGGCGGCTTCATAGTCGATTATCCATTGATTCTTATCTTCCGCAGATTTAACGTAACCGAAGGGCGGGAATGTTCCCAAATGCTTGCCCGAATTACCTTTTGCCTTTCGTCCATCATACGCTTGAAGTCGGGGCGGTCAAAGTTGCTTCCCGAATACCATTGAGCGGTAAGACCGCCTTCCGACCTTTTGAAATACAGATTGAGCGGTGTGCGCTCGCCGTCTATATCTTCGTTGCGGTGGTGTTTGCTCGTGCGTTCCGTTTCGCCGTCGATTTTGCCTAAACTGCTTCTGTTCCTCCAATGAATAATGTTTTACAGACAAAATTGCCCCCTGCAAGGGCGAACTTGGCTACTTGTAGCCTAGTGAGATATGGATATACTCCGAATATCCTGTTTGTCCGTCCGAGAGGTGCTGTTTGATGTTGCCTTGTCTTGTCCTTTTGCTTCGCATTTGCTTGCCGATTAAGGCGGTCTTATTTGAGAAACAAATTTGCTTGCTTGCAAGGGCAAATTTGCGCCGAAAACAAAAAGCGTGTAGTTTTTTAGCTTGCTATAAAACCGTGCGTAAAGCGCACGCCCACACGGTTTACTGTGTGGGAATATGCTTTTTATTGTCATTGCGTTTACCTCCGTTTGAGAACAATTAATATCTTCGCCCACGCAAGAAAGAGTGGAATAGACACCGTAAAAAAGGCGCGAAAAAAACCGCTGATAACTTCTTGTATCACCGACTTCTAACCGTGTTTAGCAACATAATGTGCTCTATGATGGTTGGTCATTCTATTAAGTTAGAGAATTGATTTTAGTGCCGTTTTCCGAAAAAATCGTACACTTATAAAAGCCTATCACGGCTTACGAATTTTGCGTAACAAAACAAAACTTACGCCCTTTCCGTAAGCTAAGGCACGGGCGGCTATACTGCCCAAACCTTCCGCGTCCATGAGCTGTCGCTCATTGCGGAATCTGCCGAATTACACTACTGTGGTATGCTGACAGTATAAAGTCAATAGATTTTCAAAACAAATGTTTGCGATTTTTGGAAAGTTTTGTCGAAAAGCGACTTTCTAAAATTCAACGGTAAACTTACTGCCCTCGCCAAGCGTGCTTTCGACGCTTATTTTCCATCCCGACTTTTGGCATATCTTTTTGGCAACGGCAAGTCCCAAACCAAAGCCGCCGTTTTTACCGTTGTGCGATTTGTCAACCGTGAAAAAGCGAGAAAATACTTTGCTCATATTTTCTTCCGCAATGCCTATTCCCGTATCTTCAACAGTCAGCCCTTGATAGTTGAGCGTAACCGTTATACTGCCGCCGTCCTTATTGTATTTAATGGCGTTTCGCACGAGATTTCCGAAGATTTCGCTTAATCGTTCGTGTCTGCTCATTACGATTACGTTATCGTCTATTTTTTCCGTTATCGTAATATTCCTTTTGTCCGCTTCGGGTTTCAATGCGGCAATCGTTTCTTTTGCAAGCGCGGAAAAGTCCACTTCGTAAGGGGGTAAATCGTCATTGTCGATTTCGCTGTAATTGATGATACAGGCAATCAAATTTGTAAGGCGTTCGCTCTGCGTGAGTATTGTTTTATACGCTGTTTTCGTTTGGCTTTCGGTCATACCACCCGCCTGTAACAATTCGGCGTAGCCGTGAATAGATGTGAGCGGCGTATTCATCTCGTGCGTTACGTTAGAAATAAATTCGTCCTTTGAAACACGCGCTTTTTCCACAAGCTCTTTTTCCGATTGTATCTCGCTCATTTGCCTTTGAATGTTGCGATTGCGCTCGTTGAGAATATCGGCTACGGGTTTGAGTTCGGAATATTTGCTTGTAACTTGCGAATTGTTCGCGGCATCGCTTGCAAGTTTTTTTACGGGCGTTAAGATAAAGTGCGTTGATACAAAGGCTATAACGGCGCACAATATTATAACCAAGATGAAGAAATATAGGAGAATAGGCAATGATTTTGCAAAAATACTCCAATCGGTATCGGTGAATATAGCAATCCGCACTAAAAATTGTCCGTCGAAGTTTTTGCAAAAGTACACCATATTTTTACCGAGCGTAGAACTGCCGCGCACGGCAAAGCCTTCTCCGTCGAAAATGGCGTCTTTTATTTCCGATCTGTCTGAATGATTTTCCAAATCGTCTTCGGCAATACTGTCGGCAAGTACGTTACCCTGCGCGTCCATAAACGTAACCCTTGCGCCGTTCAATTTTTCCGAAAAGGCGGCGGCGTTTTGTTCGTTCAAATCGTCCAAATTCAAAGTTTCATCAAAGCTGTTCATATAAACGCGCAAATATTCTTTGCTGTCGTCTATGGACGATTTATAATAAACTTGCGTTGCCGCAAAAGAAAAGACAAAAAGACAGGCAAACGTAATTCCAAGCGATAAAATCCAAATGCGCCATTTCATAATTTGTACCCCACACCGAATATCGTTTCAATCTTTACGCCGAGCTTGCGAAGACGGGCAACGTGATTGTCGAGTGTTCGCGTTTCGCCTACGTCGTACCCCCAAACTTCGCATAAAAGTTTTTCACGGGATAAAACTTTTCCGTGATTTTCCATAAAATATTTTAACAGCTCAAATTCTTTATGGTTGAGCGATACTTCTGTGCCGTCGATTTCGCAGACGAAAGTTTCAGAGTTCAGCGTAACATTACCAACCGACAAAACGCTTTGTCGCTGTTTTCCGCGCAATCTTGCGTTTACTCTTGCCGTAAGTTCCAATACGGAAAAAGGCTTTGCGATATAATCGTCCGCGCCCATATTCAAACCGTTTACCTTATCTTCTTCCTTTGATAGTGCGGAGAGCATAATACAGCTTACGGCAGGAAATTTCTCTTTGATAAAACGCAGAGCGTCTAAACCGCTTCCGTCGGGTAACATTATATCAAGCAATGCAACGTCCGGCTGTTCCTTGTTCAGAGCGTCCAAAAAAGATTTTAAGGTCGAAAATGCCTTGAAATCCAATCCGTTCATTTCGAGCGCAACTTTTATAAGTCCGCAAATGCTTGTATCGTCTTCTAAAATAAATACTTTGCCTTTCATAAAATCACCTTGCTTTAATTATATCATTTTTTGTTTGATAAATAAAGTGTTGAGAATATGCCGCTTGTAATAAAATTGTAATATCAACCAAATCTGCCGTTGATATAAT
>CAJTRW010000036.1 GCA_910578765.1 uncultured Christensenella sp.
AATTAATTTAATATTATATTTATGTTACAAATCAATTCGACCTTTTTTTGCAGAGATGGCGGAGTGGTAAGCTCTTTGAGCTTCGATACGACGAAAGCCGCGTTCGCCCACTCTCTGTTTAAATTTAATATAACTATGCAGAGATGGCGGAGTGGTCGAACGCGCACGACTCGAAATCGTGTTACGTAGGAATACGTACGGGGGTTCAAATCCCTCTCTCTGCGCCAAGAAGGACGTAAGTTGAATACTATCAACTTGCGTTCTTAGTTTTGTGGAGAGAATTAAAATGGATAAAAAATTTTGCAGAAACTTGAAAAATGTAAGAAAAAGCGTTTATATGACGCAAAAACAAGTTGCCGCGCAACTGCATGTTATTGAAAGTTGCTATGCAAACTGGGAACAAGGTAGAACCGAACCCAACATCGGAATGCTCAGAAAACTGGGGACAATTCTCAACGTAAGCATTGACGAACTGATTAACGGCGATACAGGATATTTCGATAACGTAATACAATAAAGTTAAAATAATAAAAAATTAATAAAATTCAATTTAAGGAGTGTAACCATGAAAACCGTCCACACAGAAAATGCCCCCGCAGCTATAGGTCCCTACTCTCAAGCAAAAATAAGCGGAAGCTTTGTTTTTACTTCGGGGCAAATTCCCGTAAACCCCTCCACTTCCGCCGTCGAACAAACAACAATAGAAGGACAGACAAAGCAAGTTTGCGAAAATATTATTGCCGTTCTCGACGCAGCGGGAACCTCCATAGACAAAGTAATTAAAACAGTATGTTTTATTACGGATATGGCTGATTTTACGGCTTTCAACGGCGTTTACGAAAAGTATTTCACTTCCAAACCGGCACGTAGTTGCGTGGCGGTAAAGTCGCTGCCGAAAAATGTTTTAGTTGAAATAGAAGCTGTTGCCGAATTATAAATTAAGCACTTTATTTGTTGACTAATCAATAATTATTTTGTATAATAAAATTACTAAGGAGAAAATTATGAAAACGGCAATTGTAACTGACAGTAACAGCGGCATCACTCAAAAAGAAGCTGAACAAATGGGCATTTCGGTAGTTCCTATGCCTGTTTTAATAGACGGGGAACTTTATTACGAAGATATAACTTTGACGCAAGAACAGTTTTATCAAAAACTGAAAAGCGACGCTCAGGTATCCACCTCTCAGCCCAACCCCATAGACGTAGGCGACATTTGGGACAAAGTTTTAAAAGATTACGACGAGCTTGTCTATATACCTATGTCAAGCGGGCTTTCCGAAACGTGCAACACTCTTTCACACTATGCGGAGACCGAAGAAAGATTCAAAAATAAAGTTTTCGTGGTAGACAACCAAAGAATTTCCATTACCCAAAGGCAAAGCGTTATTGACGGCTTAGAGCTTGCGAAGGATGGCAAATCGGGTAAAGAGATTGCGGAATGGCTTTTAAACACCAAAATGACGTCAAGCATATATATTATGGTCGACACGCTTAAATACTTAAAAAAGGGCGGCAGACTTACGCCTGCCGTGGCAATGATTGGCACCCTTCTTAAAATAAAACCAGTTTTACAAATTCAAGGTTTTAAGCTTGACCAGTACGCCAAGGTAAGGAAGCTTGCCGACGCAAAAACTACCATGATCAACGCAATAAAAAAGGACCTTGAAACAAGGTTTAAAGACCAAGTTGCCGCAGGCAAAATGCAGCTTGCTATTGCCCACACCGAAAATTTCGAAGAAGCGAAAAAGTTTAAGGAAGAAATAAACGACGCAATTCCTAATTTGGAAGTGAAATATGTGGACCCCCTCTCGCTAAGCGTTTCCTGTCATATAGGCCCCGGCGCGCTTGCGGTTGCTTGTATGATTAAATATTGATATTAAAACAACACGGGGCTAAACACCTCGTGTTTTTTATAATAAGGTTTTATAAGTTTTTTCTACTTTAAACGTACTGTTATAGATAAGCCCAATGACAAAACAACACATCATTGCGTAGCACCACAACAAAAATATTATAAGCGAAGCTATTTTACCGTAGAGTCGTTCGGGGTCGGCAAACTGAACATATACAGTAAAGCCTATTAAAAAAATAATCCATAATCCGATTGTCAAAAGACTGCCGGGCACCATATCTTCCGCTTTTAACTTATACGGACAGGCAAAAATATTAAGTACGAGTATTGTCGCAAATGCGGTCGCCGTCAAAAAGATATATGAAACCGTGTCGGAAATATAAAAAGGCAAAAACTCGTCAAGTATCCACTTCCCCGTTACGGCAATTCCCGCAGTAACAGCTATAAGCACAACCGCCAATATTATCAAAAACATAGATACAAGCCTTAACTTGATGCCGTGCTTATTTCTTTCTGAAGCGTATACGATTTCGCCGCTGCGCCTTAAATGATAAAAAAAATTAGCGGAAGAATACAGTGTTGTAACAAGAAAGACTATTCCTGCGCCGCTTGCGGCGTTTTCCGCAGAATCTTTCAAATAACGCAATACCGGACTTACGCTTTCAAATAATTCGTTTGATAAAAATCTTTCAAAATCTATGCTTCCGAAAACAATAGTAAGCCATAAAATAAACGGCGCAATGCTCATCAATAAAAAATAAACAAGCGTGCCCGCTATCGTGGAAAAGCGTTTATCCGAAAAAAGTTTGACTACGTCGATTAATTTACCCATACAAATATTATTAGCTATTTCAAAAAAAATTAAGGGTATCCGTAAAGGATACCCTGTTTCATTTTCAGTCGTTACAGTTACAGCAATTACAGCGGTGGCATCTGTTGCAGCAATTATTGTGCCTGCAGCACGATCTCGCGAATCCGTCCGAACCGCAACCGCATGTATTGTACAATCCGTATTGTCTTGCATAATATTCGTCGAAGTATCCGCAACCGTTAGTTTCATTGCAATCCGCCGATACGTTTGAAGCGGTGTTAAATAAATTTCCACAGCCGCACCTGTTGCAGTGACAGCCGCACCTGTTGCATCCGCAATTATTGCACTGATTGCCGAAAAGGAAAGTAAACAGACTGTTGCAACCGCAGTTTCTGTTGCAATTATTATTACAGTTATAACACATTAGTACATTCGTCCTTCTTTCTTAAGTTTGGAGTAAAGGTTTTCCCCCTTGCCCATATTCCATTATATGAAAAGGCACGGGCGAATTGTTTCGTCCGTGCCTAATTTTATTATTTAATATTTAATTGAAATATCTTTTCAGGAGACCCGCAAAGCCTGCGCCGTGTCTTGCTTCGTCCTTCGCCATTTCATGAACGGTATCATGAATTGCGTCGAATCCGAGCTGTTTTGCGCGCTTTGCAATTGCCAACTTACCGTCGCAAGCGCCGGACTCGGCTGCCGCCCTGAGTTCGAGATTTTTCTTTGTGGAAGGCGTAACGACTTCCCCTAAAAGCTCGGCAAACTTAGCCGCATGCTCGGCTTCTTCAAACGCATAGCGCTTATAAGCTTCGGCAACCTCGGGATAACCTTCTCTGTCGGCTACGCGCGCCATGGCAAGATACATTCCCACTTCCGTACATTCGCCGGAAAAATGAGCTTTAAGTCCTTCCAAGAGTTCCTTGTCGTCTACTTTGCCTTCACCTACAACATGCTCGCACGCATAAGCGGCTTTTTCCGAAGAAACGGGCGTAAATTTCGTCGCCTTGCATACGGGGCAGACATTTACGTCATCTTCTACTATTTCACCGCAAACAGCACATTTTTTCATAATTTAAACTCCTTAAAACATTTTAAATTTGGTATATTGATTATATCATAACAAAATTTCAATTACAATTACTTTTCCATATTTTCCCAAAAAATTTAACTTTTCAACACAATATTTTTTAGCTCCTCAAAACTGTGTGCAAACAATTCCGCACCCGCCTCTTTAAGTTGCTTTTCCGTACGGAACCCCCACAAAACCGAAATGCAGCTTATGCCCGCGGCACGCGCCGTCTCAACGTCGGTTTCACCGTCGCCAACAAACAGACATTCTTCTTTTTTTAAACCGAATTCGTCAATTATACTTAGCGTCGACGCGGGATCCGGCTTTAAAGGGAAAGCGTCGGTCTGTCCGTACAATTTAAAAAAACCGAACCGTGCAAGATACTGCGTATAAACGCCGGCGGCGGCTTTTTGAGGTTTGTTGGTAACAATGGCAAGCTTTATGCGCTTACCGATAAAATACTCAAGTATCTCCGCCTCATTCGGATACAGCTTTGTAAGACTGTTGTCGCAGGCGGCAAAGTTTTCGGTAAAATCGTTATAAACCTTTTCAATCAGTCCACGGTTGTCACCCACGGCACGCTCTATAAGGCGGCGCGCGCCGTTACCCACGTACTCCATGGTCTTTTCAAGAGAAAGTTCGGGTAATCCGAATTTTTTCAGACTGCAATTAAGTACACTGCAAATATCACCCGAAGTATCTAAAAGCGTGCCGTCTAAATCGAAAATTATTAACTTTATCATTTACATTTTATCCGGCACGCCTATTCCGAGAATAGAAAGCGAGTTTTTCAACGTCTGTAAAGTAGCGCTTGTCAGCGATAACCTGAACTGCCGCGATTTTTCGTCCTCAGCCGCAAGTATCTTACAATCTATATAAAATTTATTGAATTTCTGAGCCAAATCGACGGCAAACCTTGCAATATAGCTCGGCTCGTATTTATCGGCGGCTTCCGCCAGAATTTCGGGAAACTGCGCCAATTGTTTTACAAGCTCGAACTCTGCAGTATTGGGTTCGTAATTTTCGGGTAAGCTTCCTCCTGTCATACTTTTCGACAGTACGGAATTTGCACGCGCGCATGTATACTGCACGTATACGCTTGTCTCCCCCTCGAAGCTTAAAACTTTGTCATAAGAAAATACAATATCCTTAATTTTATTATTGTACAATGCGCCGAAAATTACAGCACCCAAACCGACTTTTTCGGCAATTTCTTTTTTATTTTCCAGCTCGGGATTTTTTTCGTTTATTATGATATAGGCTTTATCGATACATTTGCTTATAACGTCCTCCAACCAAACGACTTTGCCTTTACGCGTCGACATTGCGCCGTCTTCCAAGGACACCATACCGTAAGCAACGTGCACAAGGTCGCTTGCCCAGTCTTTACCCATAAGCTCCAAAACCTTAAATACCTGCTTAAAATGCAAATTTTGCTGATAAGCAACCACATAAAGGCATTTATAAAAATCATAAGTGTTTTTGCGGTAAATCGCCGCTGCCAAATCTCTTGTAGCGTACAACGAAGCACCGTCCGAGCGCAGAATCAGACAGGGCGGCATACCGAATTTTTCAAGGTCGACTATCTTTGCGCCTTCGCTTGTTTCAAGAAGGCGTTTTTCTTCTAGCTCGTCAATAACGGGCTGCATTTTGTCGGAGTAAAATCTTTCTCCGGCATAACTGTCGAAAGTTATATTCAGCTTTTTGTAAATAGCGTTCACATAATCCATTGTAAGCGCTTTAAACCACTCGAAAAGGGCGTTCGCTTCCTCATCTCCGCTTTCTATAAGTTTAAAGTATTCGCGCGCCTCTGCCTGCATATCTTCGTCCGCCTCGTTATTAAAGCGGACGTACAAATCGTTTATGGCATGAATACCGCCGGACTCCACTTCTTCTTTGTTTCCCCAATGCTTGTAAGCGCATATAAGCTTACCGAACTGTGTCCCGTAATCGCCCAAATGATTAATACCCACAACGTTATAGCCCAAAAACTTAAAAAGCTTATAGAGCGCGCCGCCTATTACCGTAGTCGACAAATGCCCGATATGAAAGGGCTTTGCGATATTGACCGACGAGTAATCGATACAAATTGTTTTACCGTTTCCGACGACGGACGAACCGAATTTATCCTTACGGTTCTCTATTTCGCTTATTACCGTTTTTGCAAACTCATAGCGGTTGACTTTGAAATTTAAGTAACCGTTCACAGCGGAAACTTCCGTTATAACTTTGTCAACATTAAAGGCAGACTTTAATTCTTCGGCTATCACCGCGGGACTTTTTCTGAAAATTTTCGCAAATTTGAAGCACGGCAAAGCAAAGTCGCCCATTTGCGTGTCGGGCGGAAGCGTCACCGACGAATATATTTCGTCGGCGCTGACGCCGTCTATTTTAATTTTTTCCGCTATATACCTTTTATAATCCATTTTAGATTTCCTTACATTTTGAAATTATTTTAACACAAGAGTAAATTTTTGGCAACTTTACCGCATATTCGTTTTGATAATTTTAACGTTTATATTATAATTTAATAAAATAATCATGAGGCTGTTATTATGAAACTTGGTGTTGTAGGTCTGCCGAACGTTGGCAAATCGACGCTTTTCAATGCAATTACGCACGCCGGAGCGGAAGCGGCAAATTATCCCTTTTGCACAATAGAACCTAACGTCGGCGTCGTTGCCGTCCCCGACGAGAGGCTTGACAAGCTTGCCGCCCTGTACGCAAGCAAAAAAGTTACGCCGGCAATAGTGGAATTTGTCGATATTGCGGGACTTGTCAAAGGCGCATCTAAGGGCGAAGGTTTGGGAAACAAGTTTCTTTCGCATGTTCGGGAGTGCGACGCTATCGTGCACGTCGTCCGTTGCTTCGAGGACGAAAACATAACGCACGTCAACAACAAAATCGACCCGGTGGAAGATATAAAAACTATCACTCTCGAACTTATTCTTGCCGATATAGAAGCCGTAAATAAGCGTCAGGACAGAATAAGAAACACGGCGCGCGGCGGCGCAAATAAAGAAGCCGCAACGGAATTTGCCTTTTTGGAAAGACTGGAAAAATTTTTGGGCGAAGAAAAACCGGCGCGACTTTTCGAATACTCAGATGAAGAAAAACCGCTTTTGGACAACCTGTTCCTTTTGACCGACAAACCTGTCATCTATGCCGCCAACATTTCCGAATTCGATATGGGTAAACCCGAAAATGATTTGGCGCTTGTAAACGCCGTAAAGGAATTTGCAAACAAAGAAGGCAGCGAAGTGCTTGTAATCTGCGCCAAAACAGAAGAAGAACTTTCAAAATTGCCACCCGACGAGTGCGAAATGTTTTTGCAGGAGCTTGGGCTGGAAGAGAGCGGATTAAACCGTTTAATCAAAAAAAGTTATGCTCTTTTAGGGCTTATCTCCTACCTTACCGCCGGCGAAAAGGAAACACGCGCCTGGACAATAGTAAACGGCACTAAAGCGCCGCAGGCGGCGGGAAAAATACACAGCGACTTTGAAAAAGGCTTTATAAGGGCTGAAATTTGCGATTGGAAAACCCTTTTGGAGTTAGGCGGTCTTAACGGAGCCCGCGAGAAAGGAAAAGTACGTTCGGAAGGCAAAGATTACGTTATAAAGGACGGCGACGTGGTACTCTTCCGCTTTAACGTTTAAAATAAGGAAAATTATTTATGACGAAAAAGAAAAAAATTATTTGCGGAGTTGCCGCAGGGCTTGCCGCATTCGTATTAATTGCTTTAATTGTAACCTTAGGCGTTTGCAAATATTTGCTTGACGATATGTTCGGACGGGTTTCCGCGCCCGAAGATTATTCTGTTTCAACCACCTACTCCGATTCGGATACGGGCGTTGAGAGGCGCGAAATAGAATTTAAAAGCGGGAAAAACACACTGCGCGGAAATGTTTGGGGCAGTAAAGAAAGCAAAAAACTTGTTATAATTTCCCACGGGATAGGCGCTATTTCAAACGAATATTATTCGGAAATGATATTTTTCACCGAAAATGGTTACCGCGTGCTTACCTACGACTGCACGGGCACGGCAAGAAGCGACGGTAAAGGCACTACCGGACTTTCGCAATCGCCGGTTGATTTACATAATGCGCTGCTATTTGTTGAAAATGACAGCGAACTTAAAAATCTGCCCGTTTATCTTTTCGGCCACAGTTGGGGCGGTCACGCCGTTACCGCCGTTTTAAATTACAGTCACGACAATATTAAAGCGGTTGCATCTGTTGCGGGTTATAATTCCAATGCGGGAATTATGAAGGAATGGATGAAAAATAAAATGGGCATGGGCGGTTTTACCGGCATCATATTCCCTTTTGCCTCCTTTTGGGCGATAATAGACGCTCACGGAGCATATAATAACACTGCGGTTAAGGGTATTAACAAAACCGAAATTCCCGTACTTGCCGTTCAGGGCGGAAAAGACGATACGGTATGGGAAGACAGCGTTTACAATCACCGCAATGAAATTACAAATAAAAACTTCAAAACCTATTTTATAGAAAACGGCGAGCACAGCGGTGTTTTAAATCCGGATGATGAAAGCGTTCTTGCGTACAGAGCGGAAAAAGACGCTCAGCTTGAACAGCTTAAACAGCAATATGACGGTAACATACCCACAGATAAGCTTAAAGAATTTTATTCATCATTGGACAAACACAAATATAACGATGTAAACCATGAAACAATGGGACAGATAATAGAGTTTTTCGGCAATGCAAAATGATTTATACGATTTTCGGTCTTACTTGTCCGGAATTTAAGCTATCACTTATAACGTATTAAAAAGTTAAGCCCGTCTGCGGATTTTCCGCAGACGGGCTTTAAAATTGATTTTATTACTTCAATTCGGCAAAGTACTTAATGGTTCTTACCATCTGAGAAGTGTAAGAATTTTCATTGTCGTACCAGCTTACAACCTTTACAAGCGTCGTGCCGTCACCGAGGGGCATGCACTTTGTCTGGGTTGCGTCGAACAGCGAACCGTAAGTCATTCCGATAACGTCGCTGGATACAATTTCTTCCTCGGTATAGCCGTAGGAAGCCGAAGAAGCAGCTTTCATAGCTTCGTTTACAGCCTGAGCGTCCACCTCTCCCTCGCATACGGCTATAAGCTGGGTAAGCGAGCCGGTGGGAACGGGAACGCGCTGAGCGCATCCGTCGAGAACGCCGTTAAGCTCGGGAATAACGAGACCTATCGCTTTAGCCGCGCCTGTCGAGTTGGGAACTATATTTACGGCAGCTGCCCTTGCCCTTCTCAAATCTCCCTTTCTGTGAGGTCCGTCAAGAACCATCTGGTCGCCGGTATACGCGTGTATGGTGGTCATATAACCTTTCTTGATTTTTGCAAACTTATTAAGCGTGTAAGCCATGGGTGCAAGGCAGTTTGTCGTACAGCTTGCGGCGGAAATAACCGTATCGTTTGCGGTAAGATTTTTTTCGTTAACGCTGTATACTATCGTAGGCAAATCGTTGCCGGCAGGAGCGGAAATTACGCACTTTTTAGCGCCTGCTTTGATATGAGCGGAAGCTTTTTCTTTTGAGCAGTAAAAACCGGTACATTCCAAAACAACGTCCACTTTGTGCGCCGCCCAAGGAAGGTTTGCCGCGTCTTTTTCCGCATAAATCTTAATAGTCTTGCCGTTTACGGTAATACTGTCGTCACCAGCGATAACGCTATCACAATACTTATATCTGCCCTGAGCCGAATCGTACTTCAAAAGGTGCGCAAGCATTTTGGGACTCGTAAGATCGTTAATCGCTACGATTTCATAGCCTTCCGCATCGAACATCTGTCTGAAAGCCACACGACCTATACGACCGAAACCGTTGATTGCAACTTTTACATTTGCCATAAAATTAATTCCTCCGAATTAAAAAATTTATTTCCTATTAATTAGTAACCGAGGGTTATTATAGCAAAAAACTTCGGATAAGTCAACGGATTTTTCACTATTGATAACAACCTTTTATTCCCGCGCACTCAGCCTTAAAACAAACTAATTTTTAAACCTTTATAACTATTTTTTAAAAACGCTTGAAATTTGTCTTACGATGAATTATACTTAAATAAGGTAGACATTACCGCAACTACATAACAGTTTGGAGGTCTTTAATGGCATTGGTTTCGGCAAAGGAAATGCTTGAAAAAGCTAGGGACGGCAAATACGCCGTAGGTCAATTCAATATCAACAATCTCGAGTGGGCAAAATCCGTATTACAGACGGCGGAAGAACTTAAATCTCCCGTAATACTCGGAGTTTCGGAAGGCGCCGGAAAATACATGACAGGCTTCAAAACGGTTGCCGCTATGGTCAAAGCAATGATCGATGAAATGCACATTACCGTTCCCGTTGCCCTGCACCTTGACCACGGTACATACGAAGGTTGCTATAAATGTATAGAGGCAGGATTCTCCTCCATTATGTTCGACGGCTCGCATTTCCCCATAGAGGAAAATATTGCAAAGACAAAAGAACTTGTAGAAGTTTGCAAAAAGAAAGGCTTAAGCCTTGAAGCCGAAGTGGGCTCGATAGGCGGCGAAGAAGACGGTGTTGTGGGACTTGGCGAATGTGCCGACCCCGACGAATGTAAAAAAATTGCGGATTTGAAAGTTACTATTCTTGCCGCGGGCATAGGAAATATTCACGGAAAATATCCCGCAAACTGGCCCGGACTGAGATTCGATATTCTTGCCGCAATCAAAGCAAAAACGGGCGATATGCCGCTTGTCCTGCACGGCGGTACGGGTATTCCGACCGATATGATTAAAAAAGCGATTTCTCTCGGCGTTGCGAAAATTAACGTCAATACTGAGTGTCAGCTTGCATTCCAGGCGGCAACAAGAAAATACATTGAAGAAGGCAAAGACCTTGTAGGCAAAGGCTTCGACCCCAGAAAGCTACTCGCCCCCGGCACCGAAGCTATTAAAAACACCGTAAAAGAAAAAATGGAGATTTTCGGCAGCATCGGAAAAGCTTAACATTAAACAAATTTTAATAAACCTCCGTCATTATGACCGAGGTTTATTTTTTTATTTTGTGCGCATAATTTAATAGTATGAAAAAGAAATTTATTGTTTTATCCGCTATTATCTGTGCGCTGCTTTTAATACTGCTACCCGCATGCGACGCGCAAAATGCCGGTTCGCTTAAATCTATAACACGTCCCTATATTGCCCAGTATGAATGTACGGAGGCAATATTCGGCGGCGACAATATACTTGACAAATTCGATTATATCGAAGTAAATCTTTTAGACAAAGAAAAAATTCAGTTAATATTCAAAATTAAAAACAGCGAAAAGCGCGTGACGGACGGAAAATATACGTTTGACCCGAAAACGCATGAATTGTCTGCGGACATAGGCGTGTTCGGCGTCAGGTTCAAGCAAACGACAACAGTTAGGAACGGGAAATTTACCGTATCGAAAGCTATAGGCAGAAAACAATTGATTTTGAAGTTCAAAGCAAAATGAATTCAGCGCGCAGGTTATCTGCGCGCTGAATTCATTCGGGTTTATAATTTCCCGTAATCTCCTCTATCCCTTCTTCCTCTATTTTGCCGAAAACTTCTTCCTTGCGGTCCGCCTTATTATCGGACAAAACGTCGTATATCGTTACCTGCTCCTCGGGCATTTCGGAGCCGCGCTCCAGCATACGTTCCGTCTCCTTATCGTAAACGGCAAAATCGTATTGCATTTGGGCAAGATTTTTATCCGTATAATTTTTAGTAATTTCTTCCTGCTTTCTTATACGGACTTTGCGCAAGTATAAGGCGTATATGAGATAAACCAAACACAATAGCACGAATGTGCCGCACACGACTATCGTAACAATATACTTTGTTTCCATAGATATTATCTTACTACTGTTTAATACTTTTGTCAACCTTTCGAAATGTATACGGTTTGCTTCTCATAAATACGGTACATACTAAATATATATTATTATGAAAAAAATAATGTTTTGCGGCGGCGGAAGCGCCGGACACGTGGTACCCAACTTAGCGATAATCGATTTACTTAAAAGCAACTATTCCGTTTGCTATACCGGCACAGACGCAATAGAAAAAAAACTATGCTCCGACAACGAAATAAAATTTTACGAGTTTCAAGCCGTAAAATTAGTGCGCGGAAAAATTTTATGCAATCTTGCAATACCTTTGAAACTGTTCAGAAGCATAAGACAAGCCGGCAAAATTTTAGACTCGGTTAAACCGAATTTACTTTTCTGTAAAGGCGGTTACGTATGCGTTCCGACAGCTTTGGCCGCAAAAAAACGCGGTATTCCCGTAATCACACACGAGTCCGATTTAAGTCCCGGTCTCGCCAATAAAATTATTGCAAGAAACTGCAAAACAGTCCTTACAACTTTCCCCTCCACCGCCGAAAAATTCAGAAACGGCAGATATACGGGCACCCCCATGCGCGCCAATCTTTTTAAAAGAAGTAAAAAATCGGCACAGGAATTTTTTAATCTGGATACGTCGCGCCCCACTTTGATAGTATTCGGCGGCGGAAGCGGTTCGAAAATAATTAACACGAACATCAGAAAAGCGGCGTTCGAGCTATGCAAATCAATAAATATTTTGCATATTTGCGGCAAAAACAATATTGTAGACACAAATATTTACGGATATAAGCAATATGAATTTATAAACGATATGGGGCTTGCTTACGCATGCGCAGACGCAGCCGTGGCAAGATGCGGCTCAAACTCCGCCAACGAACTTATTGCGCTGAAAATCCCCACGCTTTTCATACCGTTGGAAAACTCTCGCAGCCGCGGCGACCAAATCAAAAACGCAGAATATTTTGCAAACAGGAAGCTGTGCCGTATTTTGAGAGAAAAACAGCTTAATCCGGAAAACCTGAAAAAAGAAATTTATAAGCTTTTGAACGACGAGAAATTAAAAGCCGCTCTTTCCGATTGCAACGTAAAGTGCGGCAACGATAAAATTATCGAAGAAATCAAATCAGCCCTTCGATAAGAATTTTAAGCCCTATACCTATAAGAACAAGACCGCCTATAAGAGTAGCGATTCCCGATTTGTTCTTCAAAATATTGCCTATTTTTACGCCTATCAGCAATCCCGCAAGACTGATGGCAAACGTCGTAACGCCGATTATGGCTACGCCGACCAAAACGTTGGGAATACTGTTTTTAAGCCCTTCCGTCGCCGCAAAAGACACGCCGACGAACAATGCGTCTATACTTGTGGCTACGCCTTGAACAATAACTTCAGGCACGGAATATTTTTTTTCTTTTATTTCCTCTTCTTTGGAACGCAATTGCTTTATCGCGTCGTAAATCATTTTTCCACCTATTATCGTCAATAATACGAACGCTATCCAATGGTCGATTTTATCGAAAATTTCTTCAAAAGCTTGTCCCAACCCGAACGCTACAAAATAGCCAATTAGCGGCATGACCGCCTGAAAAAGCCCGAAGGCAAGCGGTATCGTCGCCCCTTTAACTTTTGTCAGGTTTCTGTAACAAAGCCCGTCCGTCACGGATACGGCAAACGCGTCCATGGAAAGCGACAAGCCTATTAAAAACACCTCTAAAACCAAAACCCAAGTCAATGCCATAAATTTATACTACCCGTTTTAATTTAAGCCCGTACGGCAAACACCTTAAAATAAATAAAGCAGAACTAAATTTATTAATTCTGCTTTTGGTTGAGGTGACGGGACTTGAACCCACGACCTTCTGGTCCCTAACCAGACGCGCTACCAAACTGCGCTACACCTCAATATTTTTAAATTAATAACAACGTACGCAGTACTAACCGATTACGTTATACTATTTCAAATTATCTTGCAACAGCTATTTTATTATACTTAATTAATTGAAAAAAGCAAAGCATTTTTCATTATTTTACAAAAAAAATTTTAAAAACGGCACGAACAATCGTTTCCGTGCCGCTTTTGTTTTCAAATTACATATATACGGCGTTAAAAAACATAATCATTCTTTTTTATCGGTATTGTCGGATAAAGCTTCGTTGTCGTTTTTTACGGATTCATTTACCTCGGGTTGCGGCACAGACGCGCCGACAGGAGCAGAGAGCCCCACAACCTCATCCACGGGCAATGAAAACGCAATTCCCTGTCCGGCCGATTTAAGCCCCGCCTGCTGATAAATTGCATGCAGAACTTTATCTTTAATATCTTCCTGTACAAGAATTAAGACTATTTCTTTGTCGGGCTGTATGGTTATATGGAAAAATTGCTCGGCTTCTTTATTGGCAGTACCTCGCGCATGTATTACCGTGCCGCCGCGCGCACCCACCTCTTTGGCGGCGTCCATAACCAACTCGGAAAAGCCCGCGTTTATTACGCACAGAATTACCTCGTATTTAGTTTCCATAGTCTATTTCTCCTTGACGACAGTTCTGTTATTGCTTAAAAAACCGTAAATAAGCGTACCTATTACGCTTGTAAGCGGTATAGTAAAGGCAACGCCCTTACCGTCCTTGATAGTCTTGAATTTTTCACCGAGGACATGAATCGCGTCGTTGATTTTTTCTTCACGCACCACACTGAAAAGTACAGCCTTTTCGTTATCGGTAAGTCCCAACAGACCGAGCATTCTCTCGTTTGCCGTGCCCGTCGCCAAAGCAATCATCTGCATGTTAACGTCAAACGACTGAATAAGATCCGCATAAAACTCTGCTTTGTTTCTGCCTACTATTGTTACAAGCAATTTAAGTCTGTTTGACGTTACCGCGCGTGAATTTTGCTTTGCTTTCCCCACCGCCTGTTTTATTTCTTTTTTAACGGCGGCGGCTTTTGTCTTGACTTTGTCTTTTTTGGTTTTAATTTTCTGTTTCAATTCTTCGGAATTTTTCGCCATTCCACACACCATCTTTATTTGAAATAAATAATCTGTTCGTCATCGGCGGCAAGGATGCGTTTCATGGCTATACGCGAACGCAGCTTTGACGAAATTACGGCTTTAAAGCCGAGAATTTGTATTGTTATCAAAGGAGTCATTGCAACCATGGCGACAACCCCGTAGGCCAAACTGTATATACTTCCTTCACCCTGCACAGTGCCGCAAGCGCCTATCAAAAGAGGTAAAATAAAGCTTGAAGTAAGCGGTCCGCTTGCAACTCCGCCGGAGTCGAAAGCAATGCCCGTATAAATTTTAGGCACAAAAAACGACAATCCCAAGGAAATAAGATAACCAGGAATAAGATAATACAGAATCGAAAATTTGAAAACCATTCTTATAAGCGAAAGACATATTGAAATGCCGACAGCAATCGAAAGCGCAATTAACATTTCTATTTTTTTAACGCCGCCGCCAGTAATATCTTCAACCTGCTTGTTCAGAACGTGTACGGCAGGCTCGGCAAGAACAACTACCATGCCCAAAACGAAACCGAAAACAATCAATAACGTCCGGTTATGCTCGGCAAGCTGTTGACCTATTTTATAACCTATCGGCAGGAACCCTACATCCACCGCAACAAGAAAAATTACCAACCCGATAAACGTGTATATAATTCCGAAGGTTATCTGAATTAATTTCTGCCTGGGCAGTTTTAAAACAGTAAACTGCAAAATAAGGAAAAACGCGACTATCAACCCGAGCGCCAACGCAACATCTCTTACTTTATGTATAATAAGCGTGCCAAAATGCGACCCGATATAATTTTCTATTGCATATATACCGGTGTTATACGCGTCAAGACTGCCGCTTGTGGTCAAAGACAAAATCATTACGGCGATTATAGGACCGACCGAACAGAGCGCTATTAAGCCGAAGCTGTTTTCGTTTGAATTACGTCCGCCTATTGTAGAGGAAATACCTACGCCGAGCGCCATTATGAAAGGTACGGTGATAGGTCCCGTGGTTACGCCGCCGGAATCGAAAGAAAGCGGTAATAAATTAAACTTACCGTTTTCCGCCAAAACAGCGCAAAATGCAAACAACATCATGTAGAAAAACATTAATAAAGACGATAAATCTTTATGTAAAATTATCTTAATTACCGCAATAACAAGAAAAATCCCCACCCCTAAACCGACGGTGATAATCAGCAGCCATTTACGTAAATCTCCCGTTCCGGGAAGTATATCCTTGACCTGATTTGCAAGTAACGTCAAATCCGGTTCCGCAATAGTGATAAGCAATCCCATGAAAAAGCATACGGCAATCAATAAGATAACCTTTTTAGACTTTGTAAGTCCAGAGCCGACGTGCCCGCCCATTGGCGTCATTGCAAGGTCTGCGCCGAGATTAAAAAGGCCAATGCCGAAAATCAAAAGCACTGCCGACACTACGAAAGCAACCGTCTCCGTCTTAGTAAGATTGACTAACGGGGTAAACGAAATTATAAGTACTATCACCGTTACAGGCAAAACGGAAATTAAAGACTCCTTAAGTTTTGAAAATAGTGCTTTGCCCATAAGTCCGCTCCCGTTTAAAACCCAATATATACAGTTATTTTAACATAAACAAAATAATTTTGCAATACCGTTAAAATAGAATAATACTTTAAATTGTGATGCAATTTCTATTTTTTTTTAAAAGTATAAAAA
>CAJTRW010000037.1:0-723 GCA_910578765.1 uncultured Christensenella sp.
CAACGCTTCCGCTTCTTTTTTACCTCCCGCTTAGCGGGAGGTTAACTTTTAACAAAATTTAGGCTTACGATTGTATCGTAAGCCTTTTAATGTATTATCCGATAGTGCATTTTTTATTGCACACTTTATCATGTAGTTTTACTTATCCGTTATATCGGTCAAGATTTGCCCGTATCGCTTCGATAAGTCTTTTTTCTGCTGCAACTTTAGAATCTTTGGCAACCTTTGTATTTACAGAGGTACCGTACAATTTTGACAGATCTTCTACAAGATTTTTTAAATGCACTGTATCGAGAATATTGCTTGAACCGCAAAGTTCTTCCGCTGAAGTGGGTGTTGAAGTGTTGGGCGTATTCTTATCCATAAAATAAATTCTCCTTTCTGTTTTAAATAGTTATACTGCATAAAGTTGCCGCAAAGCGCTTATTATTATGAAGCGATTTGTTTACTTTACAATCTAAGATATGCAAATTAAAATTTTTTTACCACTGATATATAATTTCCAATGTCGGCATACGCTATTTTATAAAACCTTTTTTCGGGATTTTTTATTTTTATATTCGTCACATTCTTCGTCAAAACCGAAATCGCACATAATAGCACCTTCCGT
The DNA here is from genome assembly GCA_910578765.1 of uncultured Christensenella sp. GTDB lineage: Bacteria > Bacillota > Clostridia > Christensenellales > Borkfalkiaceae > Coproplasma. The sequence continues at coordinate 611 of CAJTRW010000037.1, forward strand.
TGGCTTTCCCGTCAGACGGCAAACCTCGCAATCCTTTTCCCAATTCCATTCACTGTACGGACACCCCTTCATAAATTCAGCCTCCTTAAATCATATGTACAATCGACGCCCCC
>CAJTRW010000037.1:740-14979 GCA_910578765.1 uncultured Christensenella sp.
ACGGGGGCGCTTTTATCGAAAGTAATTCCTTAATTAGGACTCTGATTCATAATGGCAATCCGAGTACTGTGTAGGGGGCATAGTTTCTCCCTCGCCTACCCAAATGGAATTTATTACGTTACCTTTAACGTCGATTACCTTATAGGAACCGGACTTAGGGCAAGTATCTCCGCAATTCAATCTCATATTATTACCTCCGTAATAATATTATGGGCAGAGAATTCTTTTTTATTTACAGTATTTTTTTTCAATCTCGGCAATTTTATCCACCCTGCGTTGATGCCTTCCGCCTTCAAAACCGGTGGTTAAAAACGTTTCAACTATTTTAAGCGCGTATCCCGTGCCAACTACCTTTTCTCCCAGAGCAAGAACATTCGCGTCGTTATGGCGGCGTGTAAACTCCGCGCAATACGTATCGTGGCAATGCGCGCACCTTACGCCGCGGACCTTATTGGCAACTATAGAAACGCCGATACCCGTGGAACAGACTATTATGCCTTTTTCGCACTCGCCGCACGCAACAGCCTCGGCTGCAGGAAGCGCGAAATCGGGATAATCGCAACTGTCGAAGCTGTCCGTACCGTAATCCACATAAACATGACCGTTTTGTTTGAGGTATTCCATAATCTCTCTTTTCAAATTCAGACCGCCGTGGTCGCACGCCAAAGCTATTTTCATAAAAATCTCCTTTTATCCTTTATACTGTGTTATAAATTTTTTTATTATTATATCGCAAACTTCGGAAAGGACGTCACGCGTATTTCTGTATACGTCAATGCCGCAACCGTAAGGGTCGGGGACGTCGGAACCGCAAATATCGCGCACGCTCACAACGTTACCCTTATTTTCAACGGAAAGCTTTTGCGCGTCGGTCATACATACAACCAATGTGGCGGCGGAAACCATTTTAGCAGTGACGCGGCGCGATTTGAATTTTTCGTTTTCAATACCCGACTCTTTAAGCACAAGTCTACTGTTTTCGCTGATACTATCGCCGTTCTCCGCACTGATTCCGCACGAAGCCACGTCCCACCATTTTATTTTATTCTTTTTGATTTTACTTCTCAGCAAGGCTTCCGCCATAGGACTACGGCAGGTATTACCCGTGCATATAAACAGTATTTTTTTTCTCTTCATAAGCTGTTGCAAGCCTTTGTAAGCCTGTTTAACACCCCTTTCATTATTCCGTCGTTTTTTGAAGGCGTAACGGCGATTATCAAATCCGCTTTGCTTTCTCCTTCACGAAGTTTATCATACAGATTGAAAGCCATTTCACGCTCCGATTCCCCCAGGTTAAGAATATTTTTCACCTCTGCGGGAAGTAGCTCCGCCGTAGACCCGTCACAGAGAATATACGCTTTGACGCCTTGCTCAACATTGCTTTTATAGCACGAAACGGCAGCCGTCAAATTGTTTTTATCATACATGACAGTTTTGCAGGTTGGCGCATAATGCTTATATTTCATGCCGGGCGAACGGACTTTTTCACCTTCTTTCAGGACGTATTCACCGCATTTACCGACCGATTTTTCAATCATTTCACGGGTTATAAGTCCGCTTCTGAGTATTACGGGGTATTCGCCCGTGCAGTCCAAAACTGTGCTTTCTATTCCGCCCGTACACTTACCGCCGTTAAGGATAACCTCTATTTTACCGTTCAAATCATTAAAAACATGCTCTGCGGTTACAGGACTTACATGCTTGGATATATTTGCCGAAGGCGCGGCAACAGGTAAATCCAGAAACCGCAAAAATTTTTGCGCGCCTTCATGCGACGGAACGCGGATAGCCAAAGTATCCAGTCCGCAAGAAACCGCAGCGCTTACGTTTCCGCGGCTTTTATAAACCATCGTCAACGGTCCGGGCAGAAACTCGGCGGCAAGACGGTTTGCATATTGCGGAACATAAGAAACAAGCCTGTTTATGTCGTAACCTGAGTGAACGTGTACTATAAGAGGATTGTCATTAGGACGGCCCTTGATTTTGAAAATATTTTCCACCGCAGAGTTATCGAACGCGTTTGCGCCGAGTCCGTACACCGTCTCGGTCGGAAACGCAACCGCTCCGCCGCCCGAAATTATTTTCCCGCTTAACGACAGTGAATTATCGTCAATATCCAAAATTCTTGTAATCATTTTATTTACGGTTAAAACGGCATCTCCTCGTCGGGAGGAATGTCTTCCGCAACCATACCGCTCAAATTTTCAGGCATAGGCAAATCGTTTTCGGGGGGCGGCTCCATACCCTCGTCACGCTCGGGATTGACAAATTTGGTAAGCTCGCCTTTGAAGCGTAGCTTTATCCTGTCAAGTCCGCCGTTCCTGTGTTTGGCAACTATCAAATCCGCCATACCTTTTATTATGTGTTTCTTTTCGATATCCTCGTCGGTTGCGTTTACGTCGGGACGGTTTATAAACATAACGATATCGGCGTCCTGCTCGATAGCGCCCGACTCGCGCAAATCCGAAAGCTGAGGTTCGCCGGACTGAATACGCCTTAACTGCGACAACGCAATAACAGGCACGTCCAGCTCTTTTGCCATAATTTTCAAATCACGCGTTATCGACGCGACCTCCTGCGTTCTGTTCTGGTCGCCGTTTTGGGTTTTACCGCTTGACATTAACTGTATATAGTCTATCATGACGAGGTCGAGCTGACCGTTGTTTTTCGCCTTGATTCTGCGGCACTTAGATAAAATTTCCGCCGGTGTAACCCTTGAAGAATCGTCTATGTTTATTCTGCTTTTTCTGAGCTTTTCACTTGCCTTGACAAGCTTTTTCCAGTCGTTGGCGGTAAGCTTACCCGACAACGCGTCGGACATACTGACGTTTGCCGCACTGCACATAAGCCTTTGGATAATTTGCACTTCGGGCATTTCCAAAGAGAATACCGCGCATACCGCGCCGCTACCCAAAGCGGCATTTTCTATTATATTCATCGCAATCGACGTTTTTCCCATACCGGGGCGGGCGGCAATAACTATCAGGTCTGATTTCTGCAAACCGTTGGTAAGCCTGTCCAAGCGTGTGAAACCAGTAGTAACACCCTTAAAAGCGTCTTTATCCTTTGCAAGTTTTTCAAACTTATCGAGAACCGCGTCTATACCGCTGCCCTCGCGGATATCTTTCATTGCCGAAGTATCCTGCGTTGCGGATATACTGTAAATTTTTTCCTCGGCAAATTGTATACTGGCGAGACTGTCGTCACTTGACTTTGAATATTCGGCAATATCTCTGGCGGCGCGGATAAGGCTTCTGTTAATACTGTCGCGCTTGACTATATCCAGATAAAATCTGAAATTCGCCGCGGACGGCGTTATCTGCGCAAGCTCGGAAACATACGTTACACCGCCTGCTTTGTCAAGGTTTTTTTCACTTTCCAGTTTGTCGCATAAGGTAACTATATCGACCGGCTTCCGCTCCGCGAAAACCAATTTCATTGCGGCAAGAATGTTTTGGTGGGACTCGTGATAAAAATCGTTTTTATCCAGACCGTCCAACACCTCTGCAAGTATTTCGTTGTCTATCAGCATACAGCCCAAAAGCGCCTGTTCTGCATCAAGATTATTTGGCATTATATTGTTTTTATCTGACATAGTACTTTATATTCCCATTAATTTTTCAAATTCCGCAAGAGTTTCGTCAAATTCTTTCATTGCGAAGTCGTAAGGCTGCTGCGACATAAGGTCGACGCCCGCAAGCTTTAACAGCGATACCGGATCTGTCGAACAACCACCCGAAAGAAAATCGAAGTAATCTTTAACCGCGTTTTCTTTTCCGGTCAGTATACGGTTTGCAATATTTATAGCCGCTATAATACCAGTTGCGTATTTGTACACGTAAAACGAATTATAAAAATGCGGTATCCTTGCCCACTCGCACGAAATATTGTAATCATGCTCTATATCGTTTCCGTAATACTTCCTGCCTATATCCGCATAAAGCTTACAAAGGTTATCCTTTGTCAAAGGCTCTCCCTTTTCTGCCATATCGTGTGCGCCGTATTCGAATTCCGCAAACATAGTCTGTCTGTGTAAGGTTGCACGAATAGTATCAAGATAATAATTCAGCAGATATTTCTTGAAATTGTCGTCCTTAGAATCCGCCAGCATAAATTTAAGAAGCAACACCTCGTTGACAGTGCTTGCAACTTCCGCAACGAATATCGTATAAGAAGTTTTTGCATACGGCTGATACTTTTCGGAAAAATAGCTGTGCAACGAATGCCCCATCTCGTGCGCGATAGTAAACACGTCATGCGTAGTCGGTTTGTAATTCAAAAGTACATACGGGTGGGCGCCGGGACAACTTGTGCTGTACGCCCCGCTACGTTTACCCTCCGTTTCCTCCACGTCAATCCAACGCTCGTCATAGCCTTTTTTAAGCAACTTCTGATATTCTTCACCGAGCGGCGCAAGACCTTTAATTACATAATCGTAAGCATCGTCATAGGAAAGCTTTAAATCCACGCCCGAAACAAGCGGAGCATAGATATCGTAAAAATACATTTTATCGTAAGCAAGAATTTTTTTACGCATCGAAATGTAGCGGTGCATAGAACCGAGATTTTTATCTACCGTTTTCAAAAGCATGTCGTAAACGGCTTTATCAACGTCTTCATCAAACAACGCCCGTTCGAGACAAGAGCCGAACTTATAGACCTTGCTTAAAAATACATCTTTCTTGACATTGCCGTAATATACGGACGTAATCGTATTTATAAGCGAAATATATGACGCATAGTACTTTTCATACGCCTCTTTTCTTTTATTTCTGTCGTCAGAATGAAGTATAATGCCGTAAGTTCCGTGGCTCAATTTGATTTTCTCGCCTTCCCACTCAATTTCGGGCAAAGGAAGTTCGACGTTGTCTATCATGCCGAAAGTTTCCGAAAAAGTCGAAAGGGTTTCACCGCATAAACCGACAAGCCTTTCCTCCCGCTCGGAAACAACGTGAGGTTTTCTTCTGATAATTCTTTTAAGCTCGTAATCGTAATCAGCAAAACGCTTATCGGAAATAAGAGACAACAAATACTTTTCGTCCATGCCCGCCATTTCCGGCTCAAAGAAGGCAAGCTCGGTAGCATATTTTGAATACAGTGCGTTAATCTTTGCATAATACGCACCGTATTTGGAGACGGACGCATCTTCGTCTTTTTTCATATGGGCGTATACGGCAAGCCTTTCGAAATGTATATTGAAAGCGTCGTGACGATTGAAAAAATCCAACAGCGTATCGCTGTTGCCGAGTTTACCCGCATATTCGGAAAATTTAAGCGATTTTTCGGTTTCGGCAAAACATTTTTCCCAATCGCCGTCTGTAGTAAAAATATCTTCTATTTTCCATTTGTATCTTTCTTTTACCTGATCTCTTTTCAATTTACAACCTCTCAGTTTTTATTAGAATGGATGGGCGCGGGAATAAGTCCGCCCCTCGATATAAATTTATCCGCCGAACGCGTATGTACCGCCATTAAGGGCGCGCGTCCCAGCAATCCGCCGAAATTCACGCTGTCGCCGACGGTCTTGTCCGGCACCGGAACGATACGAACCGCCGTGGTCTTATTATTAATCATACCTATAGCCGCTTCGTCGGCTATTATGGCGCTTAACGTAGAAGCGGGCGTGTCCCCGGGCACCGCTATCATATCCAAACCGACAGAGCATACCGCCGTCATTGCTTCAAGCTTATCAATGCAAAGGTTCCCCTTTTCAGCCGCTTCGATCATACCGATATCTTCGGAAACGGGGATAAACGCTCCGGAAAGCCCTCCCACGCGAGAGCTTGCCATGACTCCGCCCTTTTTTACCGCATCGTTCAGCATAGCCAAACAAGCCGTAGAGCCGTGCGTACCCACCTGCTCCAAACCCATTTCCTCCAAAATCTGAGCGACGGAATCCCCCCTTGCCGGCGTCGGCGCAAGCGACAAATCGACTATGCCGAATTCTGCGTTCAACCGCCGTGCCGCTTCTTTCGCAATAAGCTGACCTGCACGTGTAATTTTAAACGCGGTACGCTTCACCGTTTCGGCAAGCTCGGTCAAATCCGCATTGGGGATACCTTTTATAGCATGCAAAACCACCCCGGGGCCGGAAACGCCGACGTTTATAACGGTTCCGCTCTCCCCTATGCCGTGGAAAGCGCCCGCCATAAACGGATTGTCCTCAACGGCGTTGCAAAATACAACAAGCTTTGCACAGGCGTACCCGTCGCGCTCTTTCGATTTAAATGCCGTCTGCTTTATGACTTCGCCCATAAGCTTAACGGCGTCCATATTTATACCGGACTTGGAAGATCCGATGTTTACCGATGAACAAAGCCTTTCAGTCTGTGAAAGCACTTCGGGAATACCCGATATGAATTCACGTTCGTAATCCGCCATTCCTTTATGTACAAGCGCGCTGTAACCGCCGAGAAAGTCTATCCCGACGGTTTTTGCCGCATTATCCAATGCTTTACCTATAAGCGCGGATTGATCCGCAAAAGGCGCGCAAATTACTGCGGCGGGCGTAACGGAAACTCTTTTATTTACTATGGGTATACCGTACTCGCGTGACAAATCCGACGTGACTCTAACAATATTTTCGGCTTTTTTACAAACCGTATCGTATACCTTTACCGCAGTCTGCTCCGCAGAACCGCTTATGCACGGCAACAGAGAAATACCCATTGTTACCGTTCTTATGTCGAGATGCTCTTTCTCGATCATATTGATAGTTTCCAAAACGTCGCCGTAATTAAACATTTTATTACCTTAAATGCTGTGCATTGCGTTGAAAATTTCTTCGTGCTGAATATGAATCGACATACCTATCTTTTCACCGAGCCGTCCGCACTCGTCCGCAAGCAAAGCAAGCTCCGCCTTGCTTTGCGATAAGTCCACTATCATAATCATAGCAAAATATTCCTGCAATATAGTTTGACTTATATCGAGGATATTGATATTTCTTTCGGACAAAAACGCGCTGATCTTGGCAATTATACCTGTTTTGTCCTTTCCCACAACGGTTAAAACCGCACGCATAATTAACTCCTTAAAACTTATTATCCGAAACTGTAACCGAAACCGAATGTATAGTGCATAAACTTAAAAAATTTTTTATTGTTTAACGACCAGCTTGTCGCCACGCCGAACACATCGCCGACAGAAAAGCTTCTACCGCCGTTTTCCCGGCTGTCAAGGCTGTTGTCCCTATTGTCTCCAAGCAAAAACAAACAATTGTCTTCCACGCAGTAACCGTTTTCATCATACACGCCGTCTATAACCGGAAACTTGTTTTTTATCGTGTTTCTATCTTCCGATATATAATTTTCGCTTAGCGGAACAAAGTCCGTCTTTCCTTTGTATTTAATACTGACGACTCCGTCCGAAATTCTAACATAATCTCCGCCCATTGCAATAACGCGCTTGACTATTGTTGTTTTTTCGACAACCGTTTCGCCGTTTACTTCTTTCTCGTCACGGCGCGTAACAACAACTATGTCGCCGTATGTTGGTTTTTCATACTTATTTACGTAAATATAGTCACCCGCTTCGTCATAGTCGTCGTCCTTATGTTCGGGTCCTGATGCGCCGTGCAAGGTAGGCAGCATCGAATCGCCTATGATATAAACTCCCGAATAGAAAATATTGAAATACAATCCGAAGCATATTATCAGTACGGAAACCAAAACGAAAATTCTGAAGTAAATGCTCAGTTCCGGTTTACTGCGCATCAAATCTACTTTTATTTTATTGTTTGTTGTCTTTAATTCTCCCATTTTAAAGCCACATTACATTGTTTACGGCATATTCTCCTTCTCCGTTAATACAAAGTCGCATATTCCCTGTAAAATCCGACGGAGATTCGCCGTTTGAAGATTTGAAAAGCCCGCTGTCCAATATAAGGCTTTGCCAAACGCCGCCCAAAACACTTTGACTTAATTTATAAATTTTTCCGTCCGAAACGTCTTCCAATGTAAGCGTGATTTCAGACGTGTTATCGCAGAATATATCCAGTTTAAGCACACTGCTTTTGTCTGGCGCGAAACGCGGGTTGTTTATTCTGTAAGTGGTAAGTCCGCAAACCGAATAAATACCGTTTATCTCTTTTTCCTTTTTGACAATCTGCGGAACCATTATACTGTCAGTAAAGAACATGCCACCCACTGCCTGAGCCCCGGGGTCGGCTATCGTAAACCCGTCGATGCCGTTCTTGCTTGTATAAATGATGCGGCATTTACCGCACGAATTTCTGAACGAACCGCCGACTTTCTTGACTGCGATTTTAGACCAAATTGTAAATCCGTTTGTATATTTAATATAGGCAAGCACAAACAAAGTGGTTGTTTTTTCATAGACGTTCAAGAAAAATTCATATTTATGTTCCGAAATTTTTCTCTTGAGGTCGCAAACCGTCCACTCCCGCAAGGATGAGTCGATGCAGTCCTCGGCCATAAAAACGCCCGCTTCCTCAACTATGCCGCGGTTATCGTATTCCGCCACCGCAACCAGATTGGAGTCTTCGTCTACGGCAACGTTTACTTCCGCGGGAGCGGGTATGAAAACAAGTCTCTTTTTCAGAAATTTATCCAAAAACATAAACATATCCGCGCAACTTTTTACGCCGATTGAGGAGCTGCACCTTACGGAATATGTTATTATGCTGTCGGCGGCAAAATCGTTGTTTATTCTTGAAAACGTATCATAAGCCCTGTCGTAATCGAAGCGCGAATCGTTAGTAGAACACATTATCATCACAGGACATTTAACGTACGGCGCATAGGCCTGCGAATCCACGCCGGCAATAAATCTGTATCTTTCATCGTCAAGCGCTTGTTCGTTGGGTATGAATTTGCTTATTCCGGAATAAGCTTTCCAACCTACCGCACAGACGGGAATTATGCAGGAAAACTGTCTTGCAACGCCCAGTTTCCAAGCAATTTCACCGCCGTCTCTCAATCCCAACACCGCGATATGTTCGCTTCCCGTACGCTCGATAATATATCTGCGGGCATAGATACCCACGCCGACCCACTCATACCAACTTGTCTTTTCGGCTGTATCGTCGACAAAATCTTTATTCCTTCCGCATCTGAGAGTATTAGCGTAATCTATAATTCCCGGATACAGCGTAAAATACTCAGTATTTTCCCAGTCGCCGCGGTAGTCGACCATAAATGCAGAGTAGCCCTTTTCGACGAAAAGTTTCAAAAGCTCATAGTCGACCGTATCGGTACTGTCGGGAAAAATGAGAACGGTTTCGTCCGCAGGCTGTTTCTCGTCGCTTGCAAACACGCCGAAAATTCTCACCCTGCCGTCTCCCGTTTCTCTGCCTAAAAAGCTTACGTCCTCGAAAATGACGCCGTTTTCAACGCGCTTATTAAGCGTAACCGCCGTCAGGTCCAACGAGTCGTCAAACTCGCTCCAAATTTGAGTAGGTGTTAAAATGCGAGGCATATTGTCTCCTCAGCAACTCATTTGCACGGTAGAACCGTGACTTTCGGTTGCTTTATTTACTGTTATTTTGCTGTCGATTCTGTGTTTAAGCTCCTCAACGTGGCTTATGACGCCTATCGTAAAATGCGAGCTTTTAAGTTTTTCCAAAGCGTTCATTACCGTGTCGACCAAAGAGCCGTCCAAAGTGCCGAAGCCTTCGTCCAGAAAGAAAAATTCTATCGATTTCAGCGAAGCGCAAATAGTTTGCGACAACGCCAGCGCCAGCGAAAGCGAAACAAGAAAGGTCTCCCCTCCGGAAAGCGTGTTCACGCCCCTGAGGTTGCCGCAGTCGAAATTGTCGCCGGCATAAAAAGTGTCCGTATAGGTAAGAAAATATCTGCCGTCCGTAAGATTTAAAAGTGTCGTGGAAGCCAGAGAAGATATATCGTACAAATATTCGTTGGCGATAAATTCCATAAATTTATTGCCTTTTGTCAAATCTTTCAACTGCCCGATAAGGTTATTACGTTTTTCCTCAACCGCAAACTGCTTTAAAAGTTCCTGCTTTTCAGCCAATCTCGTCTGCGCGGTATTGTAATTATTTTTTAATACCGCAAGCTTTTCCTTTAATGCTGAAAGATTTTCCGATAAAATATCCTTCTCTTTTTCAACCCGTAAAAACTCGTCTTTCGAGAACTCCGCAATACCGGGGATAGCATTCAACTGCGCCAAGCGCGAATTAAGCGAAATAAACTCGGCGTCGAATTTCCGCAAGGCGCTTTCCGCGTCGGGATAAGCCGAAAATTCTTCCGCAAGCTTTTTACAGCTTTCCGCGTCCTTTAAACCGGATTTTATGATAAGGTCTTTAAGCTTGCGCTCCAAATTTTCAGTTTCGCTATCCGCCGCTTTTAACTTTGCCTCCGCCGCGGACAAAAGCGAACGCAACTCCGACAAATCTTTTTGACAGGCGTTAATCTCGTCGTTTAGCTTTCGTTTAGCTTTTTCAAACCCCTCTCGCGCGGCGTTATTCTCGTTCACAGCCGACGAAAAATCTTTAATATCCGCACCGAATATCTTGCATATTTCGTTCTTTATTTCGTCGTAAGAAGATTTAAGGTTTTCGCCTTCGGATTTTAAAAGTTCCTTTTCCCTTTCGCACTGTTTTACCGCAGCTTCCGCGTCCTTTAAACGCGCAACTACAGCGTTAAATTCTTCCGTAAGCTTCTTACGCCGACTGTCCGAAGCCTGAAAATTTTTAAGAGCGGATTCGGCTTCTTTTAAATTAAAATCTTTTACCTGATAAATTCTGTCTTTATAGAAATCTATCCTGTTTTTTAACTCTTCGGTTACATAATCGTATAAAGGATTATCGTTGCCGAAAAGTTTTACATTGCCGTTCAACCCGACGAAATAATCGAGAGAGTTTACATATTCCTCTTTTAAAACAGCTCCTTTGAAATCTATATTAATAAGCTTTTCCAAATCTTCGCCGCCGCACAGGGAAAGCTCCTTTTCAATCGCAGTAGCTTCCTTTTTTCTATCTTCCGTTAAAGCGGAGAGAACGCGCAGTTCCTCGTCCTTTTTGCGGAATTCCATGCGCTTTGCTTCAAGCTGCTTTTCAAGACGTTCCAGTTTATACGGCTTATCCTCGCAAGCCTTGTATTTTGCCGCAAGTTCTATACAAACGGCAATTTTTTCATCGTAATTGTCAGATTTTAATTTGTTATTGTACTGTTCGAGTCTTTGTTCCGAAAGTTTTATTTTTTCGGTTAACTCCGTCAAAGATTTTTCCGCCTGCAAACGCTCCTGCAATTTTGCTTTTATTTCGTCGCTTATTTCTACAACCGTTTTACAGACGGGCAAACAATTCAACCGCGTACGCAAATCCTCCATACGCTGCTTTACGCATTCCGCTTCCGACAGCTTTACGAGAATCGCGTCACGCTCTTTTCTGCTTTCGTTCAAACTTCTCAAAGCCGAAAAACTCTTTTCCGATTTCTCCATGCTTTTACTAAGGCACTCAATCTCTTTTTCGGTTTTTGATATTTCATTGCTAAACGACTCTAAAATTTCGTTTGAAACGTCCGAATATGTCTGCAATTTGGCGTCAGTTGTTCTGTATGCGATAGCGGCTTCGTCGCCGCAGGTTTTAAGCTTTTCTTTAAGTCTGTCGCCGTATTTCGACAGCGAAAACAGTCGCTCTATAAGCGAAATTCTTTCCGACGGCTGAGATTTGACAAACTGGGAAAACTCGCCCTGCGGTAACGCTATGCACTTCCTGAAGTCCTCCGCGTCGACACCGATTATATCGGTTATCTTTTTAGTAACGGTTGAAGCGTTGTCGGCTATACATACGCCGTCTTCAAACAGCGAAGCTTTGTGGACGCCGCTTTTCCTTTTTATTGTGCGTTCGATAGAGTAAACTTTGCGCTTTCCTTCGGATAAAACGTCAAAATCGAACTTGACTTCGGCGGCCTCGCTACGGTAATTTATAATGTCAAGCTTTTCCCTGCTTCTTTCAACCCTGCCGTAAAGCGCAAAATTTATACAGTCGAGTATGGTGCTCTTTCCGCTTCCCGTGTCGCCGAAAATACCGAAAATACCGCGCTTTATAAGTTTTTCAAAGTCGATAACCGTATAATCGGAAAAACTGTTTATACCTTTAAAGCACAATTTCAGAGGTCTCATTCTTCCTCCGTAAGCGACAGAAACAAAGCCAGTAAATCTTCCGGCGGATTACAGTCGTATCTGAATTTGTAGTACTCAGTAAACAATTGCGAAGAACTTTTATTTTTATTTGAAACTCCAGCAAAAGCAGCTTCTGCCCTGCGAACGTCCGCCTTCAATGAAACAAGATTTTCGCATGAATGAAGCTGCGCGCTTTCAACAGGCGTAAGCGGTTCCGATAAATTAAGAGTAAGCTCTACATAATAACCGCCGTAACCGTTTAACAGAGATATGCCTTCCTGTGCGCCGTTAGCCTGCAACCTGATAAGTTTTCTTCCGGAATTAAGCGTTACCGTATGAAAGTCCGAAACGCCGTCGGCATTTAAATCGAAAACGTTGACGGATTTTTCCGCTCCCGCTTCGTCAAACGAAAACTGCATTATGGCGCCGCTGTAATAAGCGTTTTCGCCTATTTTCTGTCTTTTGTGCAAATGTCCCAACGCGCAGTAATCGCAAGTAGGCAAAGCGTCTAACGCTACGGCGCGCGCGCCGCCCAAATCTATTTCCCTCTCGCTGTCGCTTACCGACCCGCCGGCAACGAAGATATGGGATAAAAACAACGAAGGTAATTTTTCGGTCTTGCCCCTTTCCCCGTAAGAAATCCAGCGCAAAGCTTTTACGGAAAAAGTTTCGTCGCTTTTGCCCTCTTTGAAGCGCGCTTCGTTCGGATACGGCAAAATATTTATATAAACCTTTTCACCCTTTCCGTTACCGAAAATAATGTATCCGTTATCGGAAACTACGGGACGGACCGGAAAATCTTTTCCGCACGAAACGGAATGAGAATTATTGCCTATGATATATACGTTCAATTCCTCGGTAAATGCCGAAGCCGCGGTAAGCCTTACGTAATCGTCGTGATTTCCGCTTATTACCAAAACCGCAGAATGTTTTGCAATGTCCTTCACACCGTCGAAAAATATGCTTTCGGCTTCCGCAGACGGCGTATACGTATCGAAAACGTCGCCCGCGACAAGAACCAGCTCAACCTGCTCGCTTTCGCAGATTGCGCTTATTTCACCCAACACGGCGCGATATTCGTCATAGCGCTCCCTGCCCATAAGTTTTTTACCGATATGCCAGTCGGAAGTGTGTAAAATTTTCATACTGCGTTTCAAAAAACAAAGCAAACGCGACAAATGTATTTGATTTTTTTTGCCCGAACTTATATAATATAACTACCTGAATATTATAGCCCTTTTCACAAAAGAAATCAAGCGTTAAAACGGAGTTTGAAAAAATGCCTTTAATTTCGGTTTCCGACGAGCTTTTGAAGAAATCTTTCACTAGCGTCGAAAACAAATTTATCACCAAATACTTACCCGTGTTGGAGCCTAATGCGGTTAAAGTTTATCTTTTTGCGCTCTACGCTTATCAGAACGGGTTAAACTCGCTTACGCTTGACGATATTGCCGCAAGATTGACGTTTACGTCCGAACAAACGGAAAGTTATTTCGAATACCTTGAAGAATTAGAGCTTGCGTCAATAATTTCGCGCAGTCCCTTTTCGGTGAAAATTTTAGACGCGGACAACGTTTACGGTGCCCCGAAAAAGATTAATCCCGAAAAATATGCGGATTTTGCAAAGGGCGCGCAGTCTGTAATTACGGGCAGAATGATTTCCACAAACGAATACAGGGAGTATTTCCGTCTTTTGGAGGATTACGGCTTCGAACAGAACGCGCTTTTAATGATAATGAATTATTGCGTAGGACTTAAAGGCGACAATATAAATATGCGGTACATAAAAACCGTTGCAAAAAGCTTTGCCGCCGAAGGAGCGATTACCGCGCGCAAGGTCGACGAAAAGCTGGCGGACTACGATTCGGTTTCCCTCGCTTTAAGCGTACTGTTCGAAAAGTTGCACATTTCCGGAAAACCCGACCTGGACGACAAAAAGTATTACAAGCAATGGACTGAAAATCTCGGTTTTGACGACGAAGCTATAAAAACCGCGGCAAAATGCTTTAAGGTCAAGTCTATGGAAAAGCTGAACGACGTCGTAAACGAGCTTTACCGAAACCATAAGTTAGACGTTAAAGAAATTCAGGATTACTGCAAAAACAGAACCGACGCCATAAACGCGGCATACGAT
>CAJTRW010000038.1 GCA_910578765.1 uncultured Christensenella sp.
ATCTTTAGCAAGGCCGGAACGCAGCCAAGTGTAGCCTGATAAGTTATAAAAACCGTCGCCGCAAACATTGTAGCACAATACGGTTTACGACACAACCGCATTTATTTTAAAGCAAACAAAAAGACGCATTTGCATGCGTCTTTTTTTTGTACGTAAAAAATTATCTCTTTGAGAACTGAGGTGCGCGGCGCGCCTTTTTCAAGCCGTACTTCTTTCTTTCCTTGACCCTCGGGTCGCGGGTTAAGAAGCCTTCTTTTTTAAGCGCGGGGCGGCAGCCTTCTTCCGCCTGCAACAGCGCGCGGGCGATACCGAGACGGATTGCATTCGCCTGTCCGGTATAACCTCCGCCGTATACGTTTACAAGCACGTCGTACTTGCTTTCAACGCCTAAAAGGGCAAGCGGCTGTTTGACAACGTATTGCAGAACGCCCTGGGGGAAATAATCCTCAAACGCTCTTTCGTTTATTTCTATTATTCCGGAACCTGCGGGAATGAGACGAACGCGGGCGATAGCCTTCTTTCTTCTGCCTGTTCCCCAGAATTGAAGTTTTTTCTTTAAATTAGCCTTTGCCATATTAACCTCTACCTTTTACCTTAAAATAATTTGAGCTGTTCGGGTTTCTGCGCCGCGTGGTTGTGTTCCGCACCCTTGTATACCCTTAACTTTTTAATCATATCCCTGCCGAGCGAGTTTTTGGGAAGCATGCCCCTTACAGCCTCGTAAACGGCAAGGTCACTCTTTTCCGCAAGCATTTTTTTATAGGATATTTCTTTCAAGCCGCCGATATAGCCGGTGTGATATCTGTAAAACTTGTCGTCAAGCTTTTTGCCGGTAAGCGCAACCTTATCGCAGTTTACTACGATTACAAAGTCGCCCGTGTCTACGTTGGGCGTAAACGAAGGTTTATTTTTGCCGCGAAGTATGGCAGCCACCTTGGATGCAAGCCTGCCGAGGGGAATACCCGCAGCGTCGACAACGTACCATTTTCTTTCAACTGTCTCGGCTTTTGCCATATAGGTTTTCATTGTAAGCTCCTTATTGCGTATTTCAAAACAAAACGTACTTTAATTTTTATCTTCAAAACGTAAACTTATTTTATTATTTTATAAAATTTCTGTCAAGCCGTTTTGTGTTTGGTTTTTAAAGTTTTTTATAAATTTTGAATTATTTTTATTTTACCGCAAAACCGCCCGTTTTAAGGCGGTTTTGCGCGAAAAAAAGTCAATTTTGTATTAAAACGGCTTTAATTCTCTTAACTCCGGCGGAAACGTTTTCCTGCTTTGCTATTTTAAACGTCCCCAGCTCGCCCGTGCGCGACGCGTGCGGCCCGCCGCATATTTCCTTGGAAAACCCGCCTATGGAATAGGTTTTTACCGTTTCGCCGTACTTGCTTTCGAAAAGACCGGTAAAGCCTTCCTCCCTTGCCTGCTCCAAACTCATTTCACGCATGACGACGGGAACGTCCGCCTTTATCTGCGCGTTGACAAGGTTTTCCACCTCCGCCACTTCCTCGGGCGTCAGCTTGCGCGAGAAGTTGAAGTCGAAGCGCAGCCTTTCCTCGGTTATGTTGCTTCCCTTTTGCTGTATGTCGGGCGAGCAGACTTTTTTAAGCGCGGCGTGAAGAAGGTGCGTCGCGGTATGCAGGCGCGTGGTTTCCTCCTTGTGGTCGGCAAGTCCGCAGGCGAACTTCGCCTCGCTGCCCGCGCGGGATTTTTCCTGATGCTCGGCATAAGCGGCTTCGTAACCGCCGACGTCGACGTTAAGCCCCTTTTCGCGCGCCATTTCGCAAGTGATTTCCACGGGGAAGCCGTAGGTGTCGTACAGGTGGAACGCCGTAACGCCGTCTATAACGCCGCCCGCCGCGATGCAAGCGGTTGCCTTTTCAAACTCTCTCAAGCCCTGCTGTAAGGTTTTGGAAAACTTGTTTTCCTCCTTTTCCAGCTCCTCGTAAACGCGCGCGGAGTTTACGGCAAGCTCGGGATAAACGTCCGCGTATTTGGCTATTATCGTTTTCGAAACGTTGTTAAGCGCGCCCTGCGGCAGACCGATATTCCTGCCGAAGCGTACCGCACGGCGGATTATACGCCTTAAAATATAACCCTGGTCGGTATTAGAGGGAACTATACCCTTAGTATCGCCCAGCATGAAAGTAGCCGTGCGCACGTGGTCCAAAACGACGCGGAATGCCTTTGTGACTTCCTCGCTCTCTCCGTACCTGCACCCCGTCAGTCTCTCTATTTCGGCAATAGCGTTTTCGAATATATCCGTTTCGTAAACGCTCGCCTTGCCGTTTAAAATGCACAGCGTGCGCTCCAAGCCCATGCCCGTATCGACGTTTTTCTGCTTCAAAGGCTCGTACTTGCCTTCGGCATTCTTGTTGTACTGCATGAAAACGTCGTTCCACACCTCCAAAAAAGTGCCTGCGGGCGCATTATCGAAGTCGTACGCGCCGAGCTTGTCCGCCTCCTTATGATTGCGGATTATATGCATTTCGGTATCGGGACCGCAGGGACCCGTCGTGCCCGCGGGGCCCCACCAGTTACCGGACTTGGGCAAAAAGTAAATGTTTCGGGGAAGAATTCCGCACTTTTCCCATAAAGCGGCACTCTCCCCGTCCTTGGGGCAGTCGTCGTCGCCCGCAAAGCAGGTTACGGCTATATCCTCTACGGGAATACCGAGATATTCTGGCGAAGTCAAAAACTCGAACGACCAGGGAATCATTTCGTTTTTGAAATAATCGCCCAGCGACCAGTTGCCCAGCATTTCGAAGAACGTACAGTGAGAGCTGTCGCCCACTTCGTCTATATCGCCCGTGCGCACGCATTTTTGCACGTCGCAAAGCCTGTTGCCCGCGGGGTGCTTTTCGCCGAGAAGATAGGGCACAAGCGGATGCATGCCCGCCGTGGTAAAAAGAACCGTCGGGTCGTTTTCGGGAATAAGCGAAGCCGAGGGAATTATCTTATGACCCTTGCTCTCGAAAAATTTGAGATATAATGTTCTGAGTGATTCCGATGTGAATTTTTTCATATTTTTACCCTTTTACGATTATTTCGTAGCCGTCCTTGCCGTCCTTGACAAGATAGCCCGCTTTGTCTATTTCGTTGCGGAGCGCGTCGGCTTCCGCCCAGTTTTTATTTGCTTTTGCCTGCCAGCGCCTTTCGGCAAGCATCTTTATTTCTTCGGGTATTTCCGCGCCGGCTGCGGAAACGGATTCAAGATAGCTTTCCGCGTCCGACTTGAAAAGTCCCAGAAGGGAATATGTTTGCCTGACCTGCTTAACGTCGTCCGCGGCGGTCCTATCGCCCGCGGCAAGCTTTTTGCTTATGCTTTTGAATATACCGAACAAATCCGACAGGGCGAGCGCGGTGTTGAAATCGTCGCCCATAACCTCGTCGAAGCGCCCGTCTATTTCCGCGTTGCCCCCCGTGCCCTTGCCGAACGTTTTTTCGACCGAGGCAATAACGGCGTAAAATTCTTTGAGGTGTTTTTCCGCCTCGTCGAAAATTCCGTCGGTTATGTTAATGTCGTTCCTGTAATTGGTTTGAAGCAGCGCGAATTTTATTGCTTCCGCAGAATACTTTTTAAGTAAATCTTCCAGAAGCAGACTGTTGCCGAGACTTTTGGACATCTTCTGACCGTTGACCTTTATAAGGCCGTTGTGCGTCCAGTACTTTGCAAACTGCTTGCCCGTCAAAGCCTCCGTCTGCGCAATCTCGTTTTCGTGATGGGGAAAAATAAGATCTCTGCCGCCGCCGTGAATATCTATCCGGTCGCCGAACGCCGTTCGGTTCATTGCCGAGCACTCTATATGCCAGCCCGGTCTGCCCTTGCCCCAGGGGGAATTCCAGCTGATTTCGTCGGGTTTGGCGGACTTCCACAGCGCGAAATCCGCGGGATTTTTCTTTTGTTCCCCGTTTTCCACGCGCACGCCGTCAAGCATGTCCTCCACCGAGCGGTTCGAAAGGCAGCCGTAGCGTTTGAAGCTTGAAACGTCGAAATACACGTCGCCGTTATCCGCGGCGTAGGCGTGACCTTTTTCAATCAGCGTTTTTATGAATTTTATTATGTTGCCTATATTTTCGGTAGCTTTCAGCCAGAGCGTGGGGTCGTCCACGTCGAATTTCCTCATAACGTCGTCTATATGCTTAATCATATCGGCGGCGTACTTGTCCGCGGGAATACCCGCCTCCCTGCTTTTGGCGATTATTTTGTCGTCCACGTCGGTATAGTTTCGGGCGTAGGTAACGTTGTAACCCTGTTTTTCCAAAAACTTGCGCATTATATCGTAGATTAACGCCTGATAACCGTGACCTATATGCGCCTCGCCGGAAACGGTAATTCCGCAGGCGTACATTTTAACGTTGCCCCCGTCAAGGGGAACGAATTGCTCCTTTCTGCGCGTAAGCGTATTGTAAATTTTCATTTCCGCTCCTTATTATCCGATTTTTGCAGGCTTTGCTCCAACGCGGCGACCCTTTCCCTCAATGCCCGAAGCTCCGCAAGATAGGGGTCCGACTTTTCCTGTGCCAGATCCGGCACGGTTTTGCCGCCGTTTACCCTGACAACCTTTGCGGGAACGCCTACGACCGTCGCGCCGGAGGGAACGTCGCGCAATACCACCGCTCCCGCGCCCACCTTGGCGCAGTCGCCGACGGTAATGTTGCCCAAAACCTTAGCCCCTGCGGAAATTACGCAGTTTCTGCCGATTGTGGGATGACGCTTGCCCGTTTGCTTGCCCGTACCGCCGAGAGTGCAGCCCTGATAAATTACCGTACCCTCGCCCACTTCCGCGGTTTCGCCTATGACGACGCCGTGACCGTGGTCTATAAACACGCCCGCCGCAATTTTCGCCGCGGGGTGAATTTCTATCCCCGTAGAAAACTTTGCCCATTGCGAGCATATCCGCGCGAGAAGCTTCAACCGCATGCGGTAAAGCAGGTTTGCCAATCTGTGATAAGACAGCGCGCGAACGCCCGAATAGGTCAGAAAAATTTCAAACTTGTTACGCGCGGCGGGGTCGCAACGCTTTGCGGCGGCTATGTCCGCGCGCAACGCTTTAAAAAACATATATTATTATATGTTGTGCGCGATATAAATGCAAGCATTTTTGACACCACGCGCACCCGTATAAAAGCGCAAAGGGAAAATGTGTAAATTTTTAACACTATTTTTACGCCTTATCTGAAAAAGATTGTTTTTCCGTTGACTTTCGGCAACGCTTTTTGTTATAATCAGTGTATAAAATATAAAAATTGTTAAAATTTCACACAGGAGGGTTATATGAAAAGGGAAAGAATAGAGGAGCTTGCCGAAGTAATAGACAAACGCGGCAGAATAACGCTGGAACAGCTTGAAGAAGTTTTCCCCGACGTATCGCAGATGACGCTCAGGCGCGACCTTTTGAAGCTGGAAGAAGACAACAGGATAATACGTATACGCGGCGGCGCGATGTCCGTTAAGGAAGTGCAAAAGGTTTCCGCCGAAGAATATACGAAAAAGACGACTATAAACACCGACGCGAAAATCGTAATAGCGCAAAAGGCGGCGGGACTTATAGACGAGAACACCAGCATCTTTTTGGACGGCGGCACGACGGCGATGTACCTCACAAAGGAAATGCCGGATATAAAATGCAACGTATTCACCAACGGCATTGCCGTAGCCATGGAGCTTGCGCAGAAGAAAAATATCAATATAACCTTAGTCGGCGGTCAGCTTATGCGCGACAACCTTTCCACGGCGTCCCCCGCCGCGCGCGAATACTTTGACAGAACAAACTTCGAAATAGCGGTGGTTTCCGCGACGGCGTTCACGCCCGAACAGGGCTTTTCCTGTAACAGCCAGATTGAAAGCGAGCTTTTGAAAAACGTTTTCAGAAAAGCGCGTCACGTATACATGATGCTTGACAGCTCTAAAATAGGCAAGATAAATCCCTTTACTTTCGCCCATCTGGAAGATATAGACGTACTTATCACCGACGACCATTTCCCCAAAGAGTATAAGCAACTTTTCGAGGAACAGGACATTGTGGTAATGTAAAACCGATTAAAATACGCCCGCCCCGCATGCGTCACACCGCATGCGGGGCGTTTTTTTCAATCGCTCCATTTGTGTTTGTCCAGCGTCCTGTCCTTTACGTCGTCGTAGTATCCGAAGTACTTTTCACGCATTTCTTCCACCGTCATGTTTTCGTCCAACAGATTTAAAAGTCCGTCCAGCTCCTCCGCGGTGAAGTCCGAAAGGCAAAACTCCCCTTCGAACGCCTGTGCAAGCTTCATTAAATCCCAATTAGTAGCTTTCATAAATTTTAACTCCCGATTGAATTTTATCAGAACGCCGCAAAAAAGTCAACGCGGCTTGTACCGCTTTTTTAGCGCAGTTGACAAAAAAGCGCAGACGGTGTATAATTTCATTCAGTTATAATAAGGAGAAAACGTTATGGAACAGCAATCACCCGCGGGTTACGCCGCGCTTATGAATCTTAACGAAAAAATAACCGCGCTTATCGGCACGGTCAGACTGTACAAGGACAATAAAAAAGCGCTTAAATTTTGCGCCAAGCTTGTCAAAGCCGATAAAAACTTTGTAAAACAGTCGTCTTTGCCCGTTTCCGACTCTGCCGGACGGGAAATTCTTTGGAGATATGACGAGCTGTCTACCGCAGTCAAAAATCTTGCCTCCGGCAATTCGGAAGTTGCGAGAAAAGCCTCCTGCGACATAGACTCCATTGCGGTGCGGACGGAACAGGAAATCGAAAACATCCGCGAAAATCTGCACCCAGTAAAGACAAACGCGCAGAAGCTTACGGAAGCCGTGACCGACGTTGCGCAGAAGCTGAAGCAGTCCGTCGGCAAAGCGGTAAGCGAAAAGGTCGACCAAATCAAAAAGAAAATCGCCGAAAGCGCCGCAGCTGCGGTAGAAGAATAAATCTAAACCGAATAAGAAAAGCAAGGACTGTTTTAGATCCTTGCTTTTATCTTTATGAAATACACCGTAAAGCCGCGCTTATTTTATACTTTGTTTTATCCTTTGACCTTTTTTGCCTGTTCGAGCATGGCAATGTTGTCGGTCATGTCGCAGTCGTCCGCGGAATAGCTGTAATAATAAGTTATCTGCGAGTCCGCCGTGCCGTTGAAGCCGTGCGTTTTGCCGCGCCATCTTTCTATTATGGTATTACTGCGGAAAAGTCCGTTTTTCCAGACGCGGAAAATAATTCTCAGTCCCGTGTCCACGGCTATACCGAAGGAATCCTCCTCAACGTTGCCCTTTTTCCAGTAGCAGTTGCCGCTTGTGTCGTTGGCGTGGGTAAGCATTTTGACGGAAGCTTCGTCCTTGTTTGCAACGTCGGTGTTTATCGTCATCATGATATTTATGCAGTTTTCGTCCTCGGTTATGCTGGCAAACTGAATTATATTATCCGCGAGAATATTTATATTGCCGCGTATAGTCGGGTCGCTGTTGCCCGCCTGCGCGTTTATATCCGCCAAAATATTTTCGGGTGCGACAAAGTCGCTTTTACGCATAACTACGTCGGGTTTACCCCAGTCGTCGCCCGTGCGCCATTCGCATTTCAACATCTGCGTTTCAAGCACGTCGTGCCAGTCGCCGAACTGTATGTCGTTCCCCTCGAAGCGGTACAAAAGGTCGGTTTTGTCGGTAAATCTGAGTCTGGCGCTTTCGAAAAGACCTTTGAAGGTGTCTATTATTCCGCTGGAGCTTACAACCTTTCTCAACGTATAGTGATAGCGGTAACCGCAGGTAACTTCGGGCTGTTCGTTTATGCGGAGATAATACTCCTGCCTTCTTGCCACGGCTTTACCGTTCGAGCCGAGGTCGGTGGTTCCCTCCATGTCACTGAAAAATACGTATCTGTCAAGCGTCCTCTCGTTATAGCAGGCATAAGCGTAAAGCTTTGCGGCGGCGGGAATTGCCGCGGCGATAACCTCGTCGCGCAGAATATCTATTTCTCCTTCGGCGTCCCTGTAACTGCCCGCTACGGCTTTATAATCGTTATAAGCCTGAACGGAATACTGCTCGTAATCGGCGGTGACGGCGGGAAAAACGTCTATATCCTGCATAATAGACTTATTTTCCATATTCACCTTTTTGCCTTTACAGCTTTTACAGCCCGCAAACAGTCCGCATGCCAGTACGGCGGGCGCAACTATGAGAGATATAATTTTTACCGCTTTTTTCATTTTTTTCTTGAACCTTATCCGATAATAAACTAAGTATAACACAACAAATTGCAAATAGCAACCAAATTATGACAATTGTAATAAAAAGATATGACAGATTTTAAATCGACTTTTCCTCGGTAAAAACCGACGACCAAAGCGGCGCGCCGAACCTTTTTGCAATGTGCGCGCACTTACAGGTAAACGCGTAAAAAATACCGTAGCCGGAGCCGTACAGCGTTTCCAGATTGCCGAGCCCCTTTGAAATAACCACGTCGCTTTTAAGTAAATTTATAACTTCGGGCGAAGCTTCCTTTAAATACGTGCCGGGGACGTCCGTCCCGTTTGAGACAACTTCGGCAAAGTCGTAAAGTTTTATCTGCGCCGCGTCCTCAACAGTCACGTCGTTTATTATTGCCCCGCCGCGCACTATCGAAACGACTTTTATATGTTTATACAGTTTTTTTATTACACGGATAAGAATTTTATCCAGCACGATTTCTCCGCAATTGTCGTGCAGAAAGCAAAGCTTCCGCGCCCGCGCAAGCTTCTCTTTAAAGCTTGCGTAAACTTCGCCGTCCACAAAAACTTCCTCCGCGGCGGAAACGACGCGCTGCACGGCGTCCTCCTTCAAATCCGACAGACGCGCAAAATCTATGTAATTTGCCGCCATGGAATATTTCAAAGCCTCGCGCAAGGGCTCGCGCGAAGATATTATTTTGCCGTATAGCCTGTCCTCGAGCGTGCACAGCGCGCAATTGAAAAGCCGCTTTTCGCGCGAGTAGTCAATGCCGCGTCCGAAAATTTTACAGTGCAGATTGTTAATGTCGCGCATTAAAAGGGGCGCGCAGTAGTCCGCGGGCGGATTGGCGCAAAGCGACTTTACCCCTGCTTTGAAAAGAGCAAGCTTGCTTTCGTCGTTTTGGTCTTTTTCAACCTTTTTCATCTGACTGTTATAAAGGCAGTCTTTACATTCTTCGTCAAGTACCATACAACCATTCTACCTTAAAAGCGTCAAAACGGCAACCCGAAGGCTGCCGTTTTTTATCTTTGGTGTTTTTTTCTTTACGCGTTTATAATTACCGTCATCGTCGAAGGATAACTGTTGCATGTAAGCGTAACAACCGCGTAGGTGTCCGCGCCTATCGTTTCCATTTCGATAGTAAACGTCGGTTCCCAAATCGAGCCTGCATTCGCAGTGAAGCTTATACCGACCTGTTCCTTAGTCGTGCCTGCGTTTACCTTAAACTTAAGCTTAACGCCCGCATTGACCTGAACGTCTTTTCTATCAGGTCTGGGTGCGAATTTTGCACCGCTTTCCGTTGCGTCTACTATTATGCCGCGGTAAGTTGCAGTGTTACCCTGTACCGTACCTGTGGTGAACTCATACAGATTGACCGTGCCGCCTGCGCTGAGGTCTATATCGCCGGCAACTTCCCATTCCGCAACAAGCGTAAACGCTTCTGTTACGTTCTGTGTGAAATCGTAATCGGCGCCGTTAACTTTCCAACCGACAAATTTATATCCGTCGCGGACGGGGTCTGCCGGCTTTGCCAAAGGCGAGCCGACAACCGCGGTCAAAGTCGCGTTCGGCGTTGCTCCGTCGTTATAATCTACCGTTATATCCACTGTCTGCGTATCTTCGGGCGTTTTGGAAGTATCTATAACAATGCTTCCGATATAGTCGCCGTAAGTACCGGTAATTGACGTGAATCTGATTGTAGCCTTGCCCGCGCTATAAATTATTACGTAATCCGACGCAGGCAACTGATAGCCCGCAATAAGCGAAACTTCGCCGACGACGTTTACGGTTATTACCGTATCAAGCCCGACTTTAACGCCGTTTTCG
This sequence comes from uncultured Christensenella sp., assembly GCA_910578765.1. Taxonomy (GTDB): domain Bacteria; phylum Bacillota; class Clostridia; order Christensenellales; family Borkfalkiaceae; genus Coproplasma. The sequence continues at coordinate 10,028 of CAJTRW010000038.1, forward strand.
GGTTTAGCTGTTTCGAATACCGCCGTACCCTCCCAGCTGAGCGTTTCCGCATGCTTTTCGTTAATAGCCGCAAGGCAGTTGCCGTTGGGAAGAGTTTCGTCCTTTAAGCTTACGGTGACTGTGGGATCTTCGGGAATTTCGCCTTCATCGAGTCCCGCAAGAATTCTGAGCGTGGACAGCGCAGTATCGCAATCGAACACCGTCGTATAAGACTGCTTGCCGTTTGCCGTGCCGAAGACGTTCGTCTTTGTATAATTTGCCGCCTGAGCCGCGTCAAGTACTTTTCCGCCCGTAACCGCCGTAGTAATTGCGCCCGCACCGGTAGAACCGTACTCGCAGAAGTCTGCATTTGTAGGGCTGACGCCGCTCATTTCACTCCAACGGTGGTCTTTACCCTCCGCGTCGCTTGCAAGCGTGGAATAAGCCGCACTGAACGAGCAACCTATATATGCGACGGTTGCCTTTGCGCCCCAAGGTCTGCCGAGCGACATTGCGCCGTCCTTAACCTTACCGTCGTCGGTAAATTCGCAATTGTTGAAAACGTAACCGTAATCGGGTTTGCTTGCGTCAACGTGCTTTGCCGCCGTAACGTAGCCGTTTTGCTCCTTGCCCTTTTCGCCGTCGGCAACTGCGGTTCTGTTTATTGCAACCACTTTGCACTCGTCGAAATAAGCGAGCGATGTTTCACCGCCGAATATGAAGTCAACGTTTCCGTCAATTTGCGACTGGTAATAATACGACCTGCCGCTCTTCATATACAGCGTATCCTGATTACCGTAAAGGTGGCACTTGAAAAGAACCGCTCCGTCAGTGTCAAGCGTTAAAGCCAGTCCCTGCGCCGCTTGGTTGCCGGAATATTTGTTTGCATTGTTAATATAGTCGAAATCGTTGCGTATAGCAAGATTGTAAGCCTTGAAATTTGTGCCCGTAACGTGAAGCGTTGCGCAGTCCAATCCCCAGAGGGAACCGCTTAAAGCGTCCGCGTCGCCCTCGACAAGCGAATACGTAAGTATTGTGTCGTCGATATTTTCGCCGCCGCCCACAAGCGTTACATTGTCGATGTCAAGCCATACCTTTTCGGTATATGTGCCTGCCTGAAGCTTTATCACCTTATTTACCTTGCTTTCGTAATTGCAAGCTTTAAGGTACTGAACGGCTTGGGTAAGCGTTTTAAAGTCGCCCGTTTCACCGACGGTCACTTCAACCTTATTGTCGGCAACGGTTTTCTTTGACTTAACAGCTACTTTATAAGAACCGTTAAGCGTCTTACCGTCCGTTGTATAGTCAGTTTTTACGCTGTAATTAACTGTCTTTTCACCTTCCGAAGAAACGTCGGGAAGGGTTACCTCTAAGGCGGAAGCGGGAAGATTGAACGTACACGAACGTCCCTCGACAGTACCCTTTCCTTTTACGGTAAGATAATCCGCAGTTACGGCTGTGCCTGTAACGGTTGCCTGTTGAAGCGTAACCTGCTTTTTATTCAAATAGCCTATCGTATGCATCTCTATACTGTCGATTGTATAGACGTATACGTCGTAAGTATCGGTAAAGTTTTCGTTCGCTTTGTATTTTACCGTAACGGTATATTTGCCCGCCGTATTTTTATCAACACTTTGCGTTACGGTGTAATCCGACGCCGACAAAGTATCCTTTCTGCCGTTTTCGTAATTCAAAATTACCGTAAGACCGGCTGCGGAGAAGTCCTCGCCTTTAAGGAAGTCTACCTTGCTCGCCGTTACGGAAATTCCCGCGGCTTCGGACTTTTCAAGCTTCTCGGATATGCTCAATTCGGAAATTCTTACCGACGTACCCGAAACTAATGTATAAACGCCCGCGGGCAGATTTTCAACGGCAATGGATATAGGCGTACCGTTGCCGGTAGAAGTTGCCTTGCCCCATTCTTTACCGCTTGCGTCTTTCAAAACTATGTCGCCCGCCGTACCGGAAGCGCCCTGACCTACTATTTTTATACTGTTTTCAATGCCGCCAAGCGTAATTCTTATATCTCTCTTTTGCGTGTTTATGCAGCTTTTACCGGGCTCGAACCTGCCGCCTTCGGAAAAGTAAAATTTTCCGCCGTAGGTATAGCCTCCGCTCCCTACGGTTTGGTTTGCCGTAGTTTCAGCGCCTGCAAGCTCGTTTGCCGCCGCTTTAAAGTCGACGGAAGTTTTTATTATGTCATATTCATCGCCCTGCTGAACGGTTGCGCCGCAGTTGTCACACTTGCCGTCCGCCCCGTCTGCCTGAGTAGCGTTGTTCTTTAAATCCACATGCGCTTGCGAAGGTTTTACCTTTGCGTCGCACTCACCGTCGGCATTACATTCCTGATGGCAATTTTTACCGTCTTCATCGTCCACCCAGGTATAGTTATGCGTATGGGCGCTACCGTCGCCGCCGGGTTTTTTGGTCGTCTCCTTGCATGCCGACGACGTTATGACAGCGGTAGCCATAGAAGCGCATACAACCGTACTTAAAAGAGTTTTAATCCACTTACTATTTTTCATCTCTTTCTCCGTTTTTTTATACGCAATTAGATGTTTTTAAAGGGAAGGTACTTCCCTTTACCGGTGATATTGAAAATATCACCGCGATTGTGCGTATTTAATTATATGTATATTATATTATCATTTTTTTCAAAACACAAGGCAATTTTGGTAATTAATTTCATTTTTTTAATAATTTTTTCAGAAATTTTTACCATTTGCAAACACATTTAATAAATACCGTTTTTTACGGTTCACCGTCGGCTTCTTTTTTAGTATTATTTTGGTGATAACAGCAAAAAAAGCGTCTGTTTTCAAAAAGAAAACAGACTTTTATATCAATACTAATTCGCAATTATGCCCCGAAACGTAATAAAACTCATAATAAACAAAACAAAACCACTAGTAAACTAGTGGTTTGCACAGACCCTAGAAGGGATTAACA
>CAJTRW010000039.1 GCA_910578765.1 uncultured Christensenella sp.
AGGTAAACAGACCTGCACGCACCCTCATCACCGCCGGAACGCAGCCAAGTAATTTTAAAAACCGCCGCCTGTTACATTGTAGCATTTTTAAGTTTGACGGCAAGTGATTTTTGCCGTTTTTTAAATAAAAAGCCTATAACGAAGCCCGATGCAAAAACCGTCAGACTTACCGCCCAACCGAAAACCGCCTGAGCCCAAAGCGGATAACCGGCATAAAGCCCCCGTTCTGCAAATATCAGATGATATACACCCCAGGCAAACAAAACGGCAAGCGCAACGGGACAAAGGTATTTGACCGAAAAGACAAACGGCTTTACGGGCATTGTAAGCTTACCCGAATATCTGTTAATTTCGCCCGCCAGATTAATTTTTTTGGCGGCGCGGCCAATAACTATGCTTTCGGCTATTCCCAGAAGCAGAATATTAAAGTAGTTTGCAAAGTGGTCGCACAAATCCAGCGCCATTGCCGCAAACGGTGTTGCAAAAACCGTGCAGACCGCAGCACCCGTCGCGCAGACGACGGCGGCAAGCTTTTTTTTGTTGGTTTTGAATTTATCCGCCAACGGTCCGACAACCGCCTCTACCATGGAAACGGACGACTGTAAAGCCATCATTGCAAGAGAGGCGTAAAAAAGTATGCCCACTATGCAGTTTAGGGCGACGTTTTCCGCGCCGAAGCATAAAGTTATAGCCACGGGATATACGGCGAAAGCCGTAGCTATGCCGGATTGAGAAATCAAATCTTTCAGACCGCAGCCGTAAAGCGTTGTAAACAGTACCACAGAGGAAAGTATCGACACGAAAAAATCAGCCGCGGCGATTATCAGCGCGTCCTTGAAAATGAAAGTTCCGTCGGGCAAATACGCGCCGTACGCAGGCATTATCCCCACCATTACCGACAGAGAAAAAAACACCTGCCCCAAAGCGTTCAGCCATAATTCGGCATTGCCGAAAGCGGAAAAATCGGGAACGAAAAGCGCGCGCAACGCCTCTCCGCTGTTATTGTAGATAAGCCCCCTGCCCGCCAGAAACAATAGAAGCACCACAGGTATTATAACGGTAAACTTTGCGGTTGCCGCAAGCGATTTCGCGCCGCCGCGCAGGCATAAAAACATTACCGCCCACGCCGCTATTATACACCCCAAAACTATCGGCGAAACCGCACCGCCGCCCAGTACTTTTTCAAAAAAATACGCGCTTGTCTGCGCCTGCGTAGACGTTTGCGCGGCTTTGCATAGCGGAATTATTTTTATAAGCATGACGGCTATCCAGCCGAGAATTGCCGCATACAAAAACGCGACGACAAGAGAGTTGAAACAGGAAGCCCAGCCGAAGGGCTCCGCTTTACGGTTTAAGCTTGCCATACATTTGGGAGCGCCGCCGCGGAACTTTCTGCCGAGGGCAATTTCCGCATTCAGCACGGGTATGCCTATCAAAACCAAAGCTATTATGTAAATGAAAAGAAAGGTTCCGCCGCCGTATTTCGCGCACAGCCCGGGGAACCGTAACGAATCCCCCAGTCCGATAGCCGCGCCCACGCTTGCGAGAATGAACCCGCCCCTGGATTTAAATTTTTCATGCGCCATATTTTAGTATATTAAAACCTCCCCTCGGCTATGAGGGGAGGCGTAAAAAGTATTTTAAATTATCTTACCGCAAGATACAGCGTATGTTCGCCGTATTCGTCGGACCAGTCGACCGTCTGCAAACCTATTTTCGGCTGAACTTCGAATTTTACTATTTTGTTCAAAAGACTGCCGTCTGTGAAGTATTCCCTTACGTTGAGATACAGCGTGCCCTGACTTATCGAAAGACGGGAAACGGTTATCTTTTCCTCGTACGCGTAATAGCAGGTCTTATACGCGCCCGCGCCGTAGGCGGAGTTTTGCACGCTTTCGCAAGCGTAAGTAATTTTACTTACCTCTTTTTCGGCGCCGTCGGAATAGCGCCTGTTCTTTTCAAACGCCAGATCCACAACCAAATCGCTTTGGAACGTTACGTAAATATAGCTGCATCTGCGGCTTTCCAACCGCGCCTGCAACAAGGCGATTTCTCCCTGCAATTTTTCTATACTTTCAACGTTGTTCCAGTTCATCTGGCTTTTAAGCGCGTCAAGCTGTTTGGTCTTTTGCGTAATGTCGCCCGCAAGCGAGTCGCTGCAATACGCCCATATTTCGCCGTTGCCACCCCTTTCTTCCTTATCGAAAGGTTCGCCCAAAGTGCGGTAAACGTAGCCCATACTGTCGCCGACGCAGACGTTTTCAATCCTGTCAAGCTTATAAATATTGTGCGGCGCAAAAATTACCGCAAAGAATATGACAGCCGCAAGCGCAAACGCCGACGTTATACCTGCCGCCGCTATAAGCGCGCGCTCCCTTTTGTACTGCCTGGCAGTCCTGCCGCTCTTGCCCGAAGCCGCGCGGCACGCGGTGCGGTACGAGTCGTACATGTACACGACGTATTTTATGCGGTTTTCGTTTCTTTCAGCCAACGGCGCAAGACCGTTGTCGAACGAACCGTCCTCCAAACGCGAAAAATATTTCTTTTCGGCTTTGTTTATCATGACTATTGCGGCTACGGAAAGCGCCAACGGAACCGCGCACAAAAATATCAGGGAAAGTATTATACCCGCGTACGTAATGCCGAGAATTTTAATATCGAACACCGTAGCGGCGTTTAACCCTTCCATCGCCTGCGAACCTATAAGCGCGTAAGCGAGAATACCCAAAGCAAGCAACACTGACCATATTAAACGTATGACGTAACCCGTCCTCAGCGACGCAAGCCGCTTTTTATCGGGCACGCGCGCGGGCACGAAAATATGTATCAGCATGCCTATCGCAAGCGCGATTACCGCGGCGACGCAAATCCTTGCCATAACCAAAAACGCGTTGTTCATGACGTCGGTCGTCCTGTCGTAATGGAAGTTGTACATTACAAGCGCAAAAGCGAGGACAAGTCCGAACCAGACGTACATCCTTAAAAACGCTTTGCCCTTTTCGAGACAAAACATTCCGACAGCCTGTTTTTTATTCTTTTCCTTCCCGAAAACGGGGATATTTTCCGCGCCGTCACGCGCCGCGGCAAGCTGTTCGGCAATTCTTTCCGCCTGCAATTTGGCGCAGGAGTCAATCTCGTCCTCATGCTTTTGCGCCGCTTCCGCGTATGCGGGAAGGTATTTTCTTAAAACAAAATCCGCAACCGTCGCCCCTGCAACCAATATAAGGAAAAACAGCGAGAACGAAAGCACAAGCGGACCCGCCGCGCCCGTTTTGCTGACGGCGGACGCCGACATTCCGCAAAGAACCGCGCTTATTATAAACAGTACTGACAGTATAAGACACTGCGCGCAATCAACCGCAAACGTAAGGCGGAACCGCGCCGAGGAAATTGCGAATTTTTTGGAAGCGAGCGGAAGCAAAAGCCGCGCGCAAAGCGCAAAAGCGGAAAACGCAACGGCTATTACGGCAAAAGCTATCATAGCGCGCGCACATGCGTTCAGGTTGACAAGATACTCTCCGTCGCCCGCAAAATTATATATATTTCCGTAACTCTGTCCGTCGTAGGTTGCGGCGGGCGCGGCAAAAAATGCCCAAAGCAATATCGAAAACAGCGAAAACAGCGCGACGGGCGCAAAGTACAGACTTTTACGTATAACCGTAAATTTATCAAACTTAGGTTTTTTCTGTTCGGAAGCGTCGGTTTGCTCCGTATCAGGTAAATTCTCCGCGTTTTCTTCCGCTTGCTCGTCGGCAGGCTGTTCATCCGCAATTTGTTCTTCCGCTTGCTCGTCGGCAGGCTCCACGCTTTCGGCAGGCTCGTCCGCTTCCGTCAAAGCGTCGACGTCGGATAAAAGCGCTTCCCCGTCGGGAACGGCTTCGTCCGCTTCTTCACGTGCGGTCTTTAACCCGCAAGCCGTGCAATAATTGGCTGCGGTCTTAATTTCGGAAAAGCATCTCGGGCAGAGGACTACGTCCACGCGTTTAGCTCCGCACTCGGGACAGAAGTTACCTTCGAACTCCGCCCCGCAGTCAGTACAGGTATGCATAAAGTTTTTCTCCGGATGGTATGGTGTAGTGTAGAAATTATAAATTAAATAATCTTAATTGTCAACCACTTACGCGTTTTTTTCGACAGAGTGCAAATCTTCCTTGTTCTGCCTTTTTTTACCTTCGTTACGCTTTACTGAAAATTCACGTTAAAAGAAAAAAGCCCGACACTGCGCATTGCCTATGACAACACCCCGACGTCGGACATAACGAAATTACAGCCGCCGCCGTCGGCGACGTATAATCAGTTGAGATTTTTTAATTTGTTCAAGCTTATTTTAGCGGTGATAAAGCACGCCGCAACCGCAATAAAAAGCGCGACGGCAACGCCGACAAGCGCGGCAAACCCGCCCAGCGCGCCCGCGGTGTTCGTATTTATAAAGCCCGTTGCCGCTATTGTTACGGCATAAATCACCGTAACGGACGCAACCGCTATCAGCACAAAAAACAGTATTTTTATAGCCTTTACCGACCGCTCGGCACGCGCTGCAAGCAAGCGCGCATAAAGTTCTTTTTCTTCAGAATTCATAATAACTCCGTTAAATCATGCTTGAAAGTATGGCGAGGTTTGCGGCTACGTCTATATGCCGCACGACCACGTTTTCCGGCGCGGAAATAAGCACTGGCGCAAAATTCAAAATTGCCTTTACCCCGCAGGAAATAAGCAAATCCGCAACGCTTTGCGCAAACTGCGCAGGCACGCAAATTACCGCAAGCTCGGCGGCAAGCTCTTTTATTTTTTTCGCCGCGTCCGAAATTCCGTATACTCGCTTACCGGCAATTTCGCGCGAAATTTTGTCCGGATCGCTGTCGAAAGCCGCCTTTATTTCAATTCCGTAATTTTTGAAGCCGCCGTAACTGAGTATCGCTCTGCCCAGCGCCCCCGCGCCGACGAGGACGGCGCTTCTTTCGCCGTCGCAGCAAAGATATTCCTCTATGGCGGCGATAAGCTCCTGCCGGTCGTACCCGACGCGCGGTCTGCCTATTGCCGAGGTATAAGCCAGATCCTTTCTGACCAGCACCTCGCCCATGCCGAGCGCTGCGGCTATGCCGCCGGAGGAAACGTATTCCGCGTCCGAAGGAAGCGACTTCAAATAATTGAGATAAACGGGAAGCCGCTGTAAAGAAATTACGGGTATATCCTTATTCATATAAAATCCCCCCTTTATTGCATTGCAAGAGCCGCCGCGCCGTAAACCCCCGCCGCCGCGCCAAGCGACGCGCGCACGATTTTCACGGGAGCATAATGCACGCCGCCGAAAAGCTCTTTATCGAATTTTTTACGAAGCGGCGCAATGAGGTTTTCACCCTGATTGGAAATCCCGCCGCCCAACATTATGACCTGCGGACGGAACGTATTTGCAAGATTGACAAGTCCGCAAGCAAGATAATTTATATAGCGCTCCACCACCCTGCGCGCCGTAACGTCGCTGTCCATACAGTCGAACGCGGTTTTTGCGGTTGCGGTTTCGGAAGTGCATAATTTCCACATGGCGGAGCCCGTATCTTCCTCCATCGCCCGTTTTGTCTGTTTTGTAAGCGCGGTTGCGGAAGCGTAAGCCTCGAAACAGCCTCTCCTGCCGCAGGTGCATTTTTCGCCGCCGTACTCTATTACGGTGTGACCTATTTCCGCGCCGACGGATTTGTAACCCTCAAACAGCTTGCCGCCTATAATTATGCCGCCGCCCACGCCGGTACCCAAGGTTACCAAAATACTGTCCGCATAATTTTTACCCGCGCCGAACGTCGCTTCGCCCAGCGCCGCGGCGTTTGCGTCGTTGGTGATTTTGACGGGAAAACCCGTCGCCTCGCGCACAAGCTTGGCAAGCGGATAATTTTTCAGCCCGAGGTTGCCCGCAAACACCACAGCCCCGTTTCCGGAGTCTATCATGCCCGCACAGCCTATGCCTATGCCCTTGACCTCACCCGTCGGGCAGCCGCTTTTTGAAATAAGCTGCTTACAAAGCGCAGCCGTATCTTCCGCAAGAGTTTGCGTTTTAAAGGGCGTGCTTCCCTCCGCGTACGCCTTGCCCGAAGCGTCCGTAACTATTCCTTTGACGCTTGTCCCGCCGACGTCTATACCGACAAAAAAGGACATGATAAATTCCCTCCACACGTATTTTCAAACATTTTTCGGATATTATTAATTATACTATTTAATACCGTCCGTGTCAAGATTAAAAACGCACGGTCCGTCAGGTGAACCGTGCGTTGGCTTTATTTACTGCCCGTGGAACCGAAGCCGCCCGCCCCGCGCGACGTTTCGGAAAGTCCGTCCTTTTCTATAAATTCCGCCATAAGATATGGCGTAATTACAAGCTGCGCTATCCTCTCTCCCGGGTCCACGGTTTGCGCTTGCTCTGAATGGTTGTGAAGCGCAACCTTCACTTCGCCGCGGTAGTCGCAGTCCACTACGCCGACTTTGTTTGCGGGGGCAAGCCCCTTTTTGCTGGCAAGTCCGCTTCTCGCGTATATAAGCCCAGCATAGCCGAGCGGAAGCTCTAACGCGATGCCCGTAGGCACCATCACCGTCTGATGCGGCTTGATTTCCGTAACGCCGTCGGTACACGCATACAAATCCGCCCCTGCCGCAAATTCGCTGCCGTAGGAAGGAATTACTGCTTTTTCGTTGAGTTTTTTAATGCCGACCGAAGCCTTTTTTATTTTCGAACCTAAAATTTCCACACTGTTTTTCATTTGCGTTTCCTCTTTTAAACTATGGTTTTTTCGTCCCAAAGAACTACTTCGTCGCTTTCGAGCGAGGGCTGAACGAGAATTATCCTCTGGTTTGACGAGCCGCGGAATAAGAGATTCAAATCCTTCAAATCTTCTACAAACCTGCCGTCCACAAGCACGTCCAGACACTTTAAAATGCGCATAACCGTGTCTATGTCGCCCTTTTTGCCCGTTAAGAGGTCGGCTTCGTAATCGTAACCCGTATAGCACCAAAAGGATTTGTCGGGATAAATTTTTCTGAGCCGTTCAATAAACGGCGCTATCGCCTGCGCGTTCTCCGGCTCGAACGGGTCGCCGCCCAAAAGCGTGAAGCCCTTTATGTAGTCCGGGGCAAGCCCTTTTATTATTTTTTCTTCGATATCCTGCGTAAACGGCTCGCCGTAGCAAAAGTCCCAGGTTTCGGGGTTGAAGCAGTTTTTACAGCGGTTTCTGCAACCCGAAACGTAAAGCGACACCCTGACCCCGGGTCCGTTGGATATGTCGTACCATTTAATAGTAGCGTAATTCATAAACGCGTCGTTTAATCCTTGTATATTTATTCCGTTTGCGTAAGACGACCTTTCCGCCCGTCAAACCAAATACCGTTAAATCGGCGGCGCGACCCAAAATCACACTTTTGGGTCGCGTCCCGAATTTTTCTAAGCTTTTACAGGTGCAGCACGCGCGCCTTAATTTCTTTGGTCTTGCCGACGTTCCAGAAATTTTCGCCGAGGTATCCGCAAGTGCGGCGGGTAACGTTCATTTTGCGTTGGTCTTTATTGTGGCAGACGGGGCATTCCCATTCGTTGTCGTCGTTTATCGTTATTTCGCCGTCGAAGCCGCAAACGTGGCAATAATCCGACTTGGTGTTAAACTCCGCATACTGGATATTGTCGTAAATGTATTTTACAACGTCCTCCATGGCGGTCAGGTTGTGGCGCATATTGGGTATTTCGACGTAGGAAATAGCTCCGCCCGAGGAAATTTGCTGGAATTGGCTTTCAAACGTGAATTTGGAGAATGCGTCGATATGCTCGCGCACGTCCACATGATAACTGTTTGTATAGTAGCCCTTGTCCGTGACGTCGGGTATCTCGCCGAAGCGCTCTTTATCAATCCTTGCGAAACGGTAGCAAAGCGATTCCGCAGGCGTACCGTACAGTCCGAAGCCCAGCCCCGTTTCCTTTTTCCATTTTTCGCAATGCTCGCGCAGGGTATTCATAACTTTAAGCGCAAACTCCGTTCCTTCGGGGTCGGTATGCGAAACTCCCTTGACAAGCTTTGTTACCTCGTAAAGTCCTATATAACCCAAAGAAATGGTAGAGTAGCCGTTTAAAAGATACTTGTCTATCTTTTCGCCCGGCTCCAAACGGGCTATGGCGCCGTACTGCCAGTGTACGGGGGAAACGTCGCTGGTGACGCCCATAAGCGCGTTGTGGCGGCACATTAAAGCTTCGTAGCAGAGTTGAAGTCTTTCTTCAAGCAGCTCCCAAAACTTCTTTTCGTCGCCGTTTGCCAGTATTCCGCACTGGGGAAGATTTATGGAAACAACGCCCTGGTTGAACCTGCCCTCGAACTTGTAATTGCCGTTTTCGTCCTTCCAGGGGGACAGGAAAGAGCGGCAGCCCATGGGCGAGAACACGTTGCCCTCGTAATTTTCGCGCATCTTCTTAGCCGAAATGTAGTCGGGATAGAGGCGCTTGGAGGAGCACTTTACCGCAAGACGGGTAAGATAGTCGTACTTGCCGCCTTTCAGGCAGTTGTTTTCGTCCAAAACGTATATGAGCTTGGGGAACGCGGGCGTAACGTAAACGCCTTTTTCGTTCTTGATGCCCTCGTAACGCTGTTTTAAAATTTCCTCTATTATCATTGCGTTTTCTTCGATATATTCGTCTTTTTCGTCGACGTAGAGGAAAAGCGTCACGAAAGGCGACTGACCGTTTGTGGTCATAAGCGTGTTTATCTGATATTGAATTGTCTGCACGCCGGCTTTAAGCGATTCTTTAAGGCGCATTTCCACAAAGCTTTTTTGCGTAGCTTCGTCAAGGGTGTCGCCGAACTGCTCCTTACACTGCTTTATATATTTTTCCTTGGTGCGTCTTAAATATTTACCGAGGTGCGCTATATTTACGGACTGTCCGCCGTACTGACTGGACGCGACAGACGCGATTATCTGCGTGGTTACGGTACAGGCAGTCTGGAAGGAGCGGGGGCTTTCAATCATTTTCCCGTTCATGACGGTACCCTTTTCAAGCATGTCCTTGATATTTATAAGGCAGCAATTGAAAATGGGCTGCAAAAAGTAGTCCGCGTCGTGGAAGTGAATAGCGCCTTCGTCATGCGCCTTGGATATGTTTTTGGGAAGAAGTATTCTGCGCGTAAGGTCTTTTGAAACCTCGCCCGCGATTAAGTCGCGCTGGGTGGAAGCCGTGCGCGCGTTTTTATTGGAATTTTCTTCCATTACCTCTTTATTGGAGTTTTTGATAAGCGAAAGTATGCTCTCGTCCGTGGTGTTAGCCTTGCGGACAAGCTGACGCTCGTAGCGGTAAAGCATATACGCCTTCATGAGCTGGTACTTCTGAAGCTCCATAAGCTTCTCCTCTACCATGTCCTGAATGTCCTCTACGAGAACGCGCCTTCTGTGACGCGACGCGATATCCTCTACAATGTCGTTAATCTGTGCGTCGGTAACCCTGTCCTCGAAGTCGACCGCCTCATTCGCTTTGCCGATAGCGAGAACGATTTTCTTCTTGTCGAATTCTGCGGTAGAACCGTCGCGTTTAATGACTTTCATAACTTCCTCCAATAACACGCCAAAAGCGGTATCGCGTATAAGAATACCATACATTTAGTGGTTTGTCAATAGACACACCACAATATATTGTGGTTTTGGTATTCAAAAATATTATACCGGACCTTGGCGGCAGTGAATTCAAGTATAGTACCCGAGGGGCGCGAAGTCAAGCGCGGCACCACAATTTTTTGCATGTTAATTTTTAACACGTCCGCGCCGTGCCGCGTTTGATAAATTTTAACATTAATGCGTTTGACGCTTGTAAAGTTTGAAAAATATTTATTCAAACCGCCACAATTTTAAATTTTTTGTTTGCATGCAAATTTTACGCTATTGCAATGTTTTGGCTTGCCCCCTCTGCTGCAGTGACGTTGCCGCTTGAAAATTATCGTTATTTTGAACATGCCGCCGTTTAAAACTTTAATTTAACCGTTATAAATAAAAGACGGTACCCGAAGATACCGCCTTTTAAAGCTTTAAATTATATTATTCCTCGTAACTGTCGTAAAAGCCGTCTATGTCGGCAAAGCCCGCCGCGTCGCGCTGGTTATCCCTGCCCCGCAGATTGGTCTTTGCGCTTCTGGTGGTGTCTACGGTCGTGGTGGTGGTTATTACCGCGTCGGGCGGATACGCCGCAGAAACGGGCTGCGACACCTCCTCCTTAACCGTCTGGTCGGGTTGTTCCGCAGGCTGCTGTTGGAGCGAAGGCAGACTTGCGCCCTCCTTCATGCTTTTCCAGATAGCTACGGCAAGCTGACCTATCATCAACATATCGGGATTGTTAAGCGATTGCTCGAAAGAACTCTTATCGGACTGCGAAGAAGAATACCCCCTCTGCTCTGCGCGGAGCTTGGAAATTTCAAGCTCTGTTTTCATGGCGTTAAGCTCTCTGTCCGCACGCTGTTCCGCACGCATTGCCGCAAACTCGCGCTCGGTCCTGTGTTCCGCGCGCATTGCCGCGATTTCCGCTTCGATCCTTGCAATAGCGCCGCCGTCCGCCGTCGGTTGCGGAGCATACTGTCGAGAAGCAACATTCGCCTGCTGAGGATACTGCCGAACGTCAGGCATAGCCTGCACGGGTTGCTGTTGGGGCATTGCCTGCGGCATCTGCGGCATTTGGGGCATTACCTGCGCGGGCTGAACCTGGGGCATTGCCGCCTGGGCCTGGGCGCGTATCTTTGCGATTTCCGCTTCCGCCTGCG
>CAJTRW010000040.1:0-5553 GCA_910578765.1 uncultured Christensenella sp.
CTTATTGTCATTCTGAACGTAGTGAAGAATCTTTTCAATAATAATGTGCAAAACGTAGTGAAGAATCTTTTCAATAGTCATGCGCAAAACGCAGTGAGCAATCTAAAACCAAGATCCTTCGCGTTGCTCAGGATGACAGCATAGTAAACCAACCGCTTTGTGAGTCGCAGGCCGCACAGCTTGTTTTATACACGAGTATGCCGCAATATAAGACACAGCGTCCACACTGTGATAATAAGCATAGTAAGAACCGCCCATATCCGCACCGGAACGCAGCCAAGTGTAGCCTTTAAGTAAGTTATAAAAACCGCCGCCTACAATATTATACTACATGCACGGCGTTTTTCAACGCAAATTATTTCACAATACGCCAATTGACATAGCCGCATTGTAATGTTAAACTTAATTATAATGAAAATTTTTAAATTGCTGTTCAGTAAAATTCTTATTTCCGCACTTGCGCTTTTAGTGCAAGTAAGCGTTGTAATTTTAGTAGTACTGTTCTTTGAAAGTTATTTCATACTATTCCAAATATTCAGTCTTGTTTTCGGGCTTGCGGTATTCCTTTACATTATTTCCAAAAAAGGAAATCCCGAATTGAAGCTGCCCTGGATATTTATTCTTCTTGTCCTGCCGTTTTTCGGCACGGCAATTTACTGCATGTTCGGAAACGCGAAAATGCCCTTGAAGCAGTATAAAAACATTGCGGAAATTACCTTCCGTTGCAGACAGTACACACCCCTTCCACCGACGGACGGCGCAAAAATCGAAGAAGAGTTGGGCAAATATGCGGGCATAGAAAATTATTTGCGCAAAAACTCTTACAGCAAAGGGCACCTGAATTGCCGCGTAACGTACTTCCCCGACGGAGAAAGCTTTTTTACCGACCTTATGGAGGAACTTGAAAAAGCGGAAAAATTTATTTTTTTGGAATACTTCATAATCGACCTCGGGTTTATGTGGAGTAACATTCTGGAAGTTTTAAAACGCAAGGTACAAAAGGGCGTAGAAGTGCGCGTCATGTACGACGACATAGGCACGGTGGGCAAGCTTAAAGCAAATTACTTTAAAAAGCTGAAAAAACACGGCATAAACTGCCGCAAGTTCAACCCTTTCCGTCCCGTAGTTTCGGGCATACACAACAACCGCGACCACAGAAAAATTGCCGTAATAGACGGCGTTAAGGGATATACGGGCGGCATAAATATCGGCGACGAATACATAAACGCGACAAGTCCGTTAGGACACTGGAAGGATACCGCCGTGAAGATAGAAGGCTCTGCGGCGGGCAATCTGACCGTAATGTTTTTACAGCTTTTCGACAGCGCGGGGAAAAATTTTTCCGACTGCAAAAAATATTTGGACGTTGATTTTCCTACGTTTGAAGACGGCGGCTACGTTCACCCCTTCGGCGACGGACCTAAGCCGTTCTATAACGAATGCGTGGGCGAAAACAACTATCTCAACATAATAAACTCGGCGGAAAAATACGTTTATATTACAACGCCGTATCTGATACCCGATTATAATATTATTTCCGCGCTGAGAAACGCGGCTTTCCGCGGCGTGGACGTGAAAATTATCACCCCGTCGAAGCCCGATAAAAAAATAATTTTCAATATGACGCGCTCTAATTACAAATATCTTTTGGAAGCGGGCGTAAAAATATACGAGTATTCACCGGGGTTTATTCACGCCAAAAGCATGGTTTCCGACGGGGTTGTCGCGTTTGTAGGGACTATAAATCTGGATTTCAGAAGTCTTGTTCACCACTACGAGTGCGGAGCGGTCATGTATAAAACGCCGTGCATAGCCGACATAAAAAAGGACTTTGACGAAACGCTTTCGGTAAGCCGCAAAATCACGCCCGAAAATTTTAAAATGAACGTTTTCGCCTCTCTCGCAAACGCCGTTTTGAATTTGTTTTCGCCAATGCTGTAAATTGAAAATCCCCCGTGACGGGGGATTTTTTCTGTTGTTTTAATTTGAAATTTCTTTGACGGAAACGGCGAACTTCTGTCCGTTAAAAAATTTAAGTCCGATAAAATCGTTTACTTCGGCAACTTCGCAAATAAAATAATCTTTTAAAATAGGAAGCATTTCTTTTTTTAACTGAGCCGATGTAAATTTGTTTTCCGCTGCCACGCAAAAATGCGCGGCTTTTTCTTTTGATTTTTTTTGTGTAAATCCGTTCATAATATTCTCCTGTAATTATTCGCACTCGCAATTGCGTAATTAAATTATATCACTCACTTTGTTTTACAGTCAATCTTTTTGTAAAACAAAGAGAGGATAATGATTGTAGAAATAGGTGTTTATTATGATAAATCTGTCATTATTTGTCGAAAGGCTTAACGAGTATATTGACGATAAAAATTTAACGGTTTCGGGGTTAGCCAAAGAAATAAAATTCAGCCGCGCAACGGTTTCCGGATTACTGAACAAAGCGCATACTCCGTCCGCAAAGATATTGATAGCTTTAACTGAATATTTCAATTGTCCTGCGGACTATTTGCTCGGTTTAACCGACTTCCCTGCGGACAAAAATTTCGGTTGCGTAAAACCGTTCGGTCCTATACTCCGCACCTGTTTGAAAAATGCTAAAATAACCGAAACGCAATTACAAAAGGATTTAAAAATTTCCAGCTCTCTTACTTATAGATGGCTTTCGAGCAAAGCCATGCCGGGCGTTAACAGCCTGTACGAGCTTGCTAAATATTTCGGCTGTTCGGTAGACTATCTTCTTGGCAGAGAAAATTAATGAATAATGCAAGATTTGCCGAAAATCTGTCCGACCTTATTTTTGATAAGGGAATAACGCAAAAACAATTAGCTGAAAGCACCGGTCTTGACGCCGCGTCGATTTGCAAATATCTTGAAGCAAACCGTATGCCGACGGTCGACGCCATAATAAAGCTTGCCGACTATTTTAATTGCAGCGTTGATTTTTTATTGGGCGTAAACGAAGAAAAATCAAATTCGAAATTTCTACCTTGCCCGCCGTTTTCAGAACGTTTGGAATATTTTCTTTCGGTTTACGGACACTCGGGGCATAAGCTTTGCAAGGAAGCAGGCTTACCCGACAGCCGTTTTTATCATTGGAAAAACGGCACGCATGCGCCTTCCTTGGAAAGCGTGGAAAAACTTGCAATTTTCTTTAAATGCCCGATAGATTTCGTATTGGGCAGAGAAAAATGATAAATCTGCCAATATTTGTCGAAAGGTTAAACGAGTATATTGACGCAAACGAACTTTTCAGTAAATCGGATTTCTAAACCTTTCCATTTTGAACGTAAGCCTCAGATGCTTCGCTAATGCTCAGCATGACACCAAGGTACGCAAACCTTTGTGTAGAATGACAATGAGGTATGCAAAGCGGCGGGCGCCATGACGTTACCATAAAAATATCCCCCTGCGGCGGACTTCAAGTCCGCCGCAGGGGGGCTTTTAATTTTCAAATTACAATCAGTTAAGTTTTCCGTCAACCGTAAAGCCGTAAACGTCCCTGTCCTCGGGGAAAATGGGACCGGATATTACGGGTAAATTGAGCGGCGCGATAAACGCGCTTGCGGTAAGATTGGTAACCGCCGAGCGAAGATACGGATAAACAATTTTTGTTCCCTCTATTACGAAGCTGCGCTCCTCCTGCTCGTTTTTAACGTCCTCCACCTCGAACACGCCAACAAGCGTTGCAAAAATATCGAAGGGCTTGGGCTCCGCGTCCGTGGATTCTATCTTGACGGAAAGCGCGATAAAGTTTAATTTATCGTTGCCGTTGACCTTTCTTACCTGACGGGAAAACTGAGGCTTTATATCCAGCTTGTCCTCGGGATTGAGTTTAACGCGGTTAAGCTTGAAGGAAAGTTCTTCCGCGGTTATGCCTTTAAAATCGATTTTCATAAATTATATCTCCATTGATTTATACTTCTATTATACTGATAACCCTTTCGATTGTCAATTAAACCTGTGAATTTCGTTCATTTTTTATTAATCATATTCAGTAGGCGGTTTTACTTGGTCAGCGTACGCCCGACGGCGTCGCGCCAGCCCGAAAGCAACTTCTCCCTTTCGTCGGACTTCATGTCGGAACGGAAGACGGTACCTCCGCGTTTTAAAGCGCGAAGCTCGTCGGTGTTTTTCCAAAAGCCCGTGCGAAGCCCCGCAAGAAACGCCGCGCCGTAAGCGGTGCTTTCAACGGTGTCGGGACGGTTTATTTCGCAACGCGATATATCCGACTGAAACTGCATTAAAAAGTCGTTTGCGCTTGCTCCGCCGTCCACGGCGAGGCGAGATATGCATATGCCCGAGTCCTTGCGCATTGCGTCAATTATGTCGTTGACCTGATACGCGATACCTTCCAGCGAAGCGCGTACTATATGCGCCGAGGTTGCGCCGCGCGTAATACCCGTCAGCGTTCCGCGGGCGGCGGCGTCCCAGTACGGCGCCCCCAGTCCGGTAAAGGCGGGTACCATATACACGCCGCCGTTGTCCGGAACCGAGCGGGCGATTTCTTCCGACCGCTGTGCGCTGTCGATAATTTTAAGCCCGTCGCGCAGCCATTGCACGACCGCTCCGCCGACGAATACCGAGCCTTCGAGCACGTAAGGAGGCTTCCCGTCCGTACACGCCCCCAAAGTGGTAACAAGTCCGTTTCCGCTTTTTACGGCTTTTCCGCCCGTATTCATCAAAAGGAAACAACCCGTTCCGTAAGTGTTTTTGACGTCGCCCGCGTCCAGACACAGCTGTCCGAAAAGCGCGGACTGCTGGTCGCCTGCAACGCCGCAGACGGGTAAGGGCGTACCGAAAACGCTTTTATGTGTAAAGCCGAATTCACTGCCCGACGGCTTGACTTGCGGAAGCATGCTTTCGGGAATATCGAACAGCCTTAAAAGCTCCTTATCCCATTGCAAAGTATGTATATTGAACAGCATGGTGCGCGCCGCGTTTGTGTAGTCCGTGGCGAATATTCCGCCCTTGGAAAAGTGCCACATAAGAAAAGTGTCCACCGTACCGAAAAGAAGCTCTCCCTTTTCCGCCCGCTCCCGCGCGCGGGGAACGTTATCCAATATCCACTTTATTTTGGTTGCGGAAAAATACGCGTCGGGTACCAGCCCCGTCTTGTTGTAAATTTTTTCCGTAAAGCCGTCGCGCTTCAATTTTTCGCAATAATCCGCAGTGCGGCGGCACTGCCAGACGACGGCGTTACAAACGGTTTTGCCCGTCTTTTTATCCCATACCAGCGTGGTTTCGCGCTGGTTGGTTATGCCTATCGCCTGAATAGCTTCCGCCGAAATATCCGCGCGCGCTAAGCTTTCGGCGATAACCGCCATAACGGAGCCCATTATATCGCGGGAAGAATGTTCCACCCAGCCCGATTGCGGATATATCTGCTTAAATTCCTTTTGAGCCATGGAAACTATTTTTCCGCCCCGGTCGAATATCACCGCGCGCGAGCTTGTCGTTCCCTGGTCCACAGCCAAAATATATTTGCCCATAAAAGCATTATAACACAACGTGCGCGATATTTCAATATAAAAAGCGAAAACGCCCTGC
>CAJTRW010000040.1:5563-10000 GCA_910578765.1 uncultured Christensenella sp.
CATTTGCGCGGACGGCGCGGATTATTCGTCGTCTTCCGTATACTGTTTATGAAATTCCTCTACCTCGTCCGTGTCAAGCGAAACTTTCTGGTAAAGTCCGGTACATTCGTTTACGCTTGCACAGCCGTTGAAAATATCTTCAATAAATGTTTTTGTTCTGCGTTTTGCCATAAACACAGTATGCCCGCAAATAAAAATTTTATGCTTTTTACTTGTTTTTATCCACGTAATTTTTCATCATATCGAACGTCGCCTGCGATATAACATGCTCCATCTCGCAGGCGTCCGCGTCCGCGTCCAGCGCGTTGACGCCGTGAAGCTGCAAAAACCTGCTTACGATACAGTGCCTTTCGTAAACGCGGGCGGCGTACTCCTCGCCCGAGCGCGTAAGATGGATATGCAGACCGTCGCACTCTATCCAGCCGCCGCCCTGTAAAATTTTAACCGCCTTTTGGACCGCCGGCTGCGAAACGCCTATTTTACGCGCAACGTCCACGCGGTGAACGTAAGGCGTTTCCTTTGAAAGCAGAAGTATGCACTCCAAATAATCTTCGGTAGATTTGTTTTTGTTCATAATATATATTATATACCCGATTTTACACATTGTCAACACGCGTTTTTCGCGCGCTTGACATACGGGCGGAGTATACTGTAAAATACTGAAAGGAGAAAATTATGAAGGCTAAATATCACAGACAGCAGGCATGGAAGCTGATGCATGACAATTGGGGGGTAATGGCGCTGACCACACTTGTGCTTTTTTTGATACTGGCGGCGTGCGGAGTGCTTTCCTACTATCCGCGCTTCCCGTATTTTTCGGCTTTCGCACTGGTTGCCGCGGTGACGGCAGGTCCGTTTTTACTTGGATACAACACGCTTGCGCTGAATATCATGCGCTACCGCGACGCGAAAATCGAAGGACTTTTCGAAGGGTTCAGAAATTTTTTACGCGCTTTTCTGCTGTGCCTTATCAACGGACTGCTTGTTTTGCTGTGGACGCTGCTTTTAATAGTTCCCGGAATAATTAAAAGCCTTTCCTATTCTATGAGCTACTTTATACTTGCGGACAATCCGCACATGTCGTCCAACGACGCAAGGAAGCTTTCCGCACAGATAATGCACGGAAACAAGGCGAGGCTGTTCCGTCTGCATTTAAGCTTTTTGGGCTGGTGGATTTTGTGCATACTGACGCTGGGAATACTGTTTTTGTGGATTATCCCCTACCACAGGGCGGCTGTCGCGTCGTTCTACCACGGACTTACGGTGCGCCCGCAGACAAGTTACTCTTACAGTTAAATTATTAAAACGGCATGGCGCGCTGCTATGCCGTTTTTGTTTTCCGAATTTTAATCGAGTCCAAAAGATAATCCGACGAAACGTCAAGAGATTTACAAATCAAATACAGATTTCAACGCAGGGTAAGCTTTTGCCCGATTTGTAATCGCTTATACACTGTTTGGAAACGCCCGCCGCCTTGGCTAAATCCGTCTGCTTAACGTCGGAATATTTTAAACATTCGTTAAGCCTTTCGCAAAATTTCGTAATTCCGTTCATAAGAAAATTATAAACAACCTGATATTCAGTCTTATAAAAAACTTTAAGACACCACGTTTTGCGGGGCTCCGTCTATAAAGCTTTTCAAATTTTGCAGGGCGATTTTTAAAAGCCTTTCGCGCGTTTCCCGCGGCGCCCAGCCGATATGCGGCGTTATAATACAATTTTTCGCGCCGAGAAGTGGATTGTCCGCCAGCATAGGTTCCTCCGCAACGGTATCCAGACATGCGCCCGCTATTTTGCCAAAGTTAAGCGCGTCGGCAAGCGCGGCTTCGTCGATAAGTCCGCCGCGCGCGGTATTTACTATCACCGCCGATTGCTTCATTAAGGAAAGAGTTTTTGCGTTTACAATGTTTTTCGTCTGCTCCGTAAGCGGACAATGAAGCGAAAGTATATCGCTTTGTCTGAACAAGGTTTCCCTGTCGACAACCACGTAACCGCAATTATCGGGAGTCGTGCGCGTATTGACTATTACCTTCATGCCGAACGCGTCTGCAATGCGCGCAACGGCTTTGCCTATACTGCCGTAGCCGAGTATCCCGAAGGTTTTACCGTAAAGCTCGGCAGTGTTCCAGGGGAAATAGCAAAAGGATTTACTTTTTATCCAGTCTCCGTTTGCGACGGAATTTATGTATTTGTCTGTTTTACCGAAAAAGCACAATAAAAGCGCGAACACGTGCTGGCTTACGGAATGCGTAGAGTAGCCGGGCACGTTGCACACGGTTACTCCGCGGGCGCGGCAGGCGGCGACGTCAACCACGTTATAGCCCGAAGCGAAAACCCCCACATATTTTATATTGGGGCATGCGTCGAGAAAAGCTTCGTCTATTATTACCTTATTGACGATAATAGCGTCGCAATCGGCGGCAAGCGCGTACAGCTCGGTTTTGGAAACCTCGCCGAAATATTTGGTGCTTCCGAGTTTTTCGAATCCCGAAAAATCAATGTCGTCTTTACTCATTCCGCTTGTATTGATTAAAATTTTCATCATTTTCCCTCTCTTTTGCTTTTTACTGCCGTAATATCGTAGCTCAGTCTTATCAGTTTGAAAATCTCTTCCCGGGGGACGTCGCTGTCCAGCATAACTGTAATCCACAGCTTTTTGTTCATGTGGTATGCGGGAATTATGCCGGAATACTCCGACGTAAGAATATGCGCAAGCTCTTCCGGACATTTTAAATTGAGTCCGTCGCCCCCGCCGGCGTAATATCTGTCGGGAACCGAAATAAGCAGTCCGAACCACTTGCCGGTATCGGAATGTCTTAATACGGTGGTAAAAAAATCACCCTCGAACGGTCTGTCGCAGCGCGCGGACGGCAATGCGTTTGCAAATTCGATAACACGGTTATACATACGGATATCTGACCTCAACGGTTATATTTTACCAAAAAACCGTGCGGAAAGCAACGGAATTTTCGGTTTAACTATATACAAACGCATTTTTCGGTGTTATAATATATAGGATAATCCGTAAAGGGGAATGTAAATGAGTAACGAAGATATAAAATTTATAACCATGGGCGAGCTGCTTTTAAGGCTTTCTCCCCCTAACTATGAAAAGATACGCACCACCGACGAATTTAAAGTTACCTACGGCGGCGCGGAAGCAAACGTTGCGGCTTCGCTTTCAAATCTCGGCATAGACGCGTCGTATTTTACGGTCGTACCCGACTCCTCCATAGGCAAAGCCGCCATAAGATACCTGCGTTCAAACGACGTGCATTGCTCGCCCTGCATATATTCCGACAACGGCAGAATGGGCATTTACTTTTTGGAGGAGGGCTTCGGCGTAAGACCGTCCAAGGTAACTTACGACAGAAAAGACAGCAGTTTTGCGACTTACGACTTTACCGAAGTGGACTTTGAAAAGAAGCTTGAAGGTTTTACCTGGCTTCACCTTAGCGGCATAACCCCCGCTCTTTCCGAAAACTGCCGCACGCTGATAATGCTTGCGCTGAAAGCCGCTGATAAGCTTGGCATAACCGTTAGCTTCGACTGTAACTTCCGCTCGGCACTGTGGGGCTGGCAGGAAGCGCGCGACTGTATTACGCAGTATCTTCCTTACGTGAACGTGCTTTTCGGGATAGAGCCTTTCAACCTTCCAGACGCAAACGGTAAGGATATAAAGGACGGACTTTCGATGAACCCTTCCTACAAGGAACAGGACAGGATATTCCGCGAAATACACAAACGCTATAAAAATATTAAGGCGATAGGCAGACATGTGCGGTACGTACATTCCGGAAGCGAAAATTCTTTAAAAGCGTTTATGTGGTACGACGGGGAAACTTACGAAAGCCGCACCTTCCGTTTCAACATACTTGACAGAGTGGGCGGCGGCGACGCGTTTGCCAGCGGCATGATTTATGCGATAATGCGCAAAATGAAGCCCGACGATATAGTTAATTTTGCGGTTGCCTCGTCGGTAATTAAGCACACCATGCACGGAGATTTCAACATCACCGACGACGAGGAATCGATAACAAAGCTGATGAATCAGGATTTTGAAATAAGAAGATAGTTTACATAAAGCCGAGGCAAAAAGCCTCGGCTTTTTTATTGTTCATTTTGTTTGCAATACTGCTTTACCGGTTAAACCGCGGCTTGCCGCCGCATCTTTTTTGTGTTATAATTTTTTCGGCGACGGTTTTTATAATTTACTTACAGGCTACACTTGGCTGCGTACCGGCGGTAATGGAAATGCGTGCGGTTCTTTTTACCTGACTTCCTCAGGATACCGGAACAGTACGTACTCTGCACGTAGGTTAGCTGTGCGGTCTGCGACTCGCATAAGCGGTTGTATCCACAGTCATTCTGAACGAAGCTTTTGTCATTCTGCGCGAGCGTAGCGATGCTTTGCGCACCGCTTTGTCATTCTGAACG
>CAJTRW010000041.1 GCA_910578765.1 uncultured Christensenella sp.
GGTTATTTGCTTTTTCGTAAAGCGGTCGGGTCTTATTTATTTAACGCGAAATCGACAAAATAACAAGTATTTAACGGTGCTTTATCCGACTCAAATCAAATAAAATAAAGCGTGACTACTTTAAGAGGTGCGCTTTATGAATATAAGTGATTTTTACGGAAAAAGAGTTGAAAGCCGAAACGGCAGGACGGGTTACGTAATATCCGTCAACGCGTGCGGCGGCAAAGTCGTGTGTCTGGTATGCGCCGACGACGACGAAAAAGAATTTATAATAGACGTCAAAAATATAGTAAGTTACGGCGAAACGGTAATTTTCGACGACAGGGAAAGCGTTATAAGAAACAGCGTTCCTTTAAGACTTGGCAAGCCCGTGTATAACTGCGACGGAAAATATCTGGGCGCGCTGGGCGATTTGGTCTGGGACGGCTGTAAGTTGAGCGCCGCCGTGGTTGGGAAAAGAAAATTCTCCGCAAACGAGTTTGTCTGCGGAGACGCCGTTATCATTAAACACCAGGCGCGCGTTCTGAAAAGCGACGTAAAAAAGGACGGGCGCGTTATTATCAGGCGCGGCACGTCCGTTACGCCCGAAGTGCTTGAAAAAGCGCGCAAAGAGGGCGAATATATCCAGACTAATCTGAAAACCATTTAAACGTCGTACTTAGCCATAAGCTTTAAAAGCGCGTTGAAATTTTCGTTAAGAATTTCCGATTCCGCGGGGGAAAGCGCGCCCTTCATTTGAAGCACGGCAAGGGTGTTTTTAAGCTTTTCCAGCTCCTGACGGTCGCCCTTGCCCAAATTTTTTTGCAAAAGCCTGTCCGTGACCGAAATGGCGTGCTCTAACCTTACGTTGTTTTTAGCAACCGGCACTTCCGCCCTGACCGGCGTTTTTTGCGGAGCGGCCTGCGGCAGAGAAGTTATTACAGCCTGCTGCATTGCGGGCGCGGATTGACGCTTTTCCTTTGAGAAAAAGCAAAGTATGCCGTAGCAAATATAGCCCGCACACCAGAACAGCGCCGCGGCAATAACCGCCTGAGCCATTCCTCCGCCTATCAGAAACGCCGCCAAAACTATTGCCGCGTATGCGTTGGCAAGGCACAAAAAAGGGCGTTTGGAAGAATATTTTATTCTGGGAATTTTCAAAGTCAGTATTAGCGAAAGTAAAAATATCGCCGCAAACGTACCGCATATTATCCATACAAGCGCGTCGAACGGCACGGAGGAAACCGAGGAAACAATTCCGTCTAACATATCTGAAAACATTGCCTGTAAATTATATCCACCCTTTCGCGGCGAAAGGGTGGATATTTTGTCGTTTTAAATCTAATTATGGCGTCAAAGAATTATCTGTCTGCGCAAATAAATATTGACTATCGCCGTCTCGATTTTCGCTTCGTCCACTTTGAGAATAAGCGCCGCCGCTTTTTTGTACAGCGCAAGCTGGGCGGAATAAGTTTGAATAAGCTGCGCGTCGCTCTTTTTGGAGTACTTGTAATCTATTATCTTTATTCCGTCGCGCGTGACCGCCAACAAGTCGATTGCGCCCTGAACGAGAACGCCGTCCTTAGCGGTAACGCCTTTGAAAATTTCGTCCGCGGGCAGGGTGCACAAAAACTCGCGCTCGCGGAAAAGTTCTGCGCCGTGCAAATTTTCGAATACGGGCATTTTAAGAATTTCGGCAAGCTCGTCCGCGTTTAAAATGCCGCCCTGCTCCTCAGTTAAAAGCCCGCGCTTTACAAAGTCCGCTATTTCGCCCGTTATGCCGCCTGCGGATTTTTCGGAAAAATCGCACAGCTCCAAAAAGGCGTGGTACGCCGTTCCGCGCGCGGTGTCCGTTTCTCCCTCACCCGAAAAAAGAGCGTGCGTTCTGTAAGCGGAGTCCTCCTCCGCAAGCCGCAGTATTGCCGAAGCCGAGCTTTTTACGGGCAAATTTACGCTGTCGCCGAAGGCGTACCTTTGCATGAACCTTTGCTCTATCTCGCGCTTTAAGCTTTCGTCCGGCGCGGACGGTAACGGCTTCAAAGCGGCGCCCGACGAAACCTCTTCCGCAACGTCCGCTTCCGTCGGGGAAAATTTTCTCATATCGAACAGTTGGGCGTAGCACTTTGCCGCGCCCGCCTCGGCGGAATTGTATTCCGTAATTTCACCGGCAAGGACATGCAGACGGCACATGGCGCGCGTGCATGCGACGTAAAACAGATTGAGCTCGTTTTTCAGCTCCTCACGCTCGGCGCCCTTTAAAACAAGCCGTCTTAAAAGCGTGTTGTGTTTTATCATGGTTGCGGAATCGTAATATTTAGGCGCAAAGCCGAAAACGCCGCCGAACGGCATTTCCGCGCCTTCCCTGCCCGTGAACCGCGCGCATACGTCCGCTATTATGACCACGGGGAACTCCAATCCCTTAGCGGCGTGCATGGTCATTATTTTTATACTGTCCGACGAAGCGGCGGAAGGCGCGCCTATATGCGCGCAGGTCTTTACCTTTTCCAAAAACGCCGCAACGGACAGGCCCTTGCCCTCCTGCGCGAGTCTGCGTACGTTTTTAAGCTTTTCTCCGTTGCCTGCGGAATAGACCGCTTCCAGCCCCGTATCCTCCAAAATTTTGTCTATAACCTCCGCGGCGGTAAAGGTTTCCGCAAAGTCGCGCAAGCCCTCCGACACGGCGTAAAAATTTTTAAGCTTTTGCGCGATAACGTCCGCATGCGAAGAAATATACTTTTCGCAACAGTCGCGGAAGTTGAGCCGCGTGTTTCTGGCGGCGATTCTTACAGCCGCAAGCTCGTTACAGCTAAGTTTGCCAAGCGGAGACAAAAGCGCCGTCGCAAGCGGAATATCCTGACTTGCGTTGTCGATTAAAGAAAGCAAATCCAGCATCTGCTTTACTTCCGGTCGGGTTCTTATGTCCGCGTCCTGCGTCCCTGCCACCGCGTAGCCCGCGTCCGTCAAGGCGCGCGCTATGCCGGCCGCGCCGCCGCGCTTACGCGTAAGAATACAGATATCGCCAGCCTGCGTTTCAATAAATTTTCCCGATTTGATATCGTAATGCACGCCGCCAAGTTCTTTTTCGACTATGGCGAGGGCGGCAAGCCCTTCGCGCGTGTGCTTAGCTTCGCGCCCGTCCGCTTCGACCGAATAAACCTCCGTGCGGGCGGGCGGCGCCTCCTCACTGCCGAATATGTGCAGCTCCGCGCCGCCGTAATTTGCGGGATAGTCCGCGCCGCAGGTCATAAGGCTGGATTCAGCGTAGTCGAAGCCGCAGCTTGCTTCCGTCATCACGTCCGAAAACAGCGCGTTTACGAAATTTATAACGCCCGAAGAAGAACGGAAATTGCTTGAAAGCTTCAACGCTTTTCCGCCGCCCCCCTCAAAGCGGTTGTACTTTTCCGCAAAAAACAGCGACTTACTGCCGCGGAAGCCGTATATAGCCTGCTTCACGTCGCCGACGAGAAAGACGTTCCCCCCGCCCACAAGCGAAATTATGCTTTCCTGCACGGGATTGACGTCCTGGTATTCGTCCACAAAAACGCGCGAATATTTGGCGTTAATTTCGGCGCGTATGCCGTCGTCTGACAGCACGGCAAGCGTAAGATGCTCCAAATCGTTATAGTCAAGCTTGTTTTCTTCGAGCTTCACCGCGGAA
Source organism: uncultured Christensenella sp. (assembly GCA_910578765.1). GTDB lineage: Bacteria > Bacillota > Clostridia > Christensenellales > Borkfalkiaceae > Coproplasma. The sequence goes on from CAJTRW010000041.1 coordinate 3,638, forward strand.
TACTCGGCGTCGAAATCAAGCAGAATACGCGCGAAAGCCTTAGCGGTTTCCCCGCTTTTAAAGAAGTACTCCCTCTCCGTTTGCCCGTCGGCAATATCACCGACGGCTTCCCTGTATCTTTTGGCTATGCCGTCGCGGAAGTTCTTGAACGCCGCGTCCGCCGCCTTTTCGTCCCCGTTTTTTATTACGGGCTTGCGCGTGACTGAAAGCGGGGGAAGCGGAGAAAACAGTAAACCGCTTTTCGCCTGATTAAGCGCGGATTTCATTTCCTTTAAAATTCCGGCATATTCCGCGCGCGGCGAAAAAAAGGTCGACGCGAACAAATCCACGGCTTTTTCAAGCCCGTCGTATTTTTCGTTTACAAGCTTTTTATATTCCGCACACACGCGGGAAAAGCCTTCCTCCGTGTACACCCCGTCTACGTTTTGCAAAACGTCCTTATAATCCGCGTTGACGCGGAGAGCGTCGTAAGCGTCGGCTATCAGCGTGCGCAGATAAGCGTCGCTGCGCTTCTTGCGGTAACACTTCAACAAAATTTTAAAATCTGCGTTGTCGCCGTCGTAATACCTGTCGAACAGCGCGTCGAGCGCGCGCCCCTTAAACTCGGCGGCGAGAGAATCCTCCGCGGAAATTATATCGAATCCGCCGTCGACGCCGGCTGCGTAAAAATACGTCCTTAAAATTTTGGCGCAAAACGCGTGTATGGTTGATATGCTTGCCGACGGAATTTTGGAAAGCTGTATTTTCAGCCTGGCGCGCGTTTCCCCGTCTGCCTTTTCCATGCGCTCTATAACGGCGGCGCGCAGTTTTTCCTTCATCTGCGCCGCCGCTTTTTTGGTGAACGTCACGGCGAGAATATTGTCTATATCCGTCCCGCTTTCAAGCGCGGCGACAAGCTTTTTTATCATTACGAAGGTTTTGCCGCTGCCCGCCGAAGCGGAAACTATTACCTTGCCTTCCGCTTCAATCGCGGCTGTCTGTTCTGCGGTAAGCTTCACTTGCAGCCCTCCTTCGCATTTTTTACTATGCCGGCAATCTGCGCGCATTTAATGCTGCGCGCGGTTCGCCCCTCTCCGTCCACGCCCTCCGCAAAGCCGCAGCTGCCGCCCATTTTACAGTAAGCGCACACGTCCTCCGCCGGCGACGGCGTAATATTTCCGCCCAGCATTTCGCGCGCGCCCTGCTTTGCTACCAGCTCGGAATATTCCAGAAAATCCGAAAAAAGCTCCGTGGGCATAGCCCCCTCTACTTCCCTGCCGCCGAGATAGGCGTTGAAATATTCGCTCTTGCTCTTTTCCTCCACCTTGGTATCAGAAGCGCGCACCACTTCCGCGCTGCCGTCCATAAAACCCTGTAATCTGAAAACTCCGTCGGGCTTGTTTTTGTACTCCACCGCCGCGGGGAAATAGTATGCCGCAACCGCGCGCCTGCCCTTTGAAGCGGCAAGCAGATACAGGGGAAGCTGCAACTTCTGCCCCGTATAATATTTGGACGGCGAGGCGTCCAGATAACCGGTCTTATAGTCTATTATCCTTACCATGTCGCCGCATGCGTCTATCCTGTCAATGCGCCCGCCCAGCTTTATGCCGCCGTCCAAGACTATCTCGCAACGCTGTTCGGCATTTTCCACTTTAAACATGGAATTTTCTATCTGCTCGAACGCGCCTGCGGAAACCTCGCCCGCTTCCTTTATAAGCTCCGCCGCGGTATACTCGCCGCTTTTCGACTCTGTAACGGCGGAATACGCGGGGGTTTTAAGAAGCTCTTGCGCCAGCTCCTCCGCACGCGAACGCGCCTGTCCGCAACTGTCGAAGCCGTTCATCTCTAACGCGACCTTCTGCAAAACCGCGTGGATAAAATTACCCGTGTCCAGCGTGCGCATTGCGCCCTCGTCACGCTCTTTAAGCTTCAAACCCTGTTGCATAAAATTACGGTAGGGACAGGAAAAATACGTTTCCAGCGCGGTGGGCGAGATCGCGTTAAAAGTTGCGTAAAGCGCGCGCCCTTCGTTTACGGAACGCTTTTCGGGCTTAGCCGTAGCCGCGTCCGCCTCGTCGGCGAAGCCTTTTTCTTTAAGGACCGCATAGACGGAGGCAAGCGCTTCGCCGCGCATATCTTCGGTAAGAAGTTTCAGTGCGGGAAGCTTTTCGCTTCCGTAAAAAGGCAAAGCGCGCTCGGAATTTTTCAGCCTTTTCGCGTTGAGCGGATTAAGCGGCGCGCCCGACTGCGTACAAAACAGCGCCGAGGCGTATGAAATTATTTCACTTGCGCCGTTTTCCTCTCCGTTAAGGCGCACGGGATAGGTAAGATACAAATGCCTGTTGAAGGCGCAGATATTAAGCGCTGTCAGCTCCCTGCGGCGCATGTTGACCTGCCTTATTTTGGGGGATATGTCCAGCTTGGCGTTTTCAAGCGCGGTTATTTCCCTGTCGGTCAGAAGCGCGGTGTCCGCGCTTGTGGCGGGCACGTCCGCCGTCAGCCGCGCGGCGAACACCACCTCGCTGCCCGTGTTTGCCGTAGCCGCTATATCCCCCACGAACACCGCGTCCGCCTTGGGCGGTATAAGCGAAATTTCAGCCGCCGCAAAGCCGCTGCGCAATATTTTTATAAACTCTTTAAGCGGCAGTTTGTCGCCGCCGGTTATGGACTCCGCCTCGTCCGATACGGCGATAACGGCGTCGTACACCCTGCCGGAAAATTCTGCCGCGGCGGGATAACCGTCCTTTAATTTTTCCGAAATTTCCGCCAGCTTTTCTTTTACGGAAAATGCGTCCAAAAGTTTTTTTATCCCCGCGCAGACGTCGGACGGAAAACCTGCCGTAAGATAAGAAAGCCCTTGAAGAAAGGTTTTCCGCACCCTTTGCACCGCGTCATAATCGAACCCCGCGCCGTCGAGAATTTCCTTCTTCGGTTCCCTCTTTACGCCGCCGCGGAAGCCCGCAAACCGCAGAGAGTAGTTACGGTATTCGTCCTTGTCCCTTCTTTCGGCAGGGAACAGGGGCGAAGAAACCGCCTTGTCGCAGTCGGAAAAACGGCAGCCCGACGCAACGCAATTCAGATAATTTATTATAAAATCGCAGACGGGGTGTTCGGAAAGCTTGCGCCGTCTGTCCGCGTAATACGGTATGCGGTACTGGGAAAATATTCTGTCTATATCCCTTTCCGCATCCTCCAAATCGGGAAGCATTACGGAAATTTCCCCGTACCTGCGCCCTTCGTCAAGGACGTGTTTTTTAATACTCGCCGCGATAAATTCCAGCTCCTCGTCGCCGTCGGAGGCTTCGAAAATATGCACGTCGGAACAGGGCGCAGGCTTTGCATTATAGAAGCTTTCGGGATTGAAAAGCCCGCGGCGCAACGTTTCCGCCGCCCCGCCGAGCGCGTCAGCCGACGTTTCCGTTTCAGCGCCGCCGTAATCTTTCGCCGCTTCCTCAAACGCCGTATGTCCCTCGTTTACGTAAATATCTTCCCGCCCGCCGATAAACAGTCCGTATACCCCGTGGGAATGTGCGAAAGCCGCGCGCACGCAGTCAATGGAGGAACGCGTAAAGGACTGGAAGCCCAAAAACACGACCTCGCTTTCCGCTATTCTGCTGCTTCGCGCAATAATTTCCGGCAACTCGCCGAGGTATGCGTTTCTGTCGGTTTTTCCGCTTTCGGCAAGGTATTTTTCGTACTCGGAATAAATCAGGGCAACGTCTTTAAGCTTGTTGCCCAAAAGCCCCTCGGCAGACGCGTTTTCCGCGTCCTTTGCCGAAATTTTGGACGAATACAAAAGCGCTATCGTATCGTACACCGCGCCCGCGGCAGCGGAAGCGGACAGCTTGTTGAAAAGCCCTAACTTTTGCTTGTTTTCCTCTATTATCCTTCTTATCGCCATTGCGGAGCCCTGACTTGTAAGCACGTCGCCGCGGCGTCCGCGCTCGCACGCAAGAAACCGCGCGAATGTGAAAACCGAAACGGAAAAAGTACCGCCGACGGCGGCGCAGACCGTGCGCTCGGCGGCAAGGGTAAGCCTGTCCTCGCAAAAAATCAAGGTTTTTATGCCCTTTGTTTCGTTTTCGGCAACTATTTTTTTAAGTTTTACAAGCGCCGCGGACATCGCGGGAAGAATTACCGACTTTATCATAATTTCATTATAACACACGGACGGACAATTTTTAATCATTTTATGGTATAAAAGTTTTTACAATTAAAAATTTATATGATATAATATCTGCGTTATGAAGAAATTACAATCCTTCGCCGTTGCCGCGCTTGCGGTCGGCATGGCGGCGACACTGGCGGGCTGCGGCGGTTGCGCGGGCTGTTCGTCCAATTCGAAAAATTTGACTTCCACCGTTTCGAACTGGTTTACGGACGGATATTCCGGCATACAGCAGTCGTTTATCGCGGTAGGTCCCGACGGAAACGAAACGGGCTACGCCGGCTATAAAGAAATAATAAATTACGACGTCGCGTTTGACGAGGGCAAAGGCAACCGCACCTATTCGGTCGACTATACCAACGGCTCCTTCCGAACGGAATTTTATGCTGTTTATTACAACTGGAATGACGAAAAAATTCCCGAAGCGTACCGCGTAGACGCCAAAGAAGTAGTTTATTACTACAAGACGGAACTGAATATTTCCGTCCAATACAAGATGACCGCGTCGGGCGAGCAGAGCGAAATTTACCGCGACAGCATCGTGAACGAAGCGTATTTCCGCGCGGCTGGCAAAAATTTACAACCCGTTTACAGCAGTCAGCGGCTTATAAGCCGTTCCCCCGCAAATTTGCAGGCGGGAAGTCTCGGCTCCGCAATTAAGACCGTAAACGTCGGATACGAAAATTTTTACAGCTTCGACTGCAGGGAAGTTTTAAGCACGACGACCGATTACTCTGAAAACGCCGAAGGCGCACAGTCGAGCAAGACTTACAAAAAACTGAACAAAGTGAAAAACTCTCTGTTTGACAATTCTTCGCTGTATATCGCCGTACGCAGTATGGGACTTACGACCGAATACAATCAGACCGTCAGCGTATTTTCCGCGGCGGGCGGCGGAGTTTCAAACTACACCGTAAAAGGTAGCGGTGCGGCGCTCGGCGCGGAGGAGAGAAAGTCCGTTTCCGCGGCGATGGAAGCCAAGGGGCTTTACGTACCCGTAACCACGGACGCGGAAGGCAACACCGTTGAGGATGCGGGCATACCCACTATTGCGGCGGATATAAGCTTTGCTGGCGGTACGCTTGCAGGAACCACTCAAAGAGTATGGTATGCAGCCGTAACGAACGCCGACAGAAATCAAAGCCGCTCCACCATGGTCAAGCTTTCGATACCGTTAAGCTACGGGCTGGGTACGCTTAATTTTACTTTGAAAGAAGTTGAAAGCACGCTTTGGGACGAATAAAAACAGTATTTATCCCCTTTACGCATATAGCGTAAAGGGGCTTTTTATATAGTAAAATAATTAAATCTTCGCGTCGGTGCGGAATGACAAAGCGCAAAAACCGTGCTATAATATTACAGGCGACGGTTTTTATAATTTACTTAAAGGCTACACTTGGCTGCGTTCCGGAGCGGATCCCGACTCTTACTATGCGTATTATCATAGTGCGGTCGGAATGTCTTACACCGCGGCATATCCCGAACGTACCTTAGCTGTGCGGCCTGCGCTTTACATGATAGGCTTCTCCTTGGGGACGAGGACGGATTTCTCAAAACAACGGAT
>CAJTRW010000042.1:0-6223 GCA_910578765.1 uncultured Christensenella sp.
GCGTGCATTCGCACGCAACAGTCTCACATTATCCGCTCCCTGAGAAGGAGAAATTTCAATGCGTAAAAATTTAGTGGCAGCTTTGCTTGCGGGCGCGGTAGCCGCCGCGGGCATGGTGGGTTTGACCGCCTGCGACGACAGCGGTAAAAGCGGTCTGTCCAAGGGTGATGAAGTAACTGCGGAAAAATGGGCGGCGGCGTTTGCAAAAACTGTAGCGGCTGAAAATTACACTGCCGAATCCACCGCGGAAGGCAAGGAAGTTATAACGGGCACTAAGGACGGTAAAGAAGTGGACGCCGTCGCAACCTTCAATAGCACGGGCAAGCTCTGTTACGATTTTACCGGCAAAAAGGTTTATTCCGAAACAAAGTATACCGAAAAATTTACCGGCGCCGAAGCGTTTGGCGGCGAGGACGGCGAAGAAACCTCGGAATCGAAATCTTACGACGTTGCGGAAAGTAAGACCGTCTGGTCGGCAAGATACCGTAAATATAACAACGAATACAATTGGACTGCGGAGAAGTACGAAAGCTTAACCGAAGAAGATGCAAACCGGCGTATCGCCGACAGCGGCGCCGCCGTAATTCTCGCCGCGCAGTATACCACAAGCGAGACCGCGGAAAATTCCGAAGCTAAACCTCTCGCACAGCTTTATTCCTCATTCAAATATGATAACGGATATTACAAGGCGGAGCTTTGGACGGAGTACGAGGGCAAGCAGACCGTAACCGTAACGGTAAAAGGCGAATACGTTACGGGCTTGCAGAAGGAAACGAATAACGTGGAAACGGAAGACGGTCTTACCGAAACTTCTACATCAAAATCCGTCGTCACCTTCTCGAAATTCGGCGAAACTACGGTAACCGCTCCCGCGGAAGCGACGAAGGCTATAAACGATTTGAAAGCGGAGGAAGAAAACAACGGCGACGATAACGACCCGAATTCTTTATCCGGCAAAACGTATGTGTTCGACAGGTTGGAAGTTACTTTCGGCCCCGGCGTCGACCAAGAGACAAAAGACATGACGGAGCAGCAAATCAAACAAATGGAAGCGGCGTTTGCGGGTACCCGCATAGAGTTTGTCGCGAATAACGGTTTCACGATGTACACGGGCGGAAACAGTATTAACGGTACATACTCAAACGACGGCAGCAACGTGGTTTTGACCCCGACGGGAGTTGACGGCGAACCGCAGAGTATGGGGCTGTCTGGCGATATGCTTACTTCGGATGTTTCTTCGACCGAAGGAATAAATATCACCATGATTTTCATGCTTCATACAGCTTAAAATATTGAACGGATTTTCCGTCCGCGGCTTTAAAACCGCGGACGGATTTTTGCTTTAAGTGAAAAATGTATGAAAGTGTTGTTTTCGGGCTTGAATAATGTTATAATCTGTATAACTGAATTAAAGGTGAGTAAATGAAAATTAAAATTACGTCCGACTCCACTTGCGATTTAAGTCCGGAGTTGGTTGAAAAGTTTAACATAGGAATAGTGCCTTTGCACGTGATAATGGGCGGTAAAACTTACAGCGACGGCGTTGACGTCGTGCCCGAAGATATTTTCCGTTACGTAAAGGAGACGCAAGCGCTTCCCACCACGGCGGCGCCGTCAACGGAAGAATATAAGGAGGTTTTTTCGTCTTATCTGAAAGATTACGACGCGGTTGTGCATATAAATATTTCCTCCAAGACCTCGTCGTCTTACGACAACGCGTGTGTGGCGGCAAAGGATTTTAAAGGCAAGGTTTTCCCCGTAGACTCTTACGCGCTTTCGACGGGGCAGGGGCTTCTCGCGTTAAAGGCGTGCGATTTTGCCGCGGAGGGCAAAAGCCCGGGCGAGATTGCGGAAACGCTTGAAGCTATGCGCTCCCGCGTGAATACCTCCTTCGTGCCCGACGCGCTGGATTATCTGCACAAGGGCGGCAGATGCTCGCTTGCGGCGCTTATGGGGGCGAAAATACTTAAACTTCACCCTTTTATTGATATGAAGGACGGTCGGCTTTACGCGAAGAAGAAGTACATGGGCGGTATAGAACGCTGTCTTAAAGCTTACGTTGACGAGCTTGCGCAGCAGTACAAAAATTACGACAAAGCCCGTTGTTTCATAACCCACTCCTCATGCGGGCCGGAAACCGTGGCGAAGGTGCGAAGTCTGGTGGAGCAGCTTTTCGGCTTCGACGAAATTTACGAAACCGTCGCGGGCAACGTGGTAACCTCGCACTGCGGCAAGGGCACATTGGGTGTTCTGTTTATCTATGAATAAAATCATTATGAGGGAAATTTTATCGGCTGTATATAAAAATTACGCGAAAGAGCTGAAAGAAAAGTGTCCACAGTTGCTTGCAGACGAATACTCCAATCCTCATTATGTGGCAATTCCCGACGGTTGGGAAGAAGCGCACCGCCGTATTATGATTGTCGGTAAGGAGGGTTATGGAGATCTTGGAAGCGGTAAGAGAGACGGTCTTACTGTCGACGATATAGTTAAAATACAGGACACAAATAAAGCTATTGTTGAAAAAATTACAGATAAAAAGAAAGATAATCGTAAATTCTGGCAACGGTTTATTAAAATTGCGGAAAATGATTGCTCCTGTGTTTGGAACAATATAGATAAAATTTTTATTAAAGGAAAAGTAAAGTGCAGTCTCGGCGACGCTGAAAGGATAGCGTTACATTCGACAAGTATTAAAATTTTGCAGGAAGAAATAAAAATTTTAAAGCCGCAGACCGTAGTTTTTTTCGGTTGGTACCGCCAATCGCTTGCGGCCGAGCTGCCGGAAATTTATAAAGACTTTTACGAAAACGGAAACTATATCGAATTCAATAAGAAAATTTACAAAGTTTCAAAGGACGGAATAAATTATATTTTTTCAAATCATCCGTCCTGGCGCGGCAGATACAAACCCGCAGATTACGAAAATAATGTGATAACGTGCGTGAAAGAAAGTCTTGAACGGGTATAAAATTATTGCCGTCCGGTCTTTTCAAACGCTTGACACAATATAAAAAGCTTACTATAATAAAATTACAATTTAAAGTTATTCTTTGGGGCGGGGTGCAATTCCCCACCGGCAGTAAAGTCTGCGAAGAAAGCTTCACGCTTTCCCGAACGGGTGAAATTCCCGTACCGACGGTATAGTCCGGATGATAAAAGAATTTTAAACGGTGTTTTCCGCTTGCGCCCCGATTTGTTTCGGGGCGTTTTTTTTGCAAAGAATACTTTAAAAATAAAATTTGAGAGGTGTTTTTATGCAAAAAAACGAACAAACCGTACCGCAGAGCGACGAGTTAGCCGCCGCGGAAGAAGCCGCCGCGTCACGCGCGGAGGAGCAGCCCGTATCTGAGCCGCAAGCGTCGGTTAAACCCAAGCGCAGCGCAAAAGCGTTTTTGGCTAACTATTTCACCGCCACACGCATGGCTTATATGGCGGTGTTCACCGCGCTGTCGTTTATACTGCGCCTGCCCTGGTTCGAGTTTCCGCTTTTCCCCGCGGTTCCGTTTTTGAAGGTGGATTTTTCGGGCGTGTTCGCGCTGATTGCGGGTTTTTCTTTGGGTCCCGTTGCGGGCGTCGTCGTAAGCGCGCTGAAAGAGCTTATTTACGCGCTGGCTTTTACCCAGACCGTGGGCGTGGGCGAGCTTGCCAACATACTTATCATGCTTCCTTTTATACTGGTTCCGTCCTTTATTTACAAAAAGTATAAGGGTATAAAGGCGGTTATTGCGTCCATTGCGATAGGCTGCGTCTCTCAGGCGGTAATTTCCATACCCGTAAATTACCTGCTGACTTTCCCGTTTTTCCTCAACCTGTACATGCACAAGCCCTGGGTCGAGGGTATGAGGTTCTATCTCGACGTTTGGTATTGGGCGCTTCTTTTCAACATAGTCAAGACGCTGTTGCTTTCGGTTGCGGTACTGCTTTTGTACAAGCCGCTGTCAAGACTTATAAAGCTTACCAGCGAAAAATTTTCAAAACGCGGCAGGGGACGCAAAGAAGCGACATAAAACAATTGCAAAACAGCGCCGTACGGTTTATAATAAAGCCGTACGGTATTATTTTTATTTACAAAAGAGGAGCATAAGTGAAGTACGATTTCGACGCGGTAAACGACAGGCGCAACACAAACAGTATTAAATACGATTTTTTCAGTGAAAACGGCGTGCCGTCGGACGCGCTTCCGCTTTGGATAGCGGATATGGATTTCCGCGTTCCCGACTGCCTTATCGAAAAATTGAAGCAAAGGCTCGACCACGGTATTTTCGGATACACGGACCCCAAGCCCGAGTATTTCGGGACGGTGTGCCGCTGGTTCGAAACGCGTCATAACTGGCGGACGAAGCCCGAAGGCTGGGTTACGACCTGTACGGTGGTTTTTGCAATCTGTTCGCTTCTCCGCGCTGTGACAAAGCCGTCGGACGCGGTTATTATATGCCAGCCCGTATATTATCCCTTTGCCGACAGTATTTTAAACAACGGCAGAAGGCTTGTCGTAAGCGGGCTTAAAAACGATAACGGCAGGTATACGGTAGATTTTTCCGATTTCGAACAAAAGATAGTGGAAAACAAGGTCAAGGCGTTCATACTTTGTAATCCTCATAACCCCGTCGGACGCGTATGGACCAAGGACGAGCTTGTGCGTATGGGCGAAATTTGCCTTAAACACGGCGTATTCGTCATTTCCGACGAAATACATTCCGACTTTGTTTTCGGTAATAACAGGCATGTCGGTTTTGCGGCGGCGGACGACAGGTTCAAAGATTTTTGCGCCGTATGCACCGCGCCGACAAAGACGTTTAATATTGCAGGTCTGCATATTTCGAACATTTACGTCGAAAACGACGCCGTGCGTGAAAAATTCAAAAAAGAGCTTGCGGCTCAGGGCTTCATACAGCCCAATCTTACGGGGCTTCTCGCCTGCCAGACGGTTTACGGCTACGGCGCGGAATGGCTTGACGGTTTGCTGGAATATCTGGAAGAAAACATCGGTTTTGCCGAAAATTACGTAAAGGAAAATCTTCCTCGGCTCAAACTGGTTAGGCCGGAGGGGACCTATCTTCTTTGGCTGGACTGCCGCGGACTGGGCTTCGACGACAAAACCCTTTCCGACTTTATGCGCAACGAAGCCAAGCTGTGGCTGGACGACGGTTACATTTTCGGCGAGGGCGGCGGCGGCTTTGAAAGAATAAACGTAGCCTGTCCCCGTTCGGTCGTGAAAAACGCCATGGAAAGGTTAAAGGCGGCAATCTCGCGCATATAATAATGCGGAGAAGTTGCGTTGATTTATAAAAATTCTTTAATGTTGACCGGCAATACGCCGCTTATCGAACTGAGTAATTTTACGAAAGCAAATTCCGTTTTGGCTGTAATTTACGCCAAAGCGGAATTTTTCAATCCCACGGGCTCCGTAAAGGACAGGACGGCGCTGGCGCTTATTGAGAACGCGGAAAGGCGCGGCAGGCTTAAAAAAGGCGGCGTTGTCGTAGAGCCGACTTCGGGCAATACGGGTATAGCGCTTGCCGCGGTTGCGGCGGTTAAGGGCTACAAGGCCGTTTTGACCATGCCCGAAAACATGAGCGCCGAAAGGATAAATTTAATTAAAGCTTACGGCGCGCGCGTCGTGCTTACCCCTGCCGCCGCGGGCATGCGCGGCGCGGTAGAGGAGGCGGAGCGCATAGCCGCGCAAAACCCCGACGCCGTGCTTGCGGGACAGTTTGTAAATCCTGCCAACCCCGAAATACACGCGCGCACGACCGGTCCCGAAATTTGGCGCGATACCGGCGGCGATATCGATATGTTCGTGTGCGGCGTAGGCACGGGCGGCACGCTTACCGGCGCGGGCGGATACCTGAAAAGAAAAAATCCCGCAATTAAAATCATCGCGGTGGAGCCCGCTTCTTCACCGGTTCTTTCGGGCGGGGCGGCGGGCTTACATAAAATACAGGGGATAGGCGCGGGCTTCGTTCCCGAAATTCTCGACACCGCAATTTACGACGGGGTTTCACCCGTGACCGACGGAGAGGCGTTTGCGGCGGCTAAAAGCTTCGGCGCGGAGGAGGGACTTCTTGTGGGGATTTCTTCGGGCGCGGCGCTCGCCGCGGCGGTCCGTGCGGGGCGGACGGCGCAGGACGCGGGCAAGAAAATAGTGGTTCTGCTGCCCGATTCGGCTGACAGATATTATTCGACCGAGCTTTTCAATTGAAATACGCGGCGGGGGGGG
>CAJTRW010000042.1:6233-8091 GCA_910578765.1 uncultured Christensenella sp.
GCCTTCCGTCCGCGCCTTTTACGCGAATTATGTCGTCAAATGGTAAAATTTGGTAATTTATTTGACAATATTTGAGCATATTGGTAAAATAAAACCATTACCACATTACGGCGGACAGCATATGATAAAATTGACTTTTAACGAAGTCTTTACTTATGACGCGTTATACCGCGCTCATCTGAAAGGAAGGCTTTGTAAGCGTGACAAAAAACCGCTTGTCAGGTTCGAGATGAATATGATAAGCAACATTTACGAGCTGTACAGAAAACTGCGTACAGGCACGTACAGATTCGGCAAATACAATTCCTTTGTGGTTTACGAGCCGAAGCGCCGCGAAATACAGACGCTTCACTATTCGGGCAGAATAGTCCAGCGCGTGCTTTGCGACGAGGTGTTAATGCCCTATTTTTCCAAGCGCGCCATTTTGGACAACAGCGTTTGCCAGAAGGGTAAAGGGTCCAGCTTCGCGCTGATGCGCTTTGAAAAAATGCTTAGGGAGCATGTAAAAAAGCACGGCGCAAAGGGCTATTTTTTAAAGTGCGATATTCTTAAATATTTCCCCAGTATTCCGCACGACAGACTGAGAGAGCTTTTCGGTCACGAGTGCCGCGACGAAAGAATAAACTCGCTCGTGTACGACGTGATAGACAGCTTTCACACCAGTGCGGAATATCTTAAAAACAGCGGAATAGAGCCGCTGGGCGAGGGGGCGAAAACCGAGCGCGGCATGCCGATAGGCAACCAGACAAGTCAGGTTTTCGGTATGTTTTACCTAAACGAGGTGGACCGCCTTGTCAAGGAAAAGCTGCGCATAAGGGTGTACTCGCGCTATATGGACGATTTTCTGCTTGTCCACCAGGACAAAGAATATGTTCAATACGCTTTGCAGTGTATTACCGAAACCGTTACAAAGCTCGGTTTGAAGCTTAATTCCAAAACGCAGATATTTCCGCTGAAAAACGGCGTTACTTATCTGGGTTTCAGATATTTCGTCAAACCCGACGGCAAAATTGTAAAGACCGTCAAAAAGCGCACAAAGCGCCGCATGCGCTGGCGCGCGCGGCTTTTGAAAAAGGCATACCTTGACGGCGCCATAGACGGCGAACAGGTAAGAATGTCTTTCGCTTCCATGCACGGGCATTTAAAGTACGGAAGTTGTTATAAAATCCAAAAGGAGCTTTACGACAAACTGAAATTTATTCCCGAAATCGCGAATTGTGCAAATGCAAAGAGGTTTAAAAATGCAGGATAATAACGGGCGTCCCGCAGAGGATTTTTTAAAAGAGGCGATTGAACATGAAATGGGGGGTACGGATTCTCCCGCATTTTCGGAAAAAGACGCTTTGCCGGCTTACGCCGTAAACAGAACTTCGCGCAAGAAATTCGTGATAAAGGATTTCGATACTCCGCGCGACAAAGAAATGGCGGTGTTTACACACGCCAAAAAACTGAGCGAGTATGTGTTTGTTATAACGGAGCGTTCTCCCAAAAAATTCCGTTGGAGCATAGTTTCAAGATTGCAGAATACTTCCATCGACGTAATAGAAAATTTGTACCGCGCCAATTACGAGCACGACGTCGCGCTTCGGCTTAAATATCAGACGGGCGCGGCGGTAAGCTTGAACCTTTTGGATTTTTACGCCGAAACCGCAAAGACCAAGCAGGCGATAAGTCTGCGGCAGATGGCTATTCTGGCGCGCGGCATTACGGAGTGTAAAAAGCTTTTATCCGGCTGGATTAAAAGCACGAAACAAAGCAAAAACTGATTTGTCGGCTTTCCCGTTTAAACCTGCGGCGAAGAATCTCGGCTGACTATTACAATAACGTTCCTTAAATATTATGTTTTCCGCCCCCCCCA
>CAJTRW010000043.1:0-7126 GCA_910578765.1 uncultured Christensenella sp.
TTATAAAGAACAGTCAGTACACGTTTATCTTCAAACTGTCCGCGCCCGATATGAAAGACGTCTTGGACGTTTACAGAGCGGGCGACAGCTTTAACGACGAGGAACAGAGAATGATTATCTCAGCGGTTACGGGACAAGCGTTTTTCGTAGGCTCGACAGAGCTTCGCGCTTGCGTTCGCATACAAGCAGGGAACTACGCAAAGGAATTGTTTAACGAAGAAAAGAAAGAGGAGGGAGAAATTTGAAAGTCAGAACAAAAGGTTTTTTGATGGGCGCGGCATTTGTATTGCTTATGGCATTGCTTGTCTTGCTTGCCGTGTTTACGGATAAACCGTTGGCGGCGAGTGCGGCGACCACGCCGAGATATGCTGTTGCATTCAATTATTCAGCTAACTATACATACGGTACGGGTGGCGGTGTAACTAATTATCCAAGTTCTGGAACAGGCACATATAGTGCTTCATTTACTTGGGGCGCGAATAGGTCGAATTATACGATTTCTGTTTCTATGTACGGAAGTTCTGCTTCGGGTACAGGTTCTTTTGTGAACGGCGGGTATATAGATTCGACTGATGTTACAGTTGAGATTTCGTCAAGTATCAGTATGACTGTAACGATAAATAATTCAAGTGGCACAAAGGTTGGCTCGGGTTCTAAAAAAGCAACGGCAAGCGGTTTGACGGAAGGTACATACACTGTTAAAATTTCGGGTAGCGGTGGCGGCTCGATAAATTCACGCGCAGGTTGGAGTGCAAGTTTTAACGGTTCGTTTGAGTTTAGCATTGATGGTAATGCGCCTACAATAAATGGGGCTTCCACTTCCACAACGGGTAAGTACGTTAATACTGCGTTTACCGTTACGGCTTTGGATAGCGCGAGCGGAGTAAAGGCTTTGTATATGAAAGCACCGAATAACAGCACGTTTTATTCCGTCGGTACTTCTACAACCGTAAATAAAGGAAGCGCGAACGGAAGATATACTTTCTATGCCGAGGACAATGCAGGGAATCGGTCAGGGTATTATTATGTAAACTTCGACGATACGCCCCCTACAATGACTTGTTCGGGCGCAGGGTTTGGTGTGAATACAAATAAAGGGTTTACAGTGAGAGCGGAAGATAATTCGGGGAGTGTTACACTTTACTACAAAGTCGACGACGGTAATTGGATAGCTAAAAACGGCAGCTTCAATTCAACGATTTTTTCGGACGATGCCACTTACTATTTTTATGCGGAGGATGACTACGGTAATAGAACGGAAGAACGTTGGGTGCAGCTCGGCGCAGAGTTGAGCGGTGAGTTTGTAAAATCGGATACGGACAACAGCGTTTACTTTACTTGGGACAGAGCGTCTTGGACGGCAACACTCGACGATAAACCGTACACCAAAGGCGCGTGGATAAGAGCGGAAGGGGAACACACGATTAAACTTTCGTCCAAAACAAAGAGCGCGGTTTACCCTTACAAAATAGACCACTACTATGTTCAGACAATGGAAAAGCCTACTTGCACGAGCGGCGGCTATTTGCAGTACGATTGCGTTCAATGCGGTGATAAGTATACGGATTATTCCATAGAGGAAACGGGACATTATTACGTTGCGTCCACAACGGTGGCAACCTGTACGAACGGCGGCTATACCGTTTATACCTGTACCCGTTGCGGCGACAGTTACACGGACAACTATACCAATCCGCTCGGTCATAACTATGAGTCAACGTATATGCCCGCTTCTTGCACGGAGTACGGAAAGACGGTATTCACTTGTCAAGTATGCGGTAGCGGTTACTACGAAACAGACGGAACGCTTCCTACGGGGCATAACTATACCAACGAAGTAGTAACTTCGCCGACGTGTACGACGGACGGTTTGCGCCGCAGCACTTGCGAAATTTGCGGCGATGTATTCGATACCAAAATTACGGCTAACGGGCATAACTACACAATAACGGAATCTTCTTCGGCAAAAGGAAAAGTAACGAGAACGTACACTTGTACGGTTTGTCATCATAGCTATAAGCAAGAGCTTGGCGATCAGTACGAAGAAGTTACCAACTATGTCGAGTATCTGTTTGAGCAGTACGAGCCGTATATGTGGTGGGTGCTACTTGCTTCGGCAGGAGTTTGGAGTATTGTTGTTGGCGTTATGATTGCCATAGCCCACAAGAACGAGGAGAAAGAAAAAGCGAAGAAAATGCTTGTCAACTATGTAATCGGCTTGGTGGTTATCGCAGTAATTGTAGTTGCGTGTCCTTTCCTTATTAGAGGAATTGCGGCACTTGTAACGTAAAAAGAATAACGGTATGTTGCGCTCGACAACGGGCGCAACTCAAACCGATAAAATTTTTTGACGATTCGCCGAGAAACTTGCGCGAAACCTATTGACAAAAGGAACAAACAAGACTATAATAAGTATACCGTCGTATTGATACGACGCGAATATAAACCGCAGGAGGTTATTATGAACAAGGCAGAGATTTTGAGAAAGGCGCAGAGCGACGAGGGTATGACCGTTGCGGAAATCAAGGCGTACCAAATGATGGTAGAGCAGAAACCGCAGGTATACGGTAAGTGGGGAACGCTGAAATTGCAATACCTTAAAGAAAAGGGTATTGATTGGACTATCGCCAATCTTCCCGAATACTTGCACGGTATTGATAGGCAAGCAGACCGTATGTATGAAACGATATATGCGAAGTTGTCGGCATCGCCGCAGTACAAAAAGATGGGCGACTTTATGAAAGACTTGCAAATCGAAACGGAGATCAAAAACCGAATTGACGAGGAAATCTTAAACGAGCTTATTTATGTGTAAGGAGAAGCGGTATGGAACGTAAAGAGAATACGCCCGAAAGGGAAAGAAAGCGTATCTATGAAGAAAAGCATAAGACTGAGCGTAAAGCGAAGTGCAAGATTTGGGGGACAAGTTTAGACCGCGTTTATGCGGACGAAATAGACGAGTTCTTGTCAAAGTATCATATAACCAAAGTTGCTCTTATAGCCGCAGGCTTTGAAGCACTAAAAGAACAAATTGAAAAAACAAAAATAGAATAAACGAAATGTTGTTACGGCATAATCGTCATTCTGTCAGAGGGTATTGGCGATTATGCCAATACCCTTGAATTTTTAGGAGGGTAAATGACATTAGCAAGGATGCGCTCAATATACGAAGCGTTGGACTTAATTCAGCAAAATGATCCTAATACAGCTTTGACTTATAACAGCATAAAGAAGTTGTGTTTGGACGGTAAAATTAGATATTTTACATCGGGCAAAAAAATAATTCTAAACTATGATGACTTGATTGCCCTAATCGGTATCACGGAGGACTAAACTATGGCGACCATCATACGGCGAGATGGAAAGAAAGGAGTATCATACAAGATACAAGTAGCAGTAAAAGACGTTGGACTTGGCAAGACGGTAACTAAAAGTACAACGTGGAAACCCGAAAAAGGAATGTCGGAAAAGGAAATAGAAACCGCTTGCACAATATTTGCAGATGCCTTTGAAAAGCAAGTTGTTGATTCTTTTAAGACAGCGGAAGATGATAAGGGAAATGTAAATATTACATTTCGCGGATTGGCTGAAAAGTGGCTTGTTCGTGCCACTAATATGTATGGGGGAAGCTACGAAGGAAACGCAAGTATGGCGTTGGAAAAAATTTTGCCGATGATTGGTGGGTATAAAGTAAAAGATATAACGGCAAGTATAGTTCAATCCGTCTTTAACAAAATTGACGACTTACGAAAAACGGTGGAGATAATATACCCCAAGAAATATATCAAAGATATTTTGGCAAGGCAGGGCATTTCTTTCGTTTGGCTCAGAAAGGAAACCGAATTGAATGACGCTTCAATTAGTCTTGTATATAACGGTAAAAGAGTTGGACGAAAGTTTGCGAGTATGTTTGCCGAAGTTTGTGGTATGAGCATTGATAGGCTATTCGATATAGAAACTCACGAGGAAGAGTATGCGTTTAAGACAAGAAAGAGATTTAAGGTAGTAATATACAATATTTTAGCCTACGCTGTTCGTTTATGTATTGTAGAAAGAAACTATGCAAGTAGTGAATATGTTGATATGGGAAAAGATACGCCGCAAGAAATCAGTTGTATGGACGAGGAAGAATTGCGAAAGTTCTACGACGCTCTTATTCACGTTGATAATATTCAATGGCGTGTGGCGGTTTTAACTGTCTTAATGACAGGGATGCGGCGTGGAGAATTATGCGGCTTGAATTGGGATGACATAGATTTAGAAAATGCTAAAATTAGCATTAGACGGTCGTACTCCGAATCGCCGCGACACGGAATAATTCTAAAAGAGCCAAAAACGGCAAAGTCTAAAAGAACATTTGCTATTCCGGATATTCTTGTTAATGCACTGAAAGAATACAAGGAATGGTATGAAACTCAAAGAACTCTTTGGGGTGATCGTTGGGTGGAAAGCGGAAGCGTTTTTATACAACGTGATGGTAAAAGAGTACATCCAGCAAATATCAAAATGTGGGTAAATAAAACTTGTAAATTGGCAGGGATAAAACATTTCTCCGTACATAGTTTGCGACACACGAACATATCATTGCAAATAATGGCAGGTGTACCTATTGTAACGGTCGCAGGACGAGCAGGACATTCAAGAACAAGTACAACGACCGACACTTATGCTTATTATATTCAAAGCTCTGATAAAACTGCGGCTCAAACTCTTAATAATATATTCTCTACGGCAGGACAAAGCAATGTATTCGATTAGAACGAGAAAAACAGCCAATGGTGCTGAGTCATATCAAATTACAGTAAAGATAGTTGGTTATAATGGCAAAGCAGTACAAAAATCGACTTCGTGGAAACCAAACTATAAGATGAGTGAAAAGCAGTTGCAACTTGCACTCAATCGTGTGGCGGTTGAATTTGAAAAGAAAATCGAAGCCGAATTTGCAGGACGGCAAGCACCCATTGCGACTGAAAATACATTTTTCAATGACTTTGCTCAGTATTGGTTAAGCCAAATTGAAAAAAGACACTCGGAAGCGTATTATGCAAGTGCGAATAACGCTGTAAATAAGATTGCGCCGTTAATGAAAGATTATCGGTTGAAAGACTTAACGCCTACTGTGTTAGACGATATTCATAAACGCATAGATGATATGATAAAGACGGAATATGTTGTTACAGCAAAAAGCACACTTGCGGAAGCGGTTAAAAAGGCGGCACGATATAAGACTGTATTTTGCCGTAATAATAATGTTAGCGTTCAAACGCTAAAAGCCGCTTTGCAAATGCGTCATATTTGTTACGCATCTGCGTGTTTAATTGCGCAGGGCGTAAATATGGATGTTGAAGAAGTTTTTAATGTGCAAGTTCGGCAAGTGCCTTATAAGTCAGCCTACACCGAAGGTATGAAGCAGGCGATTCGTAACACATTAGCGGAAGCGGCAAAGTTGGGTATAGTGAAGCGGAACTATGCAAGAAAACTATATATAACAACGAAGCATCCCGATAGCGTTAAGGTTAGCTCTATGTCAATCGCTGACGCCCAAAAGTTAATGCAAACTTGCAATAGACTTGATATTCGTAAGAAACTGATAATAACATTTTTGTTGTTTACGGGGGCGCGTAAAGGTGAAGTTTGCGGACTTGATTGGGACGATATTGATCTTGAGAATAAGACCGTTTTTATCCAACGGCAATATGAAGCGGTGTCAAAGAAAGGGTTGATCCTAAAAGCACCTAAAACGAAATCGTCAATTCGCAAAGTTGAATTGCCCGACGCGCTTATAGAAACTATAAAAGAATATCGTTTGTGGTATGAGAATAAGCGTATAGAAGTGGGCGACAAATGGCAAGGAGAAAATAATGTATTGGTCGCGCAAAATGGTAAACGGCTTCACCCTACAACGGTAAGGAATTGGCTTGACGAAGCGTTGTTGCTTGCAGGCTTACCACATTGCTCAGTTCACTCGTTGCGGCACACTAACATTAGTATTTTAATCGCCGCAGGCGTATCGCCCGTTGCAGTGGCGAGTCGGGTGGGACACTCTAAAACATCTACTACTATGGATATATATGCTGATTTTCTTGGAAGTAGTGATAGGGAAGCATCGGGTAAACTGAATGATTATTTTGCTATGGACTCGGCGCAAAGAAAAACGAATAATGAGTAGAGTAAAATATAGACTTCTAAATAAAATTGTGCTATAATAATTGTACGATAAACAGTAATTTAGCGGAGAAAATTATGAATAGATGTCCGTGGTGTCTTATAAACGAACTTGAAACAAAATATCATGATGATGAATGGGGTGTTCCCGTTTATGACGACGTAAAGCAATTTGAATACTTAATGTTAGAAGCGATGCAATGCGGGTTGAGCTGGGATACTGTACTGAAAAAGCGTGAAATTTTCCGTTCTTGTTTTGACGGTTTTAATTATGAAAAAATTGCTACCTATACCGCCAAGGACATAGAACGAATTATGAACACGGCGGGCGTTATACGCTCACAAAGAAAAATAGAGGCGGTTATAAATAATGCTCGCATATTTCAAAAAATAAGAAACGAGTTCGGTTCCTTTTCACAGTATATTTGGAGTTGGTCGGGTGGTAAGGCGTTACTATATCGCGGACACGAATTAGGAAATCTTCCTGCGTCAAATGAGCTATCCGATAAAATTTCAGCGGATTTAAAAAAGCGCGGAATGAAATTTCTCGGTTCTGTAACAGTTTACGCACACTTACAAGCAAGTGGAATAATTAACGACCATATAAAAGATTGCTATTGTTATAAGCGATTGCTTGAACAATATCCTACACTATACATAGAAAGTTAAATTTCAATTTAACGTACAGTAAATATTCGTTTTAGGTTATTACTGCTCCACCAAACAGTAACTATCCGAACCTTTATGTTTCAACACATAATATTCGGGTAGTTTTTTATATGACATCATTATAGCCATATTTGTACTACAATAGCATCTTTTTCAATACAGCATCTAACACATATTCAAAGATAAACCTTCGACAGCATAGTGCGTCATCAATTAATAGCTCATACAAATCAATAGTGTAAATTTACTCAACACTAAGCCCAATGATTATAAAATTATAATGCTCTATTAA
>CAJTRW010000043.1:7278-7508 GCA_910578765.1 uncultured Christensenella sp.
CTTAAACCATTTATTGTAGCATTAAGCCAAGTTCGTAATGGACTTGACTTTTTCTTTTGACACAATATTTTATTGCTGTTCGTTGACTTATGGATCAACGGGTCTTTGACTGTTCCTTCATTGTATTTTTACTGTGCCGTTTTTGTTGTTGCCGAAAGGCGAATAAATTCGGAGGTTTTCCAAAATGAAAGAAACAAGTGCAAATGTAAACCAAGAGAACGAAGTTAGAA
>CAJTRW010000044.1 GCA_910578765.1 uncultured Christensenella sp.
CCCATAGAGACGTTGACGGAAATATGGTGGAATGTGTGCGAGGCGCAACAAACTATTGCTTCGGGGTCGAGACCTGCCGACATATACTCGGGCTGTATAAAATCGAGCGGGGCAAAGCGCTTTTTGATTTTTTTGCTTATGCCCATTATGTAGCAGTACGGAAGAATTTGCGTAAAGTAGTCGGGGTGTTCTTCAAACACAAGCTGTATACGGTCAAGCTCGGTATACAGTAAAAACTGTCTGAAACCGTAAATTTTGGTATATTCTTCGTTTGTTTTCTTTGTACGGTAACCGTTGGCAAAGCGCGGCAAAACGAACAGCCCGACCACCCACCAAAGCGGCGCGATAATTGCAAGCCCCGCATAGTCGTACACGGTATATGCAAATATGAAAACATAAAAAAAGTACAGTCCGCCGTAAAACATTAAAGGAAAAATCAGCATAAGCAGGTTTTTCGTATTATTGAACACGCAACCGACAAGCGTTCCCGCCGCCATAAACACAACAAAGAAAAGGAAAAGCCAACCGTCCAAAAGTACGGCGAAATACAATATCAGCGCAACAGTAGGTATCAGCGCCACAAACGGCAAAATATTGGAAACCGTCGCGGCGGATACGGAACAGGGCTTCGGGTCGTTCGCATTTTCGACAAGCTTTTCCGCCCCCTCGTAAACTCTGCGTTTGGAGACATGTCTGCGTTTTTTAAACGCTTTTGTGGAAAAAGACACAAGCTTGCCGGTGAGAAACATAGCTTCGAAAAAGTTTCTTTCGGCAAAATCCATGTCGTAAAGAACCTCTTTGCGTTTTTCCGCATCGTTGAGACTTTCGTCCGGAATAACGCGGAAATTGCGTTTGCCGTCAGCCTGTACGGTTACAAGCCCTTGCGCCGCCCATTTTAAAATTAGCGCGCCTATATCCTTATACCGTGCGCCGTTGTGCCATACGGCTGAAAATCGCATGATGCCGATATCGGGCGGAAGATATTCCACGGGGGCAATCGCTTTTTTATGTATTCTGCCTGCAAACAAAATTACCAAATAAAGCGCTATGCCCAATACCGCTATGCCGAAAAATATCAGGTAGTAACTGTAAAAAGTAAGTTTTTGCGTGAAATAGCCGTCGGGCAGAATTACCTGAACGGTATAACCCTTTTCCGCCGCAAACGGATATGCGCGTATACTGATTTTGTTTGCGGAAACCGTAGCGTATTCGCCTTTTTCCGTATCGGGATACCATGCCGCTTTATTATTCGTGCGGAAGCTTACGCGCGACAAATCCGCGTCCGAAGGAAACGTTATTTCGGCGGTAAACTGTATAGTTTCCGCCATGGCGTAGCCCAACGCGTCAAACGTGAAATCATCATACCCGTAAGCGCTGTCGTCGCTCATGTCGTAGGTGTAACTCAACACAAAGGTGTGTATGCCAGCGGACAGGTAACCGGCGTCGGGCTTCTGCATCTTCACGGCGTGAAAGGCGCCGTAAAGACTGCGCGTTACCCTTGCGTCCCCGCCGTCTATCGTAACGCAAACATTTTCGAGTTTGGCAAGATATCTTCTTCCGCCCTTCTTTTTGCCGTCTATTATGCGGGTAGTCTTACTTTCGCGCTGAATGTCGCGTATTATCCCCGTATTTATTCCGCTTTGAAAAAACTCCGCTTCGAGCGTTTCGCGAATATTAAAGGTTTTATCGCGGTTGACGGAAATTTCGGTATGGATTTTTTTAAAACGGTAATTGTCGTCGACTGAAACAGCCGTTGCGGTTTTATTTCCGCCGAAAAACAGCAATGCCGCGCATAGGGCGGCAACTGCAAGAACGATTACCGCAAATATTTTTTTATGCTTTAAAAAACCGTTCATATTAAATTTTTACGTTACGCCTTGACAGACGCGTTAAGATTTGTTTTCGCCGTCCTCTTTTTTGCCGCGGGTTTTGCGGTCAAATGTTCGGGAACTTCGGTCTTGGGCACGTGGGAAAAGTCGGAAGTCGCCTCCTTGTATTCTTTTTTTATACGAGAGCGTACAGTCTTTTCCTTTGCCTCCTCCTGCGGAGTGCTTTCATGATACGGAACCTCGAAAATGCACGACTCGTAGGGGCGCAGATTGAAAACAAGCTTGAATTTTCTGCCGTCGCAAAGCTCCTCTCTTGCCGTAATTTCAAGCGGACTTCCGTCCGGATAGGTTGAAAAAATGCGCTTGTAAACGCCGTCTACGGGCGCGCCGACGCCCATTTCATACCTTTCGACAGGCGCAAAATTGCAGACGAAAATAAGCGCGTTGTTGTAGTTCCACGGGTTGCGTCTTATAAACGTGAATATATTGCGGTTATAGTCGCCGCTGTTTATCCACTCGCAGGTGGTTTCACCGCCGCAGTCGTTGTGCAGAACGGCGCGTTCCCTGTAAATATGTAGCAGAGTGCGGAAGCAGTTTAAAACGTCGCGGTGCCCCTCGTCGTCGCAAAGGAACCAGTCCAGTCCTGTTTCGAAGTTCCACTCCCTTTCCTGCGCGAAGTCCTGACCCATGAAAAGAAGCTTCTTCCCGGGGTGTCCAATCATCATGGTGTAACAGGTTTTCAGACTACCCAGCTTATCCTGCTTACTGCCTATAAATTTGTTTATCATACTGCCCTTGCCGTAAACCACCTCGTCATGGGAAAGAACCAGCATGTAGTTTTCATTAAACGCGTACTCGAAGGTGTGCGTCATAAGCCCATGGTGATACGGGCGGAAAATAGGGTCGGTGTTGTAATATTTTATGGTGTCGTTCATCCAGCCCATGTTCCATTTAAGTCCGAAGCCGAAGCCGCCGCTTTTGGCAGGCTTGGTTACTCCCGCTATTATAGAGGAATCCTCCGCTATGAGGAAAGCCGAAGTGCGGCTTCTTAACATGCTGTTGAGGTGACGGAAAAACTCGAAGCTTTCGAGATTTTCGTTTCCGCCGTTAACGTTGGGTCTCCACTCCTGCCTGCCGAAGCTGTTGTAAAGCATCGCCGCAACCGCGTCGACGCGCAACGCGTCGACATGGTATTTTTCAACCCAGAAAAACGCGGATGCTATTAAAAAATTGGAAACCTCTTTTTTGCCTAAATCAAAGGCCTTCGTCCCCCATTCGGGATATTCCGCGCGCAGGGGGTCGCCGTACTCGTAAAGCGGGGTGCCGTCGAAGTTCGCAAGCGCATAATCGTCCTTGGGGAAGTGCGCGGGCACCCAGTCCAAAATGACGCCTATGCCGTTTTTGTGCATGTAATCCACAAAATACATAAAGTCCTCGGGCGAGCCGTATCTTGCCGTGGGAGAAAAATATCCCGTTACCTGATAGCCCCAGCTCGGGTCGAACGGATACTCGCATATGCCCATAAGCTCTACGTGCGTATAGCCCATCCATTTGACGTATTCCGCAATTTCGTGCGCAAGGCGGCGATAGTCGAAATACTGATCCTTATCCCATTTGGACAAATCCTTTTTCCAGCTTCCGAGATGCACCTCGTAAACCGCCATTGGCTTTTCAAGAAAGTTTTCGTCCTTTTTTTCCGCAAGCCAGTCCTTATCGCCCCATTTGTATTTTTCGAGATCGGCGACGATAGAAGCGGTAGCGGGTCTAAGCTCGGAACGGAACGCGTAAGGGTCTGATTTGTAAACTTCGCTTCCGTCGGCGCGCACAACGAGATATTTGTACTTTACCCCCTCGCACATGCCGGGTACGAAAAGCTCCCACATGGCGTCGTCGACCTTTTGCATAACGTCCGCCCACGGCGTCCAGCCGTTTCCGTCCGAAACAACGCATATGGCTTTGGCATTCGGCGCCCACACGACGAAATGCACGCCTTTTACGCCGTCTACCTCTCTGAGATGCGCGCCCATTTTATTGTACAGCTCGTAATGTGTACCGTTGTGGAACAGATATCTGTCCAGCTCGCCGAAAAATTTTTCCATAATTTCCCCCTCTGTTTTTTTATTATATTCAGTTAAGATGAATCATTCTTCGCGGAAATTGAAGTAATAAACCGCACCCGACTTTTCGGGCAGGGTAACGAAAAGTCGTCCGTGACGCACTTCGCTTTCTTCCTCAAACTCGGTATAGCCCCAACCGCCGCAGGCAAATTTGGTTGTCATTACCGCACCGGTAGAAACACCTATTTCCCACACGGGTACGGCAAGAGAAATTTCACTGTCGGCACAGTTGACGACAACCGCGCAACATTCGTTGCCGTCGAATCTGCCGTACGCGATATAACCGTTGCCGGCGTCAAGCGGCTTCAAACTGCCCGTTTTAAGACAGCGTATTCTTTTTCTGAGCGCAATGGCGCGTTTGTGGAACTCTATAAGCTCCGCGTCCTCGCCGCCCCAGGGATAAGTTCTTCGGCTGTCGGGGTCCGTCCAGCCGACCTGCCCTGCTTCGTCCGCGTAATATATGCCGGGCGCGCCCACCCAGGTCATCTGCATCAGCACCGCAAGCTGCATGACGCGCTTGTCCACGCCGTAGCCCGCCGCATGCGGTCCCTTTGTTTTAAGCGTGCCGACCACGCCGTTTGTACGCGTTAAAAAACGCGAATGGTCGTGGTTGGAAAGCTGGTTCAAAGCGCAGTCCAACGACGGCCGCGGGAATCTTGACATGTTTTTCAACATACTTTCAAAGAAAAGCTTGCCGTCCGAAAATTTATTTCCGTCGAAGGCTTCGCTGTGCTTTTCCATGCCGGTTAAAAACCAGGTAACGGGCTCCATAAACGCGTCGTAGTTCATTACCGAATCCCACTCCTTGCCGTTAAGCCAGTCGGTAGGGTCGCCGTAATGCTCGGCAAATATCAAAGCTTCGGGATTGGAGCCTTTTATCCTGCTGCGGAAATTTTTCCAGAACTTGTGGTTGTATGCGGGACTGTGACCCAAATCCGCCGCAACGTCCAGACGCCAGCCGTCGACGTTATAGGGCGCGGAAACCCACTTTTCCCCCGTCGATAAAATGTATTCTTCAAGCTCTGCGCTCTGCTCGTAATTCAACTTGGGCAGCGTGGGGAAGCCCCACCAGCCTTCGTATCCGCTTTTTGCCTCATGCGGCTTATCGAATTTGAAATAACTTCTGTAAGGGCTGTCCGCGGACTGATAAGCGCCCTTTTCCTCATAGCCCTCTTTATTAAGATAAATGCCCTCCCTGTCAAGCCATTTATTGAAGGAACCGCAGTGGTTGAAAACCCCGTCGATAACTACGCGCATGCCGCGGTCATGAATTTCCTTTACAAGTTCCGCAAAAAACGCGTTGCTCTTTTCCAGATTTTTGCGGGATATTATGCGCTTTATATACCTTGCCGCATAGCCGTTGTTCTTTTCCCAAAACTGCATGGCGTGGTCGCAGTCGTCCTCTATCACGGCGATATGCGGGTCAATATAACCGTAGTCCTGCGTGTCGTACTTGTGGTTTGACGGCGATACGAACAAAGGGTTGAAATAGATGGCTTCCACGCCCAAACCGTGCAGGTAGTCAAGCTTTTCCCTGACGCCCTGCAAATCGCCGCCGTAAAAGCAGTTTACGTCCAGCGCGTCGGGAAATTTGCACCAGTCCCTTATTTTGCGCGAGTGTCCGCCCGTATAATAATATTCGTTGTCCTCAACGTCGTTTGACGGATTTCCGTTACGGAAACGGTCTGTAAATATCTGGTAAAACACCGCCCCTTTAGCCCAATCGGGAACCTTGAACCCCGGGACGAAAGAAAAGTCGTACTCCGGCTGGGCGTTCTCCACACAGCCGAGTCGGTTATATAAAACGTAATCGTCGTCGTCCGAAACGAGAAAATGATAGCTTACCGTTTTACCCGTACAGGTAAACGAAACCTCGTAATAGTCGAAGTTGTCGCATTTCGCGTTTACCGCGCCCTTTGGTAGCTTTACCATATTGCGCTTTATACCGTTTATTACGGCGTAAGCGTTCAAAACGTCGTTTGCCAACGTCCTTAGCCGAAGCGTAACCCTGTCGCCCGCCTCGGGTTCGTAGGGCGATTTATAATCGCAGGTTTCGTCTGAAAACAAAGCCCTTTTATTTATCATAATTTACGTCCTTTATTCCGGTCTGATAACGGATAACCCGCCGAAAAAAATTATAACATACAAGACTTTCAAAGTCAATACGGCATAAATAATAAAAGACGGAAAATAAATTGACACGGATAAATATTTTGTGTTATGATTTATGCGCTTGAATAAACCTTTTTTACGGAAAAATATGAACACACGCGATAAAAAGAAAAAATCGGTTCCGCAGGACGCGGAGACGGCGCCGGTCGCCGAAACCGAAATTGAAAACCCTACCCCTGCGGCGGAAGATAAACCGCAGGAAATTGCGGAAGAAATTTCCACGCTTGCCGACGCAGAGGGAAACGTTGCGGAGGCCGCCGCCCCCGTAGTACAAAAGCCGCGCGGCGATAAGGTGCTGACCAAGGCGCAAAGGCGCAAACGCACTGCAATAAGATGGATATTAATGAACGTCGGCATAATTCTTATGTCGCTGAGCGTTTATTTTTTTCAGATGCCGTACAATTTCGTCCTCGGCGGAGTCGGCGGTATTTCTATTATGCTGTCAACGGTCATAACTCCGCTTGTCCCCTGGCTTACAAAGGCCGTTATTATGCTTTTTATAAACGTTTTCCTGCTTGTGCTGGGCTTTATAATTCTCGGCAAAAGCTGTACGTTTAAAACGGCATACTGCTCCGTACTGTATACGGGTATTATACTGTTTTTGGAAAAGGTCATACCCCTTGACAAACCCGTCACTGCGGTTTTCGACGCGGCGGGCAACATTACGGGCGGGCAACCCTTTTTGGAGCTGTGCTTTGCGATTCTGCTTTTCGGCGTTGGCGGGGCGATAATTTTCAACTGCGGCGCCTCCTCCGGCGGTACGGACATAATTGCGCTGA
>CAJTRW010000045.1 GCA_910578765.1 uncultured Christensenella sp.
TTTTAATTCAGTTGTCTTTATCTTCAGTATTCTTGTTTATGTATTTTTCAAGAATTGACATTCCTATTTTTTTGCCTATGCCCATCAGCCGCGATTTAGCCGTGGACTTCTGCTTTTCTTCTTCCTCTATGCTCCCTTCGAATTTTAAATCCCTGCACGGGTCAAAAGTGACGTATCCGCACTCTGTCGCATAGGCGAAAACGTTTTTAAGCACGCCTTCCGTAAGCGCCCTGTCCTCCGCGGGGGCGCGGTCGGCAACGTTAAGCACGGCGGAAGGCTTTATCGCGCTTATATATTTTTTACCGAACGCGGGGATAAGAAAATTGTCGAGACATCTGCCTATGTCGTCGAAATACTTTTCCGACACGCGTTTAACCGCCTTACTGTCGCCGCCGTCTGTTACGGCAAGTTCGTACCACTCCAACGCGACGGTGGAAAAACGGTATTTGACTTTCACGGGCGAAAGAAGCCAGCGCGAAAGTTTGCCTATTCCGCCCGCCATAACGGGAATAATCTGCACAACAAAACAAATTACGGAAAAAATTATAAGTATTACGTTAAAAGCTATGAACTTGGACGAATCGTCACCGCCGCGCACCGCGAAAACAAACGCCACTATCGTCAGAACAATGGAAACAAGTCTGACGGTAAGCCTTATTGCCGAAAGCGCTTTGTTAAGCTTTCTGACGTTTTTCGTCTTGGCGCGCACGGCGCAAAGCGTAAGTATCAAAAGCGTTATAAACAGCGCGCCGTAAACGCCCAAAAGACAATACAGCGCGATTTCCGCGAAAAACGTGACCTTGTTGAGTATTCCGAGAAAAAGCATGTACGCAACGTACAGCAAAGTAAAAACAAGGCTTACGGAAAGCGTGCATATGTTTATGCGCCTTGCTATTACCGCGCGGTTGTTGTATACGTTTTTTATAAGACAGCGTATATCGAACACGTCCTTTGCGAGGGTAAAGGTTTCCTCCGCGTTTATGGTGTGTCTGACGGACACCTTTTCTTCTTCTATATTGTTTTTATCTTCCATAGCAATTATATTATATCACCGTTTCATACTGCTTGTAAAGTGCGTCGAGACGGTTTTTGACGCTTTCCAATTTTTGCATAAGCGCGCACACCTGCACATAATCCGCCGCGACCCCAGGCTTTGCAAGCATGGAATTTATTTCTTCCCCCTCACGCTCGCATGCGGAAATATCCTTTTCGATACGCGCGGCAAGGTCTTTTCTGCGTTCGTCCTCGGCGCGCTGCTTTTTGGAACGGTAAGAATTTTCACGCCGTTCCTTTTCCCTGTCCGCCGCCGTACTCTCCTTTACGGCGGCTGCTTTTTCACGTTCGAGCTTTTTAGCCGCGGAATATTCACCGTAGCCGCCGCCGTAAAAGCGAAGCTCTCCGCCCTCTATTTCCGCCACGCACGTGGCTACGGCGGAAACGAAATACCTGTCGTGCGAAACAAAAATCAAAGTTCCGTCGAATTCCCTCAACGCCTTTTCCAGACTTTCGCGCGCGGGAAGGTCGAGATGGTTTGTCGGCTCGTCCAACAACAGCACGTTGCCTTGTTCGCATGTAAGGATACATAAAGCAAGCTTTGCACGCTCCCCGCCGGAAAGCGCAGATACGGGCTTTTGCATGTCCTCCGCGAAAAGTCCGCACCGCGCCAAAGCCGCGCGCGCTTCCGTCTGCGTATATCCGTTATGACGGAACCAAAGCTCCTCCAACACGGTGTTGCCCGCGCCGAGGTTGGCGGATTCCTGGTCGTAGTATGCGAATTTAACAAACCTGCCGACTTTTATGCAACTTCCGCAGTTTAAAATTTCCTTTAAAAGCGTACTTTTCCCCGCGCCGTTTTCGCCTGTCAGCGCAAGCTTCTGTCCGCGCTTCAAGCTTAAATTTCCGTTGTTTATAAGACGTTTGCCGCCGCGTTCCAAATTAAGGTCGGTTATTTCAAGCACGTTTTCATAGGGTTGCGCGTCGTATCGGAAATTAAATTCGGGCGGTTTCGGCGGCGTGAACGGCTTTTCCGCAAGCTGCATTTTTTCAAGCTGTTTTACCCGACTCTGCGCGGATTTCGCCGTCGTAGCGCGGACAATGTTTCTGTCGACGTAATCCTGCAGCTTTGCCCGTTCCTCCTGTTGGGCTTCGTACTCCTTAAGCCGACGGGCGTACAGCTCCGCCTTCAATACTTTGTATTTAGTGTAGTTGCCGTTAAAGCAGGTTAGCGTTTTGTTTTCGAGTTCAAACGTCTTTTTTACTATTCTGTCAAGGAAATACCTGTCGTGAGAAACGACGAAAACCGCGCCCCCGAACGATTGAAGATATTCTTCAAGCCAGAACAGCGTCGAAATATCGAGATGGTTTGTAGGCTCGTCCAGAATAAGAAGGTCGGGCTCTTCCAACAACAGACGGGCAAGCTTCATGCGGGTTTTTTCGCCGCCCGACATAGTGTCTATAATTCTGTCGTACATACAGGCAAAGCCCATGCCGTTTAAAACGGTTTTTATTTTTACTTCCACGTCGAAACAGCCGCGCGCCGAAATAAATTTATTCAATCTTTCCATTTCGGCCGCAAGCGAAGCATACTCCGCCCCGTCCGCAACGGCAAGCTTAGCCGATAGGGAAGAAAGCTTTTCAACCGCGCTTATTTCCTCTTTAAACACGTCAAGCATTTCGCCGTAAACCGTGTTGCCGCTTGTGTAGCCCCCGTCCTGTTCGAGATAGCCGCATTTGAGACCGTTTTTTATAAAAACCTTACCCGCGTCCGCTTCCAACCGTCCGAGCATCAATTTTATAAGCGTAGTCTTTCCGGCGCCGTTTTCGCCTATAAGTCCTATTCTCTCGCCCTCGTTTATCGAGAATGCGGCGCCGCCGAATATTAAGTTGTCGCCGTAGCCGAAGGCTACTTTGTCGAATGAAACAAGCATGATTTTCAAAAATCCCAATCGGGTATATATGCGCTTTGCGCGCTTTCGAAGTCCTGTAAAAACACGTTTTTTAATCCGTACGCACGCACTGCGGAAACTGCAGACGAATACTCTCGCTTGGTTATCCCGCGCCGTAATTCCTTAAATTTTTCCGCATCTCCGAAGGGCGTATACTGACTCATTAAACTGAAATAAACACTTTCGGGCAGTCCGGAAACGAATTTTATAACGTTCAACGTATCGTACACCGCCTGCGGAAGCATGAGATGACGAATTATACAGCCGGAAAGCATTTTACCGTCCGCGCTTACTTCGCACTTCTTTTCCGCCATAAACCGCAACGCAGGCAAAGCGTAGTCCGCATAATCTCCGCGGGCGGTATACCGCTTGGCAAGCAGCGGGTCGATAAATTTAAGATCCGGCAGATAAATATCGACAAACCCGTCGGCAATGCGCAGGCTTTCAAGCTTTTCGTAGCCGTGCGTATTGTAGACGACGGGAATATTCGGGCGGTACAAAGAAACCGCCTCCGCAATTGCGTGCAAATAATGCGTCGGGTTTACCAAATTGATATTTTCCGCGCCCGTATCTTCAAGTCGCTTAAAAATGTCCGCAAGCTCTTTAACGGTAATATCCTTCCCACGCGTATTGCGGGAGAGCGAATAATTCTGGCAGAAAACACACTTTAAAGTACAACCGCAAAAGAAGATGCAACCGCTTCCGTTTTTGAAGGATACGGGCGGTTCCTCGAAGGGATGAAGATAATATTTGGCTATGCGGACGCCCTTTACGCCGCACGCGCCGCTGTGTTTTTCCCTGTCCGCGCCGCACGATGCGGGACACTGATTGCAGACCATACGGGTATTATAAAATAAAAACGATATAATTGCAAGTTTTGTTTGACATAGGTTTTATGCAATGCTATAATAATTTCAAACCTATAAAGAGTGTGCGAGAGAACGGCTCTTAGACCACACAGCAACCTGCCAAGCAAGGTGCTAACGCCGAGACCTATGGGGAAATACGAAATTTAAAACTCCTCTCGGTCCGTAGAGGAGTTTTTCTTATATGGAAAAAACAAAAAACGTAAATTTCAGAAAAATGACGGAATGCGACCGAGACGCTTATTTTGAAATGTCGCGCGATTTTTACGGTTGCGGAGCCGCGCACGAGCCTATCTCGGAAGAAAGCCGCAGAAGCTTTTGGAAAGAAATACTTTCGGGAAAGCTTATATCGGGATATATTATCGAATACGGCGCCGACACCGCGGGATACGCGCTTGTCGCTTACTACGCTTCACAGGAATACGGAGGAAAAATCGCCCTGTTCGACGAGCTGTATATTTCTCCGCAGTACAGAGGGCTGGGCATAGGTAAAAAGGCGTTTGAATTTGTGGAGGCGGGCGACGTCGTCGCATGCAGGCTGGAAGCAGAACCGAAAAACGAGAGAGCGATAAAGCTGTATAAATCCATAGGATATGAAGAATTCGACTATGTGCAGATGTCGAAAAAAATAAAATAAACAATTTACTGACAGAGGATAAATTAATGAAAAAACTTTTCACAAGCGAAAGCGTAACAGAAGGTCACCCCGACAAACTTTGCGACAGAATTTCCGACGCGATTGTCGACGAAATTTTAAAAACCGACCGCAACGCGCGTTGCGCGATAGAGTGCTGCGCCGCGTACGACAGACTTATGATTATGGGCGAGGTCACCACCACCGCCGCGGTCGATTACGAAAAAATCGCGCGGGAAACCATTAAAGAAATCGGATACGACTTCGGCATGTTTTGCTATGACAAATGCAAAATAACCGTAGCCGTCCACAGTCAAAGTGCGGATATTGCGCGCGGCGTGGACAATTCCGCGGACGAAAATTCTCTCGGCGCGGGCGACCAGGGAATGATGTTCGGATACGCATGCACGGAAACGCCCGAGCTTATGCCCATGACCGTTTCTCTGTCGCACAAGCTTGCGAAAAGACTTGAGGAGGTCAGAAAAAGCGGTCTTATGCCCTACCTCCGTCCGGACGGAAAAACTCAGGTTACCATAGAGTACGACGGTAAAATGCCCAAACGCGTAGATACCGTGGTAGTCTCCGCACAGCACAACGCCGAAGTATCGCAGGAAAAGCTGAAAGAGGATATTTTAAAACAAGTCGTAAGCGTTATCCCCCCCTCGCTTCTGGACAAAGAGACAAAATATTTCATTAACCCCACGGGCAGATTCGAGATAGGCGGCCCCGAGGGCGACAGCGGTCTTACGGGCAGGAAAATTATAGTAGACACTTACGGCGGAAGATGCGCGCACGGCGGCGGAGCTTTTTCGGGCAAAGACCCCACCAAGGTTGACCGCTCGGCGGCATATATGGCAAGATATATCTGTAAAAACATAGTCGCGGCAGGACTTGCCGACGAGGTTGAGCTGCAAATTGCTTATGCGATAGGCGTTTCCAATCCCGTTTCCGTTTTTGTGGATACCTACGGCACGGGTAAGCTTTCCGACAGCCGCATTGCCGATATAGTTGTAAAAGAATTCGATTTGCGCCCCTATTCCGTTATTAACAGACTGGGACTGCGCGCACCCATTTATTCGCAAACTGCGGCATACGGACACTTCGGCAAAAGCGCGTTGCCTTGGGAAAAAACGGACTGCGCGGAAAAGCTGAAAAAATATTTAAATGAGTAAATTTAAAGACTTTTGGTCGGCGGCGGGCGAAACGATGTTTCCACGCGCGTTCACTTGCGATATTTGCGGCAGAGAAACATTCGGAACAAACCTCTGCCCCGACTGCACGGAAACCGTTACCTTTAACGACGGTAAGACCTGTCCCGTTTGCGGCAGAAAAACCGTCAGGGCGGAAATTTGCCTCGAATGTAAAGACCGACCGCCGCTATATAAAAAG
This sequence comes from uncultured Christensenella sp., assembly GCA_910578765.1. GTDB lineage: Bacteria > Bacillota > Clostridia > Christensenellales > Borkfalkiaceae > Coproplasma. The sequence goes on from CAJTRW010000045.1 coordinate 5,835, forward strand.
GCGTTCTCCCCCGTCGTCTACGACGGCGGCGGAAAAATACTTATGGCAAAATTTAAAAACGGAAACGGATACCTTAAAGAATTTTTCGCCGACGTAACGGCTGAAAAGCTGAAAAATTTCGGCGGCGCGGACTGTATCGTTGCTGTTCCGATGACTGACGACGCCAAGCGGGCAAGAGGCTATAACCAGTCGGTTCTGCTTGCCGAAAGTCTTTCAAAACGCATAGGTATTCCCGTTATCAAAAACGCTGTAATAAAAGTCAAATCCACAGAGCAACAAAAACACCTGACCAAAAAAGAACGTACCGTGAACTTGGAATCATGCTTTAAAATAACGGACAAAACATTTATTGCGGGCAAAAATATTCTCATCGTCGACGACGTCATGACCACGGGAGCAACAGCCGACGCACTGACCAAAAAGCTGATGCGTGCCGGAGCGAAAAATGTTTTCGTCACTACCGTAATGTCGGTTGAATATAGGCAATTTAAAGATAAAAAGTTATTTTAATTGACAGCACGGCATCATTTTGATAAAATGTAAATATCTTATTTTATCTGCGCCAAGCATACAGCCTGCGATTTACTGAGTTTAGTGCAATAATTTAGTAATTTTTACGGAGAGATGGCAGAGCGGTAAGCACACAGTGCTTCGGTACGACGAATGCTCCGCATTCGCCCGCTCCTCTTCTTAAAACTTAATAATCTTGGAGAGATGGCAGAGCGGTCGAATGCGGCGGTCTTGAAAACCGTTGATGGGCAACTATCCGGGGGTTCGAATCCCTCTCTCTCCGCCAAGAGCAATCGCGTTCTAACGCCGACAAAATGCAGTACATTTTCATTAACGGACTTGCGGGATTTGTCACAAGGTGGCAACCCAAGCCGCTAACGTATGAAAACAACTACAATGTTCGGGAAAACGGAAAGTTCGTCAG
>CAJTRW010000046.1:446-894 GCA_910578765.1 uncultured Christensenella sp.
AAGGTATGTAGCTGACCGATACTAATAGGTCGAGGGCTTGATCTCAACATCGTTGAGGCAAGCGTCTTTAATCTTCATTTTAATCTATGATTTTTACGAGCTTACATTTCTTCCTGTTTTTTGTTTGAGAGTTGTTGCTGTGTAGTTGTCTGTCTGCGGAAACAAAGGCAGTGTGTTTACGGCGGAAAAGCCGTGAGCAAAACAAATTAAGTAATCGCCGAAGGGGGCGCCTAAGGATAAGGCGAATGATTTGGCGGTTACACACCCTCGATATTACGTCTCGCAAGAGATTTAATATACCGTGGCGGTGGCGATAGCAGAGAGGATCCACCTGTTCTCTTTCCGAACACAGAAGTTAAGCTCTCTTACGCCGAAAGTACTTGCCCTAACAGGCCGGGAGGATAGGTAGTTGCCACCTTTTATTGCCCCTTAGCTCAGTCGGTAGAGC
>CAJTRW010000046.1:902-6619 GCA_910578765.1 uncultured Christensenella sp.
AAATAGGCAGACGCAAGGGACTTAAAATCCCTCGGAGTAACATCCGTGCCGGTTCGAGTCCGGCCATCGGCACCATAGAAGTTGGTCTATAAGTCTTCTGACTTATAGACCACTTTTTTCGCATTTTGGGGTAAATATTGCGAAAAATGCCCATTATTTGGGCGAAAACGGCGGAAAACTGTCCGTGTGAGTTTGTAACGTTCACACGGGCGGTCTTTTTTTATGCCAAAAATAGCAAGGGGAATTTGGTTCAGCACAACTTTGCAGAACAAACCTATATCCCCCTTGTTGTCAGACTTGAATGTGTTTTTGTGTTGTAATGTCCTAAAAATCGTACATTACACTATTTACAAGCGAGGTGATTTCTGCTATAATAAAATAGCAAAATTCTAAAAAGGAGGTGTCTATATGTTTGGATTAGGACGACATAAGTCGTATATTACGAAAGAAGGCTACAAGCAGAAATATAAACCAAAGAGCCCAGAGGCTCGTGAAGATGGTTATGTGGCTGTCCACCGTGATGTTGCAAGTAGGAAGATTGGAAGACCTTTGCGTGCCAATGAAGTAGTGCATCACCGTGATGGAAATAAGCTCAATAACCGCCCGAGCAATTTGCAAGTAATGACACGCAAACAGCACTGGCGAGTCCACCATCCTAAAAATATATAATATAATTAGGTAAAAGAAATGAACGGTTCAAATTCGAGAAAGATAAAGCTATTAAAAATCTGGGAAATATTAAACCAAGATACGGACGAGAATAATCCTATGCCTACGCCCGTGCTTATAGAAAAGCTCGCCGAATGCGGCATTGAAGTTGACCGCAAAATTTTGTACAGCGACATTAAACTGTTGAACGATTTTGGCTACGAAGTTATGTGCCGCCGTTCTTCGAGTAATGAATACTATGTGGAAGACCGCAAATTCAACATACCCGAGATACATATATTGATGGATGCGGTCAGAGCTGCTGGCTTTATAACTCAAAAGAAAACGGACGAACTCGTAAATAAAATAGCTCAACTTGCTGGTAGCCAACGTGCGGAAGTGCTGACGCGGAATACCGTAGAGTTTAATACTATGAAAAGCATAAATGAAAACATTTATTATTCAGTTTATGCAATAGCGTCGGCGATAGAGAAAAAGAGAAAAATCTCTTTTTCATATTTCGATTACGATATAAAACGGCGGAAAGTATATCGAAAGAAAAAAAGCGACCCCACCCAAAATAGAAAGTACAAAGTAAATCCCTTGGCGACGGTTTTTTCAGACGACAAATATTATTTAATATGCTACGACGATTGGTTTGGCAATCTTTCACATTATCGAGTTGACAGAATGGACGAAGTAACGATGCTGGACGTTCCTATTTCGGAAGCGGCACAGTCTGATAAAATCGATATCGTCAAGCATAAGCAGGAATTATTCGGCATGTTCGGCGGCGACAAGCAGGTGGTTTCGTTTGAAGCCGACAAAGGGTTAATAGACGTCGTGTTTGACTTTTTCGGAGCAGATTTACATATAAGTGAAGCATCAGGTAACAAGATAATTTTCACCGCTGAGGTGCAGGTCAGCAAACCGTTTATTGCTTGGTGCTGTTCCTTTGGAACAGGGGTCAAGGTAACAGCCCCGAAAAGTGTTGCCGACATGGTAAAAAACTACTTGGCAGAGACGCTGGGTCAGTATTAAAGAGGACAGAATGAAGAACATATTTGAAATGAAATTCGGCGAAGCAATGATGTACATCCGCAAAAAATGTAAGGGGTGTAGTTCACGGTCGTTGCTTGCGGTAAGGACAAGGATATCCTCTTGGCAAATCGCATCGTTTGAAAAAGGTGAGAGTTTGCCAACGCTGAAAGAGCTTGCTCTTATTTGTAATGAGCTTGGTAGCTCACAGCTTAAGGAAATAGGTGAGCGAGAAATAGAGTATAAAAGAACGCATCCCGATGTCAAAATCTGCTTTGCAGATAATACTACTTGTTGGAAATGTGGGCAAAAGATGTGTTCTGTTTATGGGTTGATAGATGGTAACCCTATGTCGCCCGATTTTTTTAATGACAGTATGTTAAAAATATCCAGAGGGAAAGGTGTGCTACTTGAAGAACGTGTAAGCGGGGTAACTGGTGAAACGCATTTGGTAAATGTCTGCCCACATTGTGGGACATTTATCGGTGAATTTTATTTGCATGATTTGTGGTATGGAGAGACAGAAACCATACAAGTGGATGATGTGGAAGAATTTATAAAAGAGAAGGAATAAATGACAGTTTTTATTGAAGTAATATCAACAATGTGGCAAGTTATTTGGGGCTTGCTATCTGGAATGGGCAAAGCTGTCTTTGAAAATTTGCCCGCCCTGTTAGAGCTTAAAAAAGTTATGGATTATTTCACCCCGGCGGGGCTGATTGCACTTAGCATAGGCGTCCCGACGATAATGATAACTATAGTAATCAAGGTCATAAAAAAGTTTTTGCGTAGTAGATAAATGTGCTGGGCGCAACTTTGCATTCTTTGACTTTTACGTGAAATTTTAGTATAATAATATTCGGTGGCGAATTTGTCGCCATGTAACAGGAGATAAGCGATGAATAAACAGCAGCTTGCATCTAAAATTTGGGAATCAGCAAATAAAATGCGTTCCAAAATCGAAGCGAATGAGTACAAGGATTATATCCTCGGTTTTATGTTTTATAAGTTCCTTTCCGATAAGGAAGTTGAAAGGCTCACTAAGGTAGACGGCTGGGCAGTTGAAGACCTGCCGTATCTTTCTGAAGAACATGCCGATGCCGTTTCGCATTGTCAAGCCAATCTCGGTTATTTTATCGCATACGACAATTTATTTTCTACTTGGCTGAACAAGGGGAAAGATTTTGACGTGTCCAACGTCAGAGATGCTTTGTCGGCATTCAGCCGTTTAATCAGCGATAAGTGTAAAAAGCTGTTTGAGAACATATTCAAAACGCTGGAAACGGGGCTCAGCAAGTTGGGCGACAGCTCTGGTACGCAGACGAAGGCAATTAGCGAGCTTATTCAATTAATCAAGGTTATTCCGATGGACGGCAAGCAGGATTATGACGTTCTCGGCTTTATATACGAATATTTGATAAGTATGTTTGCCGCCAATGCGGGCAAAAAGGCGGGCGAGTTCTATACGCCGCACGAAGTATCTTTGCTTATGTCCGAAATCGTTGCTGACCATTTGAAAGATAGAGAGAGCATACAGATTTATGACCCCACCAGCGGTTCGGGCTCGCTACTCATTAATATCGGTCATTCGGTTGCTAAGCGGATGAAGGACAAAAACAATATCAAGTACTTTGCTCAGGAATTAAAAGAGAATACATACAATTTAACGAGAATGAACCTTGTAATGAGAGGTATTCTTCCCGATAATATTTGTACGCGCAACGGTGATACTCTCGAAGAAGACTGGCCGTATTTCGACGAATCTGATCCCAATAAAACCTATGAACCGTTGTACGTTGATGCGGTGGTGTCAAATCCTCCGTACTCACAGGCGTGGGATCCAGCAGATAAAGATTCAGACCCCAGATATAAGCGTTACGGGTTAGCTCCGAAGACGAAGGCGGATTATGCATTTCTCCTCCACGATTTGTATCATATCAAACCCGACGGAATAATGACAATAGTTCTTCCTCACGGTGTTTTATTCCGTGGCGGCGAAGAAGAAAAAATTCGTACTAATTTAATTGAAAATAATAATATCGACGCTATAATCGGGTTGCCTGCAAATATATTCTTCGGCACGGGTATCCCCACTATTATTATGGTGTTAAAGCAGAAACGCACCAATACCGACGTGCTTATTATCGATGCATCTAAGGGCTATACGAAAGAGGGCAAAAATAATAAGCTCAGAGCGTCCGATATAAAGAGAATCGTGGATGCGGTTGTTGCCCGAGAAGACATACCGAAATTCTGTAAAAAAGTTACGAGAGATGCGATTCGAGCAAATGAATATAACTTAAACATCCCCCGTTACGTTGATTCCTCTGATAAGGGCGAAACGTGGGATATATACGCATCTATCTTTGGCGGAATCCCTCATTCGGAAATTGAAGAACTCGGTGAATATTGGGCGGCGTTCCCTACGCTTAAAAAGCAATTGTTTAACGATGTGAACGGTTCATATGCGACCGTAGCTACGGATGACGTTATAAAGACCATTAAGGCAAATGCCGACGTGCTGGGTTTTGTGGCAAAATATAAAGCGGCTTTTGAGGGCTTTGATGCACAGCTCGATGAAAGATTGATAGGACAAGTTTCCGACATTGTAATACCTAACGAGGAGTCGGGAATTGCGAATGAGATATTCTCTCGCTTGGCTGGGATACCGCTCGTCGATAAATATTATGCATATCAACTGCTTGATGACGAATGGACTAAAATTACGACCGATTTGGAAATTATTCAAACCGAGGGCTTTGACGCAGTAAAGAAAACCGATCCGAAAATGGTATTAAAGAAAAAGGACGGAAAAGACATTGAAGTTCAGGACGGCTGGATGGGGCGGGTGATACCCTTTGAATTGGTTCAGCGGGAAATGTTGTTCGATAAGAAAGACGAACTGTTGCAAATGGAAAGCCGTTTGTCGGAAATTCAGTCTGCATACGAAGAATTTTTAGAATCTCTTACCGAGGACGAAAAGTCGGAAAATGCAGAAATTTTGAGTGAAGAAGGTGACGCACTGGTTTTTGCGGCAATAGCCAAGAAAGCAAAGCAATATCAGAAATATCGTGGACAGTACGACGAAGAAAGTATCGAAGCTCGGATAATAAAAATTGCAACGATGCTGGACGAAGAGAAAGAACTCAAACGTAATATAAAAATCAAGTCCGAAAAATTACTCGCCTTAACAAAACAAACAATAGAAAGTCTTACGGATGAGCAGGCAAAACAATTGCTTTATCAAAAATGGATAAAGCCGCTTATGTGTGCGTTGACTGTTATACCCGATTCCATCGTAAGTGCATTGGAAACCAAGATAAATGCACTTACAAAGAAGTACAGCGTAACAATGCTCGACGTCGAAAAGCAAATTGCCGAATCCGAGGCGGCTGTCGCCACTATGATTGATGATTTAGAGGGCGACGAATTTGACATGTTGGGGTTAAAAGAGCTGCAAAAATTGCTCAAAGGAGAGCAAAATGGCTGAAAATAGTATAAAACCCCGTATTCGTTTCAAAGGCTACACCGATGCTTGGGAACAGCGTAAGGCAGAAACATTATTTATTACATATGCAGAAAAGGGATATCCCGAACTTCCTGTACTATCAGCAACGCAGGATAAAGGAATGGTGTTCAGGGATGATACGGGGAAGATCATATTTCACGATAAAAGTAACGAGATAGGGTATAAAAGGGTACAGCCTGGGCAATTTGTAATACATTTGCGCTCTTTTCAAGGTGGGTTCGCTCATTCCGCTATATTGGGCATTACATCTCCAGCTTACACTATATTTGGGTTTAAAGAGGGCGAAAAGCAGTCAGATTTATATTGGAAATACATTTTTAGTTCTCCCGAATTCATAAGAAGATTAGAAACTGTTACATATGGAATACGAGATGGCCGCAGCATAAGTTACGATGAGTTTTTGACAATGAAATTTGTCATTCCGAAATATGAAGAACAGATAAAAATTGCTGGGTATTTATCAAAAGTTGACAACCTTATCACCCTTCATCAGCGACAGCTT
>CAJTRW010000047.1 GCA_910578765.1 uncultured Christensenella sp.
GTCCCTTCACAAAATTTAATTAATCCGTCCGAAAGTCAATGTACTTTTCGGATACTGTAATTGCGGTTGTAAAGCGCAGGCCGCACAGCTAACAGTCGCGCGGGGTAAGCAAAGAGTCGCATGCCCGACGCCGTAAGGTATTGCGCATAGTACGCATGATTATTGTGACCGGAACGCAGCCAAGTAAATTTAATAAACCGTCGCCTATAATATTGTACCACTGGTTTTCTACCTTGTCATCCTGAGCGTTAGCGAAGGATCTGAAAGATTCTTCGTTACACTAAGAATGACAATGGATACAACCGCGTTTTGTGAGTCGCAGGCCGCACAGCTAACCTACGTGCAGAGTACGTATAGTACATGTATCCTGAGGAAGTCAGGTAATTAGAGCTGTACGCATTATAATTGTCACCGGAACGCAGCCAAGTGTAGCCTGTAATAAGTTAAAAAACCGTCGCCGCAAGCATTATAACGCAATACTTCTTTCTTGTAAAGCGCAGGCCGCACTGCTAACCGAGGTGCAGAGTACGTATTGGTCCTGTAACCAGAGGAAGTCAGGTAGTAAGAACGATACGCATCTCCAAAAATGCCCGAACGCAGCCAAGTGTAGCCTTAAATAAGTTAAAAAACCGCCGCCGACGTTATTTTATATTATAAATTTTAAAACCGCAACCAAAAGCGCCGCGCAAACTGCGCGGCGCTTAAAAACATTAATTAATACTTAGTTATTTTAACCGATTTTATTATCAAGGGTTTTTGCGTTGTGGTGAACGAAGTTTCTATTGCCTGTCCGCCCTCGTCCGCAAAGGTATCGAGCGTGTCCACCGGTACGGACACCTGTCTGGTGAAATCACCAGAAGCGCCGTCAAGCTCGTCCGTGATATAGTCGGATACGGCTTCTATAAGTGAATTGAACTTATCGCGCTCGCCGTCGTTTCTCAATCTGGCAAAAGTGCAGTAATTCGCTTCGCCGTAAGCGCTGTCGCTGCCGCTGACCTGCATTGCGAATACGCTGGTCGCGCAGTTATATTTATAGTCGTGCTCCAAAAGCTGACCGAAGCTGTTCTTAATTGCAACCTTCTGGTTTGTGTCGCCCTTGGGGTAATAGAACATTTTCAGTACGCCGTACTCCGCCCTGACGGGGTTTTTCTTTATTTTATGGTCGTTTGAAGAAAACTCGCCGATAAGCGCGGGAAGCGCGTCCTCTGCGGCAACCTTTTCATTGCCCTTAGCGTCGTAGGAAAGCTTTTTATAGACTGACGGAGTAAGCTTACCCGCTTTAAACAAATCGTAATACGCCGCTTCCTTGGAATTGTGCTCCAAATAATCGCGCACGGAACTGCTGCCCGCCGTAAACGCGGAATCATAGTCCGACGCTTCCGAAGCGCCGTTATAAGAATACGCGCCCGTAAACCAGTTGCTTGACGTGTAATTGTGCACTATCATATCGTTATAGAAGCCGTTGTCCGCAAGCTCTATAAAGTGTTGAACGGTCTGAGGATACATATTGCGGTACAAAGTATACTCTATTACGTATGTTTTACTGTTGAATTCTACCGTTATTTTCGCGCGCGGGTGTTTGGTTTTAATGCTGCCGCAAGCGGAAACAACCGCCGAAAAGACAACCATCAGCGCCAGAACCGACGTTATTAACGCATATCTTAATTTTTTTGCCATCGCCTTAATCCAATAAAGTTATAATATTACCATATTATTTTACTTTTAATTGAAGATACTGTCAAGCGATTTATATTAAAGATAGCAAAAAATCCGCGTCCCGAAAGACGCGGATTTTTAACTGAGTTTTTTAAATTATTCCAAAACAGCGGTAGCGCCTGCCTCTTTGAGGTCTGCAAGAATTTTTTCCGCTTCTTCCTTAGCAACGTTCTCTTTAAGCACGCCGCCCTTTTCTACTGCCGTTTTAGCTTCTACAAGTCCGAGACCCGTGAAAGCGCGTACAACCTTGATAACGTCAATCTTCTTAGCGCCTGCGTCTTTAAGAACTACGTTGAACTCGCTCTTTTCTTCAGCCGCGGGAGCTGCCGCCGCACCGCCTGCCGCGGGAGCCGCCGCTACAGCTACGGGAGCTGCCGCCGATACGCCGAATTCTTCTTCGAGAGCTTTAACGAGTTCGTTAAGCTCGAGTACGGTCATGGATTTAACTTCTTCTATAAACTTCTTTACGTCTGCCATTGTTATTTATTCTCCTGAAAATGTTTTTGTTTTTTTATTTTTGCGCTATGTGGGGCTGCGCCCGCCCTTTGGTTTTTTGTTTGAGTTTTAAGCCTTCTGCTGTGCGACCGCGTTCAAGACGCGTACGACGCCGGAAAGCATGTTGTTGAGCAAGCCCGCGAAATTCGCAACGGGCGCCTGCATGGAACCGAGCATTTTTGCAATAAGTTCTTCCTTGGAAGGCATACTGGCAAGCGCTTTCGCACCGGCTTTATCAACGTATGCGTTATCAACAAACGCGCTTTTCAAGGTTATTTTGCCATCGTAAGCTTTTACCGCTTCAACCATTATCTTTGCGGCGCTTGTTTCGTCCGCACTGAACGTAACAGCCGTGGGTCCGTTGAGGTCAGCGTCGAAATCTTTGTGTCCCAAATCGTTGAAAGCTTTTCTTACGAGAGTGTTTTTATAAACCTTATATTCGCAGTTGGCCTGTTTGCACTTGTTACGGAGCTCGGACGCTTCGGCAACGGTCAGCCCGTTATAATCAACGAGTACAACGGATTTAGCCGCGCTTATTTTTTCCGTTATTTCCTTAACGACTTCCTTTTTTGCTTCAAAATTAGCCGACAATTTATTACCTCCCGTGTTATTTGAAAAATCCCTGCCGCCCGAAAGCGCAGGGATAGAAAAACAAAACCGTTATTAATACGTTTTTCCTGTCACCTGGGCGAGAAATTAAGCTTAAAAAAGCGCTCGCCGTCTCGGGTAGCAAATTTATTTACGTTGTTATTATAATTATCAAAAGTCGGGTTGTCAACTTATTTTAATACTATAATTTAAATTCTTTTTTCAAATTGGCAACCATGTACTTGTATTCGGTAAGAACGCTTAACTGCTTTCCCCTGTCGCACAAACGCTTGCACCTGTCCGTGACCTCTGTTATATAAGCAAATATTTTATCTTTTTTTGCGGAGCTTTCCACTCTGTTGATAATTTCCGTAATAAGCGTATCCCCGATAAATGTCTGCAACATGAATTTTTCTCCATTGTTTTATTCAATACTTATAATATATCATACCGAACGGTATAAATCAACCATTTTATACCATTTGGTGTAATTTATTTATTATGTACGTTGAGAAATTAGCACAGCAGTTGAAAGAGTTGATTGGCAGCCGTTCTATATCGTCGGTTGCGAAAGAAATAGGTATTCCGCAAGCGACGTTAAGCAGATATTTATTATGCAAGCGTGAAATAGGGCTTGAAAATCTTTGTAAAATAGCAAATTATTTTAATGAGGATTTGGATATTTTAACGGGCAGAAAAGATTATTGAAAACCTTTGCAATAAGTCTTGCCGATTATAACAGGAACAAAACATGAAAATTTTTGGCGAACGGCTTAAAGAGATAAGAACGGAAAAGCACTTAAAACAGACGGATATAGCAAAAATATTGAACGTTAGCGGCAACACCGTACACGCATGGGAAACGGACAAACAGGAGCCGTCACTTGCAGCGCTTTTAAAGTTGAGCGAGTTATTGGAGGTGTCGGTGGACTTTCTGTTGGGCAAAGCGGATTATTGAAAAGATTCTTCACTTCGTTTTGCACATTATTATTGAAAAGATTCTTCACTACGTTCAGAATGACAATAAGGTGTGCAAAGCATCGCTACGCTCGCGCAGAATGACAAAAGGGTGCGCAAAGTGTCGCTATGCTCGCGCAGAATGTAAATAAAATGCCGACGGACTTTTATAAACGTAATATTAAAGGCGGAGCAATTGCTCCGCCTTTAAATATATTTTAATTTAATTAACCCTTGTTATACGTTACCTTAACGCCGGGGCCCATGGTCGCGGTGAGGGTTACGCTTTTAATGTACTGACCTTTTGAGGTTGCGGGCTTCGCCTTGACTATAGCGTCCATAAGCGCGTTGAAGTTTTCCGCAAGCTTTTCAGTACCGAAGGACTTTTTACCGATGGGGCAGTGAATAATAGCGGTTTTGTCGAGACGGTACTCCACTTTACCTGCTTTAACTTCCTGCACGGCCCTTGCAACGTCCATGGTAACGGTACCGGACTTGGGGTTGGGCATCAAGCCCTTGGGTCCGAGGATACGGCCTATTCTACCGACGACGCCCATCATGTCGGGCGTGGTTATCATTACGTCGAAGTCGAACCAGTTGTCCTTCTGAATTCTCTGAATCATTTCTTCCGCGCCGACGTAATCCGCACCGGCAGCAGTCGCTGCGTCAGCCTTGTCGCCCTTTGCGACAACGAGTACTTTCTTCTGCTTGCCCGTGCCGTTGGGAAGAACAAGCACGCCGCGCACCTGCTGGTCCGCCTGTCTGGGGTCTACGCCCAAACGCACATGAAGCTCTATCGTTTCGTCGAATTTAGCTTTTGCGGTGTCGACAACTATTTTGCACGCCTCGGGAAGGTCGTAGGATTTGGAACGGTCATAGGACTTTATGCTTTCCGCGTATTTCTTCGCCAATTTCATAAAATTACTCCTCCACCGTTACGCCCATGGAACGGGCGGTTCCCTTGACCATGCTCTTAGCCGACTCTAAATCGGTACAGTTAAGATCGGGCATTTTGGTCTTTGCTATTTCTTCTACCTGAGCCTTGGTAAGCTTGCCCACTTTATCCCTGTTGGGGCGGGCGCTTGCCGTTTCCAGACCCAGCGCCTTTTTAATAAGTACGGGCGTGGGGGGTGTTTTCAGCTCGAAAGTGAAGCTTCTGTCCTGATAAATAGTAACTACGCAGGGAATGATAAGTCCTGCCTGGCTTGCGGTTCTTGCGTTGAAATCCTTGGTAAAGCCGGGTATGTTGATACCGTGGGGGCCGAGCGTAGAACCTACGGGGGGCGCGGGGGTTGCTTTACCTGCGGGAAGCTGCAATTTAACTACCGCAGTAATCTTTTTTGCCATAAAATATTTCCTCCGACGTGGTTATAACGGATACGCCATGAAAAGATTTAACGTATCCTCCCACGTTGTTAACTTTTTATTCCGTAATTTTACGGATTTGTATATATTCCACTTCGACGTCCGTATTTCTTTCGAACATCTTTATGTTGACCTTTGCTTTCTGGGAAAGGTCGTTCAATTCGGTGACGATTCCTTCAAAGCCTTCCAAGGGACCGGAATCCACGCTTACCCTGTCGCCGACGGCGAAATCCGCGTTGACGGCAACGTCTTCGAGGCGCATTTTACGTATTTCCCCTTCCTTTAAAGGAATGGGTCTGCCCTGAGGGCCGACAAAGCCCGTTACGCCCCTGGTATTCGTTATCCAGTACCAAAGCTGGTTGGAATATATCATTTTTATGAACACATAGCAGGGCAAAAGCTTGCGCTCTACGATTTTGCGCTTACCGTTCTTCTCCTCTATGGTTGTTTCCATAGGGATTTTGACGTCGAAAATCATTCCCTGCAGGTTGTTGTTTTCAATAAGCCTTTCAAGGTTGTCCTTCACCATAGACTCGTAACCGGCATAGGTGTGAAGAATATACCAGCAAGGCGTAGTGGTCACGTCTACCATTAATTTATTCTCCGATACCCTTTATGTTGGTTATGACCTGTAAAAGCTCCTGCAAGCCGTAGTTAATTGCGGTAACGACCACCGTAAAAATAGCGACGACCACAAGCACGACGCAAGTACCCTTTATAACTTTGGGGAACGTGGGCCATGTTACCCTTTTAAGTTCCGAAAAGGTTTCCTTTAACCTTCTGCCCATTCTTACGAAGATATTGGGCTTCTGAGCTTTATTGTCGTTTTTCTGTGCCATTACTTTGTTTCCTTATGCTCTGTATGCTTTTTGCAGAAGGGGCAGTACTTGGAAATAGTAAGCCTGTCGGGATCGTTGCGCTTATTTTTATAGCTGTCGTAATTCCTGTGCTTGCACTCCGTACATTCCAAAGTTATTTTAGCCCTTGTTGACGCTTTCATCTGAAAAACTCCGTAACAAAAAAATTACACCCCTTTTCTCGGATGTACAGAAAGTTTATCACATAAAAAACGGCGTGTCAACTCATTTTAAGAAGCTGAGCCGAATTTTTTATTTGAAAAATATAAGACCCGACCGCTAAAAAGCAAATAACCCGAATGCGCGTTTAATACGCGCCGTCGCG
>CAJTRW010000048.1 GCA_910578765.1 uncultured Christensenella sp.
CACGCGGACGATCACGTTTTTGACGCGGTTATCGGCAAGATATTCGCGCCTGCTGGCGGCGGATGTCGCGCGGCTTGCTTCCGAAGTGGTTGACAATGCCGAAAAAGCAAACAGTATATTCCCATCGGATGCCGTTCGGCGGGAACTGCGTGAGCGGCATCTGCTCGAAGCCCGTGCTTCGCTTATGGCGCTCGACGTCAAGCTGTCGCTCTGCTATCGGATCATGATCCTGAACCCCGCAGGGTGTTTTGAAACTTCGTCAGGGAAGGCGGTCGAAAAGAACGATGCGCTGAAGCGCCTCGATAAAATGGCGCAGGCGCTCGGGGAACTTATCGACAAAGAAAACACGCTCCTGACCGGCGTGTTAAAATCAGATAAAAAAGAGTAGGCTCTTTTTTATGGGTGCATCTCTGTATATTTGCTGCTCGGCTTTCTGGTGGTCGCGGTCGCCCTTTTACAATAATAACAATAATTTCTGCGGCGGCGGTTCGAGCGGTTCCGCGAACAATAACAATACAAACAATTCGCGGGCGGTGGCGCCGGATTTCGCATTCTCCCCGTAAGGGTAGAAAGTCAAAAAAAGTAGCTTTATGTGAACCGACTGATGCGAAAGGAGAGATGATTTCCCGGAAGAAATTCCAAAACTGCTCTTTGACGACCGTGCACGGACGCTTCTTGCATGGCGGGCTATTGTGCGTAACCCGTTTCATGTGCACGGTCAAAGCGGCTTAGAACGCACCCTACACCACAGCCGCGCGAGGTAGCGAAAATTATGACAAGCGACGAACGGCACGAAGCAAGGTACCAACGACGCAAAGCAAAGCGTGAGCAACACCGAAAAGACCGCGCCCGAGCGGTCGGCGGTTTAGCTCGCGTATTTACCTACAACGCGATGTTTAAGGCAGGGCGAAAGTGTTGCAACGGTGTGCGCTGGAAGAACAGCGTCCAACGCTTCGAGATGCACCTATTTTCGCAAACTGCAAAATGCCGCAGACTGCTGTTCGAGAAAAAATGGAAGCCCGGGAAGTACGTCGTTTTTCCGTTGAATGAGCGAGGCAAAACGCGCATTATAAGCGCGCCGAGAATACAGGATCGTCAAGTACATAAAACCCTGAATCAGCGCGCTCTGATGCCGTTATATACGCCCGACATGATCAACCATAACGGCGCCAATCTTCCCGGCAAAGGCTTCCACTTTTCACTTCATGCGCTTGCCGACGAACTCAGGTGGCACTACCGCCATTACGGAAGGGAAGGCTGGATCATTTTGACCGACTTCAAAAAATTCTTCCCTTCGGCGCCGCATTCGGCAATATATCAACGACACGAGCGAATCCTTCTGCATCCCAACATTCGAGATCTTGCCGATCGTTTTCTCGTTCCCGGCGGTATGGGACTGCCGCTCGGTGTTGAGATCAGCCAGATGGAGATGGTCGCGCTGCCGTCTCCGGTTGACAATTTTCTGAAATGCCAGCTTCATCTGAAAGGCGCAGGGCACCACATGGACGACTATGCGATCCTCGTTCCGCCCGACGGCGATCCGAACGACGTGCTCGCACAATTCGTTAAAAAGGCGGAGAGCATCGGGCTGAAGGTCAGCCTCGCGAAAACGCGCATCCAGCCGCTTACGAAGCCCTTCAAGTTCTGCAAAGCAAAGTTCCAGCTTACCGAAACCGGTCGCGTCGTCATTCACGGCAATCGGGAAAGCGTTTACAGGTTCCGCAGAAAATTGAAAGCATTCAAACGGAAGATCGAGAACAAAGAGAAAACGCTCGACGATCTATACACGCTCACGCAGAGCTCTTTGGCATACTTCGAGAACTACGACGACCACAACCGAATCTTATCGTTGCGGCGGTTATTCTACAAGCTGTTCGGCTTTTCAGCCGAGAAAATCGAAAATTTTAAGGAGGACACCCAGCCATGCAATATGTGGTTCACAGACGACTACGCTGTAAAAGTTTAAGCGGCGCCGTCAACCTTCCGTTCGGAACGCTTTGCACCCTGAACGGCGAGATCATCGAAAAAGACGGCAAGCCACTCTTTTTCGCGACAAGCGAAAACGCCCACCAATACTTGGCGCGAAACGACGACGGAAGCGGAATCGAGCGCGGGCGGCTTACGCAGGAGATCCAGAGCCGACTCCGACCGAAACCCAACCCGAAAGACGAAGCGAAACGCCTCGAAGCGTGGAGCCGAATCTGGAACGACGAAAAATTGAAGCCTTACAAAATGCGTGAGCATCCCGACCACTGGTTATGGAATCACGCATTTTTTAATGCGGACATTGCGACGTTGCAATATATTCTCAAAGTCATCGAAGGAGGTGCATGATGTTCAAAATCATTACTACCAGCGGGACGGAGCTCGGAATGACCGACTCTGTCCGTTTTATTAAGCTGAGCTCCGAAGGCTCGTTTATCGAAGCGACAAAAGACGAAGCTGTCGGAATAGCTTTCAAAGGCTCCCCTTACAATCTGGCGGGGCAGAACGCTATCGACGGCGCCGAGACTGTTCTCGTTATCGAAACGGACGGCGGCGGGGAAGTCGCGGATCTGCGCGCCACAACCGCACGGCAAGCCGAAGAACTCGCACAATCGGATGAGACGGCGATCGCCCTTTATGAGCGTTTAGCGCAGCAGGACGAAGCCCTGATCGAGATCTACGAACAAATTATAGGAGGTTAAAAGATGGCAGTCAAAACTATCGCCTACAGTTACTGGCGCAGCATTCAGCGCGGCGCCCGCACTTTTGCGAGCATACCCGCCGAACTGAAGCCCGACGTTAAGACGATCGCCCGCGACGACGTTGCCGCTGGCATACTTACCGCCGAGCAATACGAGACGTTCATCGGCGAGCCGTTTACGGTTGAATAAATCGGAGGCTCAATGAATACGGAACTCATCGCAAAGCTCTGCGCTCTGGTGGATCTCCAGAACGCAATTATCAGGGACATGGCAATCAGGCTTAACGAGCGCGACGACGTGGATCTTTACGAGCGGATCGCTGCCGCTCAAACGACCTATAACGCAACGCTCGGAACCGAATTGCCGCCCGCAGTTCAAATACTCAAAAAAGGAGAAGTAAACACATGACGCTAACAGTCTGGCAGTTCGCTCTCGCAATCGGACTGCCGTCAGCATTCACGGGCGGGCTTGTCGGCCTGTTCTTTTGGAGACTACAACGCAAGATCGAAAAGCGCGACGCGGAGGCGGCTGCAGAAGCAGCACGCCGCGAAGAACGCGAAGCCCAGCGCGAAGAAGCCCGCGAAAAAAACGAACTCAACACGATCCGCGCCATCGGCGCATCTATCGCGCTCGGGGAAGCGACAGCCCGCGCCGTTCAGCGCATTCCAGACGCGCATTGTAACGGCGATATGCACGCCGCGCTCGATTATGCCCAGCGCGTAAAGCACGAGTTGAAGGACTTCCTGACGGAGCAGGGCGTTCAGGCTATCTATGCCGATCCGCCTGTTGCTCGGAAGAAAAGCAAAAAATAAGGAGACAATCACATGGACGAATTGATCATCAACTTCATCAAAACCTACGGCTTGCCGCTCGGGCTCATCGCTCTGGGCGGCGTCGTTTTACTCTGCATCCTCAAATACGGGAATGTGTTCAGGAAGCTCGCCGAAAAATGGCGCCACTTCTTATATCTCACGATCACGATCGGCTTCTCGCTGATCGCGTCGGCGATCTATCTGGCGGCATCGGGGCAGTTCTCCGCGGAATACTTCTTCGCGGTCGGACTTGCTATTTTTACGCTTGATCAAGCCATTTACGCAATTATTAAGGCAACGCCCGCGGGCGACCTTGTAAGCGGCTTATTTGATAAACTCAAGGCGGCGATCAAGAAAAAGACCGGCGCAGCGGCGGCGGAATCGTCTGCCGTCGAACAAAAGGACGGAAGCGACGAAAAGACCGCCAAGAACGGCGCCACAACGCCAACGGACAGCGGCGATGCACAAACACCCAATAAATAAACAAAGCCCGCAGACGGAAATACACGCCGTCCTGCGGGCTTTTTCTTTTTGCAAAAAAATTAAAAAAATCGCAATTTTCTTGCGAAAAAGTGTTGACTTTCGGTCAACAAAGTAGTATAATAAGAATGTAAACAGGAGGTGGTAACAGATGCCAATGACACCGAAAGAAATGGTCAAATACTTAAAGGCGAACGGCTTCGAAGAAGTTCGACAACCGGGAACCTCGCACCTGAGACTGCGAAACCCACAAACGGGAAAACAGACAACGGTGCCAATGCACAGCAAGGAGCTGAAAAAAGGAACCGAACAAGCGATACTCAAGCAGGCAGGGCTGAAATAAGCCCTACCTGCACAAAATAAAAATAAGGAGATAAAAACATGAAAAATATAATTTACCCTGCAGTCTTTCACAAAGCCGAAGAAGGTGGTTACTGGGTGGAATTTCCTGATCTGCCCGGCTGTGTAACCGAAGCCGATACACTCGAGGAAGCTGTTGTTATGGCGGGCGATGCGCTGTTTGTATGGTTTGACGATGAACAGCAAGAGCAACCCGCCCCGAGCGCAGTCTCCGATATTAAAGTCGAAGGCGACGATTTTGTGACTCTCGTAAAAGCTGAACCCTACGAAAGCGAGGACGCGGTAAAGTTCCGCGCGGCCGTGGAAGTCGAGAACGGGCTCGCGCAGCGCAACCTTAACAAAAATCAGGCGGCGCTCATCTTAGGCGTTGACCGCTCATACTTCACTTATATCATCAGCGGGAAGAAAACCCCTTCACCTGATATGGCGAAGCGCATCGGGCTCTTGCTCGGCTTCGACTGGCGTGTGTTCTATGCAGACGGCGCCACCGCTTACTAAATCAACACAAAAGAAAAAGCCCTGCCGCTTCCGCGGTGGGGCTTTTCTTTTTGGCGCCTTACGGCGTCGGTAATGGTATGGATGCAACGAACCCGGTACTGTACACAAACAGCCCCCAGTGTTCGACTGCGCCCCCAATGGTGGAGATATGGGGATTCGAACCCCAGACCTATACGTTGCGAACGTATCGCGCTACCAACTGTGCTATATCCCCGTATGGGCGTTGACGCAAAAGGAAATGCGCCAGCGCGTTGTTTTGGTGGGAACAGCAGAACTCGAATCTGCGACCTTTTGCATGTCAAGCAAACGCTCTAACCAACTGAGCTATGCCCCCGCGTACACCTGTTCGGCTTTTGTATTATATCAGCATTTTTATGTTTTTGCAAGTATTTATAGCATAATTTTCCGTCAATTAATCGTTTTCGCGTACGCCGAGTATGTGAATACCGCGCGCCTTGCCGAAGGTATAACTGTTAAGCGGTTTATTAAGTGCGTCGTAAGTGTGCGCCGCAACAAGTATTCTCCCGCGGGAAAATCCGACGACGACGGGAGAGTGGTAAAAATCTCCCGTGGCGGTGCCGAGCTGTACGATATCGCCGACTTCCAGTTTATCAAGCGAAGTTTCTTCCGCAAAGGGACCAAGCCCTTCGTTGCCGGTCAGAAAGTTATAAAGATACTGTACGCCCGTCCAGGACGGCGTTCTGTCGTTTAAGGATTTATAATACCAACCGAACGTGGGCGTAAAATTCATAATCTTAGCGCCGGCATAAATACATTGAGATGCAAAATTAGTGCAATCGCCGCCTATGTTGTTAAAATCGTAATACGCGGGGTTTCTGCCGAAAGCCCACCGTCTTGCATATTCGACGGCGGCGGCACGGTTATAAGGTTTTATTTTCATGCTTTATAATATGCCGCAGTTTTGTAAATTGTGGAAAAGCGAAAATAAGACTCAACCCCTTGCGGAAGCAGCATGAATGCGCGTTTAATACGCGCCGTCGCGCTGCGGTTGAGTCGGTTGCGCCCCATAGGCTTCCCCCAAGGGGGAAGCTGTCCGCATTTGCGGACTGATGAGGGGGTTATGTTCCCCTCATTCGTCCTGACCTTACGGTCAGTCCACCTTCTCCCCGAGGAGAAGGCTTTTCAGATACTTCGCTGACGCTCAGTATGACGTTGTCTGTCATTCAGAACGCAGTATCCTGTCATTCCGAACAAACACTCTTGTCATTCTGAACCCCTTTACGGGGTGAAGAATCTTGTAGATACTTCGCTGACG
>CAJTRW010000049.1 GCA_910578765.1 uncultured Christensenella sp.
GGCTTCTATGACAAATTCGAGGGCTGAAAACGCCTGAAAATACAGTAACAATTCCTAAAAACCGAGCCTAAGGCTCGGTTTTTTGGGTTAATATTAAATTATTTTGCTTGATTTATTGCGAGTATTGTTGTATAATGTTTATAATAACGCCGCTGTGGTGGAATTGGCAGACGCGCTGGACTCAAAATCCAGTGGTAGCGATACCGTGTCGGTTCGACCCCGACCAGCGGCACCACTAATAACGTAAGTTGAACCGAGAGTTTAACTTGCGTTGTTTTTACTCTAAAAAGCCGAATTACTGAAAAAAGTAGTTCGGCTTACTCTTTATGGGTTATTAAATTAAAACAAATTCCAATGAGCTATTTTTCTATCTTAATATCAAAAGGTTCAAGCAAATTTATAACATCGGGATATGAAAACTTTGCGCCCTTTATACGATTACTTAACAAGTTAATATTATATCCGCGGGCTTTGCGTAAATCACTTTTTCTTAAATCACAATCGGAAAATTCCGTATTATGCAAATTGCAACTTTTAAAATTGCTTTCACTCAAATCACAATTCATAAAAAAGCAATCTATTAGACTTGACTGTAAAAAGTCGAATTTTTTAAAACTCAATTTTTCAAAATCATTATATTTCAAATAGCATTTATCAAATTTATAAATCGGAGAAGAAAAAGAACCCGATTGAAAATTTGCCCAACATACACCAATGATATTGCAGTTTATAAACGTTGATAATAACATATTTGTTTCTTTTGATTGAATATTTGTAAACACACAGTCTAAAAAACTACATTCGGAAAATATGCAGTTAATGAAAGTGCAGTCAGCAAATTTGCATTTTACAAATATGCAATCAATAAATTCGCAATCTACTATTTTGTCGTGGTCTTTCAAAATATCTGCAAATTTTTTGTTTGAAAAACTTTTCATTTCGGCTTTATCCTGATTTATATCAATACGGCTACATTTTAGCACAAAATGACTGTTTTATCAACCGTATTACATAGACCAAACTGCAAATGGCACTTTTGCATTTAGCCGCCGAATTATAATTTTTTTACCAAATAAGCTTGAGCAACCCGAAGCTTGTTTTTCATAAAATTTATTGATTTTAATTATTATTTATGGTAAAATTTATATATATGGAAAAACTTGTATTGATTGACGGAAACAGCTTGTTAAACAGGGCGTATTATGCTACGCCGGTATTTATGACGCGTAGCGGCATGCCGACTAACGCTATTTTCGGTTTTGTGAAGCTGTTATTAAAAATACTTAATGACTTTAAACCCAAATATATTATCGTAGCGTTTGATTTAAAGGCTCCGACATTCAGGCATGAGATGTATGCGGATTATAAATCGACAAGGAAGGGGATGCCCGACGATTTGGGCGTACAGGTTGAACCTTTAAAGAATTTATTGTCAGCAATGAAAATTGCAACATGTTCCAAAGAAGGGTTAGAAGCCGATGATATTATCGGCACGCTGTCCAATAAGTTCGACGTTCATAGCTATATCTATACCGGCGACAGGGACAGTTTTCAGCTTGTAGACGATAAGACCGACGTCTATTACACCAAACGCGGCGTGTCTGACCTTCTTAAACTTAATATAGCCAATTTCAAGGAAGAAACCGGACTTTTGCCTTCGCAGATAATAGATTTAAAATCTTTAATGGGCGATAAGTCGGATAATATTCCCGGCGTTCCCGGAATAGGCGAGAAAACGGCCTATGAACTTTTAAATAAATTCGGTAATCTTGACGGCGTTTACGGGCATATCGAAGAAATAAAAGGAAGCGTTAAGGAAAAGCTTAAAACCAATAAGGAATTAGCTTATTTATCTTATAAGCTTGCAACTATCGATAGAAATTGCGACCTTAATATAGAATTGGGGAATTGTATTGCGCCGGAAAAGTATGACGCCGACGTAAGGAAGCTTTTTTCCGATTTCGAGTTTAACAGTCTGTTGGGGCTTGATATTTTTGTTAAAGACACCGCAGAAAATAATTCGGAAGTCAATTATCCGGAAAAGGTTGTATGCAAATCTTTAACCGAGGTTACAGAATTTTTAAAAAATGTCGGAAGTTTTGCAGTATTTTTAAATAACGGTCAGGCGGAAATTTATAACGGAAAAATACAGCTGTCTTTAAAAGTTTCGGAAGATTTATTATCGAAAGACGGTATTCCTTATGAAGAATTTACAGAAGTTCTGCGTCATATATTTTCGGATAAAAATAAAATTGTTACCGTTTTCGATTTTAAGCAAATAATGCACTATTTACAAAAGCTCGGCGTTGAGGCAAATTGCGGATTCGAAGATGTGGCGCTGGCAAAATATTTATGCGATAACAATGCCGTAAACCTAGATTTTAAAGGATTATGCGAATATTATTTATACGATTACGCTTACAGCGCTTTCGTTTTGAGCGAATTGTTTAAAAAATATAAAAATATTCTTGAAGAAGATAAAATAACGCACCTGTATGAGGATATAGAAAAACCGCTTCTTAAAATTTTATTTTCAATGGAAGAAAGCGGTGTCAAGATAAGTTTGGATATACTTGACGGTTTGTCTGAAAGGTACGAAAAGCTTATAAATGAAATCAAGAAAAGGATTTACGAAATTTGCGGATGCGAATTTAATATCAATTCGCCGTCTCAATTGGGTGAAGTGCTTTTTGAAAAATTCGGTATAACTGACGTTAAAAAGAAAAAAACCGGTAAATTCACTACAAGTGCGGAAATTCTTGAAAAATTCAAAGATACTCACCCTGTTATAAAAGAAATTTTGAATTACAGATTGTATCAGAAGCTCTATTCAACGTATATCGAAGGGTTCCGTCCATTGTTGGATAAGACATCCGTAATTCACACGACGTATAACCAGACGATAACAACGACCGGAAGACTTTCAAGCACAAACCCGAATTTGCAAAATATTCCTATCAGAGTAGACGAGGGGAGAGAACTGAGAAAAGTTTTTGTGCCGCGTGAGGGGAATATATTAATCGACGCCGACTATTCGCAAATCGAGTTAAGGCTTTTGGCGCATTTTTCCGGATGCAAGGAATTGATTAAAGCATATAACGAAGGCGCTGATATTCACGCGGCTACGGCGGCGCAGGTGTTCGGTGTAAGTGTTGACGAAGTCACGGACAAAATGCGCAGGACTGCTAAGGCGGTGAATTTCGGTATTATTTACGGTATAAGCGATTTCGGGCTTTCGCACAATCTCAATATTCCTCTTGAAAAGGCAAGGGAATATATTACGCGTTATTTTGAAACATATAGCGCAGTTAAAGAATATATGAATTCCAATGTTGAATTTGCAAAGAAACACGGCTATGTGACGACGCTTACGGGCAGAAAAAGAGTCATTCCCGAAATTGCGTCGGCAAATTACAATTTGCGTATGTTTGGCGAAAGGGCGGCAATGAATATGCCTTTGCAGGGGTCCAGTGCGGACATAATAAAAATTGCGATGATTAACGTAGATAAAGCCTTAAAGAAAAGCGGATTAAAGGCTAAATTGATTTTGCAGGTACATGACGAGCTGGTGCTCGACTCTCCTGTCGACGAGGAAATACCCGCCTCCGAAATATTGAAATATGAGATGGAAAACGCCGTCAAGCTTAAAGTACCCCTTACAGTGGACATTCATAGCGGAAAGAACTGGTATGATGCGAAATAATTTGAAAATTGCAATAACTGGAGGTATCGGCAGCGGTAAGTCTTCCGTTTCGAAATTTATTAAGCAACGTGGATTTAACGTTATTTCTTGTGACGATATTTACCGAGAACTTTTGCAAAAAGAATATTTTTTAAAAGAACTTGCTAAATTATTCGGCGTCAGAGTTGTTTCAAACGGCAAGCTTAATAGAAAGTATCTTTCCGAAATAGTTTTTTCGGATTCGGAAAAATTAGAACTGTTAAACCGTTTTACTCATCCTGCAATTATGCGCGAATGTTTTGCCCGCATGAAAGATGAATTAAATTTTTGCGAAATACCGCTATTGTTTGAAAGCGGTTATCAAAATTTATTTGATAACGTTATCGTAGTGCTTAGAGATAGAGCTGCAAGAATTACGGCGATAAAAGAAAGAGACGGTTTGCAACATCAAGAAATATGTAAGCGCATAGAAAGTCAATTTAATTATGATATTGCGGACTTTGCAAAGTATTATGTTATTCATAATGATTGCGGTTTAATAGATTTGCAAAGGCAAACATTACAAATTTTAGATGAAATTACAATCAAAAAATAAAAATTTAATATAATGCTTTTTTAGCTTGACAATAAAAGTTAAATGATATAAAATTATAGCGTTTGAAACAATTGCACTCGTGGCGGAATTGGCAGACGCGCAAGACTAAGGATCTTGTGGTTAACCCCATGCAGGTTCAACTCCTGTCGAGTGCACCAGAGGCGATAAAGATTGAACCTTTATCGCAGATAAGACCTTGTCGTTATCGGCAAGGCTTATTTCTTTAATGTCCTTTTCGTTGCCGAAAGTCAGATATGTTATAATATGGTCGTCGTACACAAACACCTTGTAAACAAGATTATCAATGAGTGTTTTTTGATATTCCTTGTCTGCGGGGTCGCCTTTAAGCATTTCCGCGATAAAGTCAACGATTTTCTCTTTCGTGAATTTCTTGCCCCGTTCAAGCTCGATTTGCGCCTTGCTTGCAGATAGGTCTTTAATCAGAATTTCAATCTCTTGCATTTTCCGCTCTATGTTAGCCCGTAGCATATCGTTTCGCGCCAGTATAAAAGCGTTTGTCAGTTGTTCCGCCTCGTCTTTTGCGTGGCGTATGCGCGCCTCTATGCTCCGCAAACTGTCCTCGCCCGTGCGGTGTTCGTAATAGTTTATCGTGTCTTGCGCGGCAAGCTCGGCGTTTTCTCGACGGCTCAAAAAGTCGTAAACCGCGCTTGCAACCGTAAATTCAAGGTTGTTTTTGTTCTCGCTCGATTTACGGCAACCGCCTTTCCGCTTGCTGTGGCAAACGTAATAATAGTGCTTTGCTCCCGTGTGGCTCGTACCGCCGCCCGCCGTCATACTGTCGCCGCAGAAACCGCAAAAGGCTTTCCCCGTGAGTATGTATGGCTCAACCGCCGAATTTGCACCCGCTAAAATCTTGTTCTTTTCAAGCCGCTTTTGCACCGCCGCAAAGGTGGCTTTGTCTATAATAGCGGGGTATGTATTAGTGCAAACTCTCTTTCCGTGCACACAGTCGCCCGTATATTTGCGGTTAGATAACCAGTTTTCAAACGTGCGATATGTAAACGGCTTGCCCTTGTAAAGAACGTGCCGTTTGTTCAACTCGTCCGTGATTTCCTTTTTCGGCGTTCCTTTGGCGTATTCCGTGAATATGTAGCGAACTACTGCGGCTTGTTCCTCGTCTATGGCAACGCGGTGTATAATGCCCTTGTTGCCGCGCTTGTCGGTGTCAATGAGTTTATACCCGTAAATGAGATGCCCACCGCAATAAGTGCCGTTTTTAACGCTCGTGTCCAGTCCGTCGTGTACGCGCTTGGAAAGGCGTTGCGAATACTTTTCGTCGTTCCACTCCAAAAACATTTCGTAGAACTCGCCGCCCTCGTCGTCGCTGACGGGTTCGGTTGCCGAAACAACTCGTATGCCGTACCGCTTTTTCAACTGCGCCTTATACATTATGCTGTCCACGCGATTACGGGCGAAACGGTCAAACTTATAGACAATGACTTGCTCGAATGCGCCGCTGTCCGCGTCGGCTATCATTTTTTGAAAGTCGGGGCGGTGGTCGTTCGTTCCCGAACGTGCTTTGTCCTTGTAGGCTTTTACAACGGTGTAGCCGTTGCTTTCGGCGTACTCGGTGCAAATGCGAATTTGCCCCTCAATGCTTTGCTCGTTCTGCCCTTGCGACGAATAGCGGGCGTAGATAACTGCATTTTTCATTGTTTGCTCCTTTGCGCTGTCTGCGTATGTGCGGACTGCGGCTTAAAAATTTTGTTGTTCGCTTTGGTGCTTACCGTCTTAACC
>CAJTRW010000050.1 GCA_910578765.1 uncultured Christensenella sp.
TCGGGGGAAGGTGGACTGACCGTAAGGTCAGGACGGATGAGGGGAGATTAATAAAGCCCCTCATCACCGCTAAGCGGAGCTTCTCCCCAAGGAGAAGCCTTCTTGTAAAGCGCAGGCCGCACAGAAAACCGACGGGCAGTGACGCAACCGGAACTCTGTTCGCCTGCCGTCAAGTATTGGGCAATGTGTGCGGAATCGTTGCCGGAACGCAGCCAAGTGCGGTCAAATAAGATAAAAAACCGCCGCCGTTGATATTGTAGCATAGTTTTTCTACCTTGTCATCCTGAGCGTTAGCGAAGGATCTAAAAGATTCTTCACTTTGCACATAATTATTGAAAAGATTCTTCACTTCGTTCAGAATGACAATAAAGTGTGCAAAGCTTCGGACAGAATGACAGTGGATACAACCGCATTTGTGAGTCGCAGGCCGCACAGCTAAATGCACTGATACATACGTGGCATGGGAAGTTCCGCATGCCGTAAGCCAAGGAGCTTTACCGGAAAACATAGGATTACCGGAACGCAGCCAAGTGCGGTCAAATAAGTTAAAAAACCGCCGCCGCAATAAATTTTACTATACCGCATTAAGTTTGGCAATAAAAAAATTGTATTATATGCAAATTCCTATTGACAAAATAGGAATTAAAATTTATAATTAATTCATACTCAATAAATAGGAATTAAAAATTTTGAAAACCGTTTATGTAGACAATGCGGCTACAACCGCTATGAGCGATACGGCAATAAATGCCATGACGCCGTATCTTAAAGAGGTCTTCGGCAATCCGTCGTCGCTGTATGCGGCGGGGCAGGCTGCCAAGGAAGCGCTTGAAAAGGCGCGCGCCGATATAGCGCAATGCCTTAATGCCGACGTTAAAGAAATTTACTTCACGTCGGGCGGAAGCGAGTCCGACAATCAGGCTATACGTTCCGCGGCGGCTAACGGCGCGCGCAATGGCAAAAGACATATTATAACGACCTCGTTCGAGCATCACGCAGTGCTTCATACGCTTAAAAAGTTAGAGCAATCCGGAGCAGAGGTCACTTATCTCGACGTTCATTCCGACGGACTTGTAACCGCGCGGCAGGTGGAGGAAGCTATCCGCCCCGACACGGCTTTGGTTACGGTAATGTACGCCAATAACGAGGTGGGAACAATCCAGCCCGTACGCGGAATCGGGGAGGTCTGCCGCAGGGCGGGCGTACCCTTTCATACGGACGCGGTTCAGGCTGTGGGTCATATTCCCGTAGACGTCAAAGCGGACAATATAGATATGCTTTCGCTTTCCGCGCACAAATTCCACGGACCTAAGGGCGTTGGCGCGCTTTACTGCAAGCGCGGCTTACCTTTAAATTCGTTTATCGAGGGCGGCGCCCAGGAAAGGAACCGCCGCGGCGGTACCGAAAACGTGGCGGGAATAGTTTCTATGGCGGCGGCGCTTAAAGAAGCGTGTGCAAATATGCGTAAAGACAACGAAAAACTTTTAAAACTTAGGGACAGGCTTATCGACGGACTGCTTACAATCCCTTATTCCAAGCTTAACGGGGACAGAAAAAACCGTTTGCCGGGCAACGTAAACATCTGCTTCGAGGGAACGGAAGGCGAAAGCCTTCTTCTCAATCTCGACAATGCGGGGATATGCGCTTCCAGCGGGTCCGCCTGTACGACAGCCTCGTTGGAGCCGTCACACGTTCTGCTTGCGTTGGGACTGCCGCATGAAATTGCGCACGGCTCGCTACGTCTTACGCTTTCCGCCGACAACACCGACGAGGATATCGATTATATTTTAAAAGAAGTACCCGAGGCGGTTAAAAAGGTGCGCGCTATTTCGTCCTTTTGGGACGATTTGACGTCGGGCAAAACGAAACACTTTATTTAAGGAGAAAATTATGGCACTTTACAGTGAAAAGGTTATGGACCATTTCAATAATCCACGCAACGTGGGCATTATCGAGGACGCCGACGGCATAGGGGAAGTAGGAAACGCCAAGTGCGGCGATATAATGAAAATTTATCTTAAAATAGACGGAGATATTATTTCCGACGTAAAGTTCAAAACGTTCGGTTGCGGCAGCGCGATAGCTTCTTCGTCTATGGCGACCGAGCTTATAAAAGGCAAACCCCTTTCGCAGGCTTTGGAGCTTACAAACAAGGCGGTTGCGGAGGCTTTGGACGGACTTCCCGCGCATAAAATGCACTGTTCGGTGCTTGCGGAGGAGGCAATCCGCGCTGCTATTAAGGATTATTACGACAAAAACGGAATAGAATACGATAAAATCCTGTTCCCCGACCCTCACGGGGAGGAGGAGCACCATTTCGAGGAAGATTAAATTTTAAAGGCGCGGAAAGTATCCGCGCCTTTTTCATATACGGCGGACAAGGCGCATACAAATAATTGTATGCAAAATTTCTGTTTTACCGGCGTCGGTCAGACGCTTGAAGCTTTAAAAACCACGCGCGGCGGACTTGATAACGCAGAGGCGGAAAAAAGACTTAAAACCCACGGCGAAAACGCGCTTGAAAAAGGCAAAAGCGCGGGGATAATCAAGCTTTTCTTTTTACAGTTCAAGGACGTAATGACCCTGCTTTTAATTGCGGCGGCGGCGGTTTCCGCGGTTATCGCTTTCATTTCCAAAGACGTAAACGATTTAACTGACACAATAATTATTTTAACCATTATTTTTATGAACGCGCTTGTCGGCACAATTCAGCAATACCGCGCGGACAAAGCTATCGAAAACCTTAAAAAGCTTTCCGCCTGTACGGTAAAGGTAAGGCGCGGCGGCAAGGAAATTACGCTTGACAGCACGCTTTTAACCGTAGGCGATATCGTGCTTTTGGAGGAGGGCGACGTCGTTCCCGCCGATTGCAGAATAATAGAGTGCAATAACTTAAAATGCGACGAGTCCGCCCTTACCGGCGAAAGCGTAAGCGTCGAAAAGGACGCGGAGGCAATCCGCGGCGACAAGGTTGCGCTGGGCGCCATGAAAAACACCCTGTTCAATTCCACTTACGTGGTTCGCGGCAACGCGACAGCAGTAGTAACGGCGGTGGGCATGGGCACGGAAATGGGCAAAATCGCCGCAATGCTGAAAGAAACCAAGGCGACTGGTACTCCGCTTGAAAAAAGCCTGAATAAGCTGGGCAAATTCATATCCGGCTTTGTGCTTGCCGTAACCGCGCTTATTTTCATTGTGGGGCTTTTCGTGCGCAACGACGGTATACTTAAAAACTTCATGACCTCGGTTGCAATAGCCGTCGCCGCCATACCTGAAGGACTTCCCGCAGTCGTAACCATAATAATGGCTATGGGCGTGCAGAGAATGAGCAAGAAAAACGTTGTCATAAGAAAGCTTAAATCCGTCGAAACGCTGGGCGGGTGTACGGTAATCTGCTCCGACAAGACGGGCACGCTTACGCAAAATAAAATGCGCGTGGTAAAGGCGTGGGGCAACTTCGCCCCGCTGTCCGTTGACGCGGGCGGCGACGTTGGTATAAAAATGCTGGAATGTATGACGGCATGCTCCGGCGTGAAGGGTGAAAAGGGAAAATACATCGGCGACCCTACTGAGGTTGCGTTAAAGCTTTACGCGGACAAATGCGGGTACGATAAGAACTTTGAAAAGCTTGCGGAAATTCCGTTTACCTCCGAACGCAAGATGATGACCGTCGCGGCGTCCTTCGGCGGCTCGAAATACTGTTACGTCAAGGGCGCGCCCGACGTCCTTATAAACCGCTGTAATAAAATTATGACCGCATCGGGCGTGCGTGAAATTACCGACGGCGACAGAAAGCGGATAACAGCCGAAAATAACGCCATGTCGGACGACGCTTTGCGCGTACTCGGTTTTGCTTACGGCGGCTTCGACGGCGCGGCGAAGGAGGAAAACCTTACCTTCATAGGACTGTGCGGCATGAACGACGGACCGAAGAAAGGGGTAAAGGAAGCCGTTGCGGAGTGCAAAACCGCAGGTGTGGCAACCGTAATGATAACTGGCGACCACGTCCGCACGGCGTTTTCCATAGCAAAAAATCTCGGAATTGTAGACGATATAAGTCAGGTTGTATCCGGCGACGAGTTCGACGCAATGACCCCGCGCGAAAGAAACAAGGCAATTAAAAAATACCGCGTATTCGCGCGCGTCTCTCCAAAGCATAAAAACGTGATAGTTGAAGCGCTTAAAAAGAGCGGTGAGGTCGTGGCAATGACGGGCGACGGCATTAACGACGCGCCCAGCATAAAAAGCGCCGATATAGGTATATCCATGGGCTCGGGCACAGACGTCACGAAAAACGCCTCCGACATGGTAATAGCCGACGACAACTTTACCACGATAGTTTCCGCCGTGCGCGAGGGCAGAAGAATTTCCGCGAATATAAGAAAGACAATTCAGTTTTTCCTGTCCACAAACCTTGCGGAAGTACTGGCTATACTTATAGCTTCACTGGCATTTTTCAAATACGATTTTCTGCTGTCGACGCAGCTGCTTTGGCTTAACCTTATAACTGACAGCTTCCCCGTGCTTGCGCTTGGTATGGAAAAGGAGGACGCCGACATAATGACGCGTCCGCCCGTCAAAGCGGAAAAAAGTCTGTTTTCAAAAAGCTCGGTCGGCTTTATAACGTTCTTCGGACTATATATGACCGCCGTCACAATAGGCATATACGCTTTTGCACTTCATTTTTGGGGCAACTCCGCGGCTACCGCCGTTACGTTTCTTACAATTTCCTTTCTGGAACTGTTTCAGGCGTTCAACATACGTTCGGAAAGACAGTCGCTGTTTAAATGCGGAATTTTCTCCAACAAGTTACTGCTTGCAACGGTGCTTATCGGCATAATAGTAAACGTTATTTTGGTGGTAAGTCCTCTTTCCCGCGCGTTCGGGCTGTGCAGTTTGTCGGCGGTTCAGTGGGTTACGGTGTTCGCGCTGTCGTTGACGGTAATACCCGTGGGCGAGCTTTACAAACTTGTTTGGCGTGTATCGGAACGCAAACGGGGCGGCTTGACAATGCGTCCTTTAAGCTTAACGGCAAAAGTAAAGGGGCGCAAGCGCTCCGCATAAATTGCCTGTGTTCGTTCTCCGTTATATTTTCTTTACCGCAAGGTAAAGCACAAGCTTCCGCCGTACGGCGGAAGCTTGTGCTTTGCATATTAAAATGTTATAATATTTGCGGCGGCGGTTTTTTAACTTATTTGGCTGCGTTCCGGTACTGATGGAAATGACCATTTCTCTTATTACCTGACTGCATCGGGAGTGTATTCTGCTACCTACGCTGCCCGACTGTTAGCTGTGCGGCCTGCGCTTTACAAAAAAGAGGTGTTGTATTATAATACTCTCGGCGGCGGTTTTTTAACTTATTCGGCTGCGTTCCGGACGTGTTGCGGACGCGGACTGTTCCGGTTACCTGACTTCTTCAGGCGTCTGGTATAGTACGTATGTTGCGCGACTGTTTTCTGTGCGGCCTGCGCTTTACAAAAAAGAGGTGTTGTTTTATAATACTCTCGG
>CAJTRW010000051.1 GCA_910578765.1 uncultured Christensenella sp.
CTGAAATACTCAATAAAATAGACAACCTTATCACCCTTCATCAGCGACAGCTTGAAAAGCTCAAAAATATCAAGTCAGCGTTGCTTGAAAAGATGTTTGTGTAAGTAAAAAAGGAGGTGTAAAAGTCATGAGTTTTAGTAACGAACTTGAATTTGAGGGCGCACTTATAAAGCAGCTCTTTGAAAAGGGATGGGAAAAGACTGTTCTTAAGAATAAGACAGAGAAAGAATTGCTCCAAAATTGGGCGGATATTCTTTTTGAAAATAACCGTGGGATTGACCGATTAAATGATTTTCCGTTAACCGAAACCGAGATGGAGCAGATAATAGAACAAATTCGGACGCTGCGCACCCCCTTAAAATTAAACGGTTTCATTAACGGTAAGACGATACATATTAAGCGCGATAATCCAGATGATAAAATTCACTTTGGCAAGGAAGTAAGTCTGACGATTTACGATAGGCAGGAAATTGCCGCCGGGCGGAGCAGATACCAAATTGCCGAGCAGCCCAAGTTCCCCACACAGTCAAGCATTTTGAACGATAGGCGCGGGGATATGATGCTGTTAATTAACGGTATGCCCGTAATTCATATCGAATTAAAGCGCAGCGGTGTGCCTGTCAGTCAGGCTTGTAACCAAATTGAAAAGTACGCTCACGAAGGCATATTTACGGGTCTATTCTCGTTAGTGCAGATTTTTGTGGCGATGAATCCCGAAGATACGGTGTATTTTGCAAACCCCGGACCAGACGGAAAATTTAACAAAGATTATTATTTTCATTGGGCAAATTTTAACAATGAACCCATAAAAGATTGGCAGAGCATAGCATCCAGTCTACTGTCTATACCTATGGCGCACCAAATGATTGGGTTCTATACGGTAGCCGACGATACCGACGGTATTTTGAAAGTAATGCGCAGTTATCAGTATTATGCCGCAAGCGCAATATCTGACAAAGTGTCTAAAACGAAGTGGAGCGAAAAGAATATTTACGGCGGTTATATTTGGCATACTACGGGGTCTGGCAAAACAATGACCTCATTTAAGTCCGCCCAGCTTATAGCAAATTCCAAGGATGCGGACAAGGTTATATTCTTGATGGACAGGATAGAGCTTGGGACGCAATCGCTTCTCGAATACCGAGGTTTTGCGGATGATGCGGATTCCGTTCAAGCCACGGAAAGCACGGAAGTCCTCATCTCAAAATTAAAGAGTTCAGACCCGGCGAATACCTTGATAGTTACGTCCATTCAAAAGATGAGCAATATCAAAGCGGACGGTTCTGTCAACGATAAAGATATTGCAACCATAAACGATAAACGCCTTGTATTTATCGTGGATGAATGCCATCGCTCTACTTTCGGTGAAATGCTGAGTACGATTAAAAACACATTCCCGGCAGCAATATTTTTCGGCTTTACGGGTACGCCTATCCATGACGAAAATCAAAGGCACATGAGTACGACTGCGACCGTCTTCGGCGACGAATTACATCGTTATAGTATTGCAGACGGTATCAGAGATAAAAATGTACTTGGGTTTGACCCGTATATGGTTTGCACTTATAAAGATAAAGACTTGCGGCAAGCGGTAGCGTTAGAGCAAGCGAGAGCCAAAACCGTGCAGGAAGCTCTCAGCGACCCCCGTAAGAGCAAAATATATTATGATTATATGAATCCGCACGTTGTTCCTATGGCGGGCTATTACGACGATATAGGAACGTATGTAAGGGGTATAGAGGACTTTCTTGGAAGGTCGCAGTATGAACGGGTGGAGCATCGTGAACAGGTCGTAAAGGACATTTTGGAGGGTTGGGCAACATTAAGCCGTGGAGGTAAGTTCCACGCAATCTTTGCGACCAGCAGCATCCCCGAAGCGATTGAGTATTATCGGCTTTTTAAATCAAAGGGAACGGAGCTGAAAATTACGGCGCTGTTCGACCAAAATATAGATAATAACGAAGGCGCAGCGCTCAAGGAAGATGCTGTCGTTGAAATGCTGGAAGATTATAATAAGCGTTACGACCAAAAATTTTCGATACCGACGTACCAAAAATTCAAGAAAGACGTGTCGCTTAGACTTGCCCATAAAAAGGTTTATATGGGTATTGAACGGACGCCAGAGCAACAAATCGATCTGCTTATCGTTGTCGACCAAATGTTGACCGGGTTCGATTCCAAATGGATAAATACATTGTATCTCGATAAGCTGTTGCGATACGAAAATATTATTCAAGCCTTTTCTCGTACCAACCGCTTGTTCGGCCCAGAGAAACCATTTGGCACGATTCGCTATTACCGTAAGCCACATACGATGAAACGCAACATTGATAGCGCTGTAAAGCTCTATTCGGGGGATAAACCGTTGGGCTTGTTTGCCGATAGACTTGAAGGTAATTTGAATTCGATGAATGCGGTGTACCAGGATATATACGATTTGTTTGAATCGGAGGGAATACCGAATTTTGAACGCTTGCCTGATACGAGAGAAGGTAAAGCTAAGTTTGCATTGTTGTTTAAAATATTTAACGCATATCTTGAAGCGGCGAAAGTACAAGGATTTGTATGGAGCAAAAACGAATACCGCTTCAAGCATGACGATGGCGAAGTTGCAATCGTAACACTTGAGTTAGACGAACGGACATATTTAACGCTATTACAACGTTATAAAGAGCTGTCACATTCATCTGGTAGCATAGACGACGCTCCGTTTGAAATCGAAGGATACATAACTGAAATAAATACGGGCGTCATCGATGCGGAATATATGAACTCACGGTTTGAAAAATATTTGAAAGCATTGCAGTCGGATGCTCCGCAAGAAGTCATTGAACAGACGTTAAACGAACTGCATAAGACGTTTGCATCGTTATCGCAGGAAGAGCAGAAATTTGCGACGATCTTTTTAAGAGACGTTGAGCGTGGGGATGCAAAAATCGAGGAGGGTAAAACTCTACAGGACTACATTGCGGAATATCAAGTGAATGCCAAGAACGACCAAATTCATCGGTTCGCTATTGCTATCGGCGTCGATGAGGAAAAGTTGAGAGCAATCATGGCGTTGCACGTAACCGAGGGCAATATAAACGAATATGGACGCTTTAATGCGCTGGTTGACACAATTGATAAGGCAGTAGCAAAGAAATATTTTGAAACGCTTGAAGGGCATTCCATACCATCGTTTAAATTATCAATGAAAATCAACGCAATACTGCGAGAATTTATCCTTACAGATGGTTTTGAGGTGTAAATTATATTAAAAATAACTAAATTAAGCAATTTTACGGGGAGAACCACAGCAATGTGGTTCTTTTTTCGTTTTATAACTTGGGAACAGCGTAAGTTGGGGGAAGTAGGCAAAGCTCAATCAGGAGTAGGCTTCCCTGATAGAGAACAAGGTGGAAAGGCGGGTGTACCTTTTTATAAGGTTTCGGATATGAATAACGCAGGTAACGAACACGAAATGTGTACTGCCAATAACTATGTCTCCGAGGCGCAGTGCAAAAAGAATGGGTGGACGCCAATAACAGAGATATCAGTCGTTTTTGCTAAGGTTGGAGCCGCAATTATGCTAAATCGTAAGAGATTAGTGCGGATTTCGTTCCTTTTAGACAATAATACGATGGCTTATAAGTTTGGAACGGAATGGGATATAGACTTTGGGAAAACGCTTTTTGAGCGGATAGACCTTACTGATTTAGTGCAGATTGGAGCATTGCCGTCGTATAACGCAACAGATGTAGAATGTGTTGAAATATCATTGCCAGACAAGCCCGAGCAGCATCGAATCGGTGTGTTTTTCAAACAGTTAGACAACCTTATCACCCTTCATCAGCGACAGCTTGAAAAGCTCAAAAATAT
>CAJTRW010000052.1:0-2086 GCA_910578765.1 uncultured Christensenella sp.
GATCTGTCCTTAGTACGAGAGGACCGGGATGAACGCACCTATTGTGCACCTGTTGTCGCGCCAGCGGCATAGCAGGGTAGCGAAGTGCGGATGAGATAAACGCTGAAAGCATCTAAGTGTGAAACTCACCTCAAGATAAGATATCCCATCGAAAGAGTAAGACCCCTTGCAGACTACAAGGTTGATAGGTCGGAGGTGTAAGTGCAGTAATGTATTGAGCTGACCGATACTAATAGGTCGAGGGCTTGATCTCAAAACAATGAGATAAGAACAGATTACGGATTTTACAAAGATTGGCTACATTTTAACGAGCAACTTTTAAAACAAAGTCCTTTCTAAATTATTATTTCCCATCACTCACATTCTTTCCTGTGTAGTTGTCAACCTTCATTCGACAATATTATATATTATCAGCGCAAGCTGTTATATAGCCATTCCGGTGACGATAGCAACGAGGTCCCACCTGTTCCCATACCGAACACAGAAGTTAAGCTCTGTTACGCCCGAAGTAGTTGGGTTTTAACCCTGCAAGATAAGGTAGTTGCCGGATTTCAAAAAATGAGTTTCAACATTGGTTGGGACTCATTTTTTTATATTTGCTATTTTGTTTGGGTTAAACCAAGTGCTTTCGGCTAACACGTGAGCGTAAGCTCTGTTACGACGAGGACGGATTTCTCAAAACAGCGCAGTGCGCTGTTTTGCCGTCCGAGATGAGCGCTGCGCATTGTACGCGCAGTTGCGATGACCGAAGGCAAAGACGTCCTTACTTTGCCTGAGACGAAGTAGTTGGGTTTTAACCCTGCAAGATAAGGTAGTTACCGGATTTCATCCAAAACAAAGTATTCTGTTTAGAGTACTTTGCTTCTTTTATTTGCTTTTATTTCAAGCATCTTTCGCTTGGTTATTTCGTTTTTTCGTGTTATAATACGGGTATGTTGTTGGATGAGGAGTGTAAAGGCTGTCTTTACAAAAGCCAACTTAATAAGGTTGAACGGGAAAAGGGGCAGGACGATAATTTAGTTAAGTTTAAAACGCGTGTGGCGTTGCTTTGCGAAAACCCTCCTAAAAACTATTGCGCGCCGCTTTTAATGCGCGATATAGACGCAATCCACCGTGAAATTTACGGTAGCGGGATAGACTATTCCCGCGAGCGTACGCTATTTAATTGCGCGCTTTTAAAATTGGAAGAGGGGTTGTTCGCTACTATAATGCGCACGGAAAATCCTCTTACGGAAGCAATGAAGTACGCAATGGCGGCAAATTACATAGATTTTGCGCGTTTATCCGACCTTGACGAAAGTGCGATTAGCCTTGTAATGCAGTCCGCCGCACGCGCAGTGCCCAATCCGGCGGTAATAAAAAGCCTTGAAAACAAACTGAAAAATGCTGCGACTCTGTTATATATTCACGATAATTGCGGGGAAATAGTGCTGGATAAAATTTTAATCCGCACGATAAAAAAACTGTACCCGCAAATTGAAGTAATTTCGGTAGTGCGCGGAAGCGATATTATAAACGACGTTAAAAAAAAAGACGCCGAGCAGATTGGGCTTTACAGCGTTGCAAAAGTTATTGATAACGGCACCAACGTCCCCGGCACGTTTTTAAAGGAAGTTTCGCCAGAGGTTTTGACGTTGCTTGATAAAAGCGACGTTATAATTTCCAAGGGGTTGGGCAATTTGGAAACGCTTTACGGCGAAGGCTACGAAATTTTTTATTCGTTTACCTGTAAGTGCGGGCATATCGCCGAAAAATTTAACGCGCCGCTTTGGTCCGCGGTGTTGGCGGAGGAAAAAATATGAAAGCTACCAGCTGGGATTTAATGAAACTCGCACAGGCGTTTGACGGGGAGTTTTGTCGTTATACGCTTACATAACTACGATATTTTTCGTTTCAAACAATTCTTTGCAGTCTTTGGGGAAATGGTCGTCGGTTATAAGCACGTCGATATCCTCTATTCTTGCAAAGGTGTAGGGATTGATTTTGCCTATTTTAGAGCTGTCAAGCATCATATAAACCTGACGCGCCTTTTTGAAAACGTCTTTTAACAGGTCGCTTTCTATCTGCGAGTTGCAAGAAAATCCTT
>CAJTRW010000052.1:2096-2494 GCA_910578765.1 uncultured Christensenella sp.
GAGTAAACGCCGTAGCCGAAACTATGGCAATTTCAAAGTTAGTAGCGTCGAAATAAGCGCGCGCCGCGGGCGAGGAAGTGGAAAGGTTGTCTTTCATAAGTTGCCCGCCGACAACGGTGATATTAACGTTTTTCTTTTGCGCAAGCTCCATAGCAACCGCTATACCGTTTGTGAAAACGTGGCAGTTTAAATCGGGCATTTCCTTTGAAAGGTACATCGCAGTAGTGCCGCCGTCTATAAACACGCAAGTGCCCTCGTCAATCAGCCCCGCCGCCTTTTGCGCTATAACTATCTTCGCGTCGGTGTTAATGGTGGTTTTTTTGGTATAGGCTTCGCCGGAAACCTTTTGCACCTCTTTAACCGACATAGCGCCGCCGCGGATACGGATAATGCGCCCG
>CAJTRW010000052.1:2672-3636 GCA_910578765.1 uncultured Christensenella sp.
TTGTAATATATTAACAACAAAATGTCAACGGTTTGCACAACCGTTTAAAAATTAAGTTTTAAAATGTTCGTATTTCACATCAAAACAAACCCGTAATAACTTGATTTTGGACGGTGGTTAATATATAATTAAGGTAACGGCAAAAAAGCGTATTTCATATATTATATAGTGTTTTTTAAAAGATTAAGGCAGGATATCGCCGCGGCAAAGGTTAACGACCCTGCGGCAAGAAGCAAATTTGAAATATGGCTTACCTATTCGGGGGTGCACGCGCTAAGCTGGCACCGTTTTGCCAACAGGCTATATAAAATGCGTTTAAAGCTGCTTGCACGCATAGTTTCCCAGCACGCCAGACGAAAGACGGGCGTGGAAATTCACCCTGCCGCGCAAATTGCCGCGGGAGTGTTTATAGACCACGGCTCGGGCGTGGTGATAGGCGAAACCGCGTCCGTGGGTACGGGCACGGTAATTTATCAGGGCGTTACGTTGGGCGGCACGGGCAAGGAAAGCGGCAAACGGCACCCAACCGTGGGCGAGCATTGCGTTATTTCCGCCGGCGCGAAAGTGCTTGGCAACATAGTTATAGGCGACTACGCGAAAATAGGCGCGGGTGCGGTGGTTTTAAAGGATATTCCGCCGTATTCAACGGCGGTAGGCGTGCCCGCAAGGGTGGTTAAAAGCGCTTTTAAAGAGTAAAAGGCGCAATTAACAGCGCGGACGGGGCGGCGAGCCCCGAAATCACTAAACACCTCGGGCGCAGCGCCGATTGTTTTCGTGAGGAGGCATCAATGAGAATTTATAACACTCTCACACGCAGGAAGGAAGAATTTGAGCCGCTTGAAGCGGGCAAGGTAAAAATGTACGCGTGCGGCATAACCGTTTCGGGCGAGGCGCATATAGGGCACGGCTATCAGGCGTTGATTTACGACGTTATGCGCAAATACCTTGAAAAAAAGGGTTATAC
>CAJTRW010000053.1:0-281 GCA_910578765.1 uncultured Christensenella sp.
CATCGGCAAGTATGGCAGTCTGCGGCGCAGCTATCTGAAGCAGCACCGGCGCAGTTTTTACCAGGAGTTGGTCACCAGCGGCAAATTGCAGGACCACCTTATAGACATTGAGGATACAGCCCATGACTGGCTGGACAAGATGATGCCGGAAATGGCAAAGGCAACGGGAGCCACCGAGGAACTAAAAGCCCATGACCCAATGGCGTGGGTGGGATTGATGAATAGCTGCAAAGCACAAGTTGAGGAAATTATATTTGCGGAACTGGTATACTGTTGATTAA
>CAJTRW010000053.1:291-3519 GCA_910578765.1 uncultured Christensenella sp.
AATAGAGACAATACTTAAAGAATTTGATTATCACGAACCGATTTAAGGATTATTTAATAACTTCTATGCTACAATCGAATCACAAAGCGAAAGGAGCAGCGGAAATGTATTTACAAATACTGAAAAAAGACCTTAAACGCAAAAGGGCAATGAACGTGATATTGCTGGTATTTATTATACTCGCGTCGATGTTCATGTCCTCAGGCGTGAGCAACATCATCACGGTGACGACTGCGCTGGACAGCTATTTTGAAATGGCAGACGTACCCAATTATTTCGCGTTTAGCGAAAACAAATCTTCCGACCAGGACATTGGCAGGACGATTGAAAACGCCTCCGCGATAGACGAGTTCCGTATTGAGGAGCTTGTCCGTATGTCCCAGTCCAATATTACGCGGGTCGGCGAGCCGCTTGACGATTCCAACGTCAATCAGATATTAGTATTGCAGAGCGACAGAGATATGGGGATG
Organism: uncultured Christensenella sp.; assembly: GCA_910578765.1. GTDB lineage: Bacteria > Bacillota > Clostridia > Christensenellales > Borkfalkiaceae > Coproplasma. The sequence goes on from CAJTRW010000053.1 coordinate 762, forward strand.
AATTATTTTCTGGACGATGAAAGTATTCTTAAAAGCGTACCAAAAGGAGAAATTTACGTTGCCCGTTACATAGAGGAAAACATGGGACTTAAAGCAGGCGACAAAATTACTGTCGAAATAGAGGGCGTAAGTCGTGAGTTTACCTTTGCGGGCAGTTTCAGGGACGCTGTCTGCGGCACGGAATTGATAGGCATTAAAAGGTTTATCATTAACGGCGAGGAATTTGACGAATATATGTCCGACGAGACGATAAAAAATGTGTATGGCGGAAAATTCTTATACATACACACCGCCAATCTTGACAAGGCTCTGTCCCAGATTGCGGATATATCCGACAGTTTTACCTTTGCGGGTGAGACGGACATACTGGGGCAAGCCTATATTTTTGATATGATAATCACGGGTCTTATCCTTGTGGTGAGCCTTATTCTTATTATCATATCCTTTGCGGTGCTGCGATTCACCATATCTTTTACTCTCTCCGAGGAATTTCGCGAGATAGGCGTTATGAAAGCAATAGGTATACGGAACATAAAAATCCGAGGGCTGTACCTTACAAAATACTTCGCCATTTCCGCTATTGGCGCGGCAATTGGTTTAGCGTTCAGCTATCCGTTTGGCAAAATGCTTATGAGCTTGTCAACAAATTCGATTATTATCAATGAAGGAAATACCGTTTTTGTCAACGTTATCTGCGCAGTTCTGGTAACGGCTATCATTCTCCTGTTCTGTCTCGGCTGCACGGGCAGGGTAAGCAAAATGTCCCCTATCGACGCTGTTAGAAACGGGCAGACGGGAGAACGTTTCCGCAAAAAGGGCGTTATGAGCCTTGGAAGATCGCGGCTTGGCACGACGGTTTTCCTTGCCGCAAACGATATTGTAAGCAGTCCTAAACGTTACGCTGTCATCATCCTTACATTTTTCCTGTGTATGTCTCTGCTGATAATACTTTCCAATGCCACGGCGTCTCTTAAAAGCGGAAAGCTGCTGAAATATTTCGGGCAGGCGGACTGCCACGCCGTTACGGACATCGGCGACGAAGCTATGAAATTTATGACCGTGGACGGACATGAAAAGGTTAAAAAATATCTTGATGATATGGAGCAGACCCTTGCGGAAAACGGTATGCCCGCGGAATGTATGACAGAATATTTTATTTATACGACGATAAGCTACGGCGAATATGAAAGCAAGACAGCTATACTTCAGGGTACGGGAACAACAATGGATATGTACGAATATTTAGAGGGTACTCCTCCCCAAAACAGCGGCGAAATTGCAGTGACAACCCTTTTGGCAAAAAAGCTGGGTGCGGATATAGGCGATACCGTTATTGTGTCCTACCCGACGGGCGAAACAGCGGAGTTCATCATAACCGCTCTGTATCAGGCAATGGTCAATCAGGGCATATCCGTAAGGGTTCATACCGACTGTGATATAAACTATATCGCAGTAAGCGGTTCCCCCGGTACGCAGATAAAATTTACCGACGACCCAGACGATAAGGAAGTATTAAGCAGAATTGAAAAGATTAAGGAGCTTTATCCTAAGTTTTCAAGCGTTAAAACAGCGGGCGAAACCGTAAAGGACACCACCGGGGTCGGTGATGCCATAGACGCTGTGAAAAAAATGTCCGCCGCCCTTACGGCAATTTTAGTCGCGCTTATAACCGTGCTTATGGAGCGTTCCTTTATCGCAAAAGAGCAGGCGGAGATTGCCCTCATGAAAGCCATAGGCGTGAGGAATGCCAAAATATACGAACAGTACACGTTAAGATTTTTCATTTCGGCAGCGGCGGCTGTACTTCTTGCGGAACTTTTTGGTATGCCCTTTACAAAGCTTTGCTTCGACCCGATTTTCGGGTCAATGGGTCTTGAAATGGGTGTGGAATATGTGCAAACCCCCATGGAGATATACGCGGTATTCCCCTTTATCGTCCTTACTGCCACAGCCATAAGCGCGTTTTTGACCTCTCTGTACACAAGAAAAATCAAATCCTCCGATACGGCAAGCATTGAATAACGAAAGGAAGAAGCAATTATGAATATTCTCGAAGTAAAGGATCTTTGCAAGACCTATATCGTGAACAAGCGTCAGAACAATATTCTGAAAAACGTAAATTTCAACGTGGGCGAGGGGGAAATGGTCGCCGTTATGGGGCCGTCGGGTTCCGGCAAATCCACGCTGCTATATGCGGTTTCGGGCATGGATGATCTTACCGCAGGGGAGGTGAGCTTCTGCGGTAAGAATATCGCCCAAATGGGCGAAAGAGAACTTGCAGACCTGCGCCTTGACGAAATGGGTTTTATCTTTCAGCAAATGTATATGCTGAAAAACCTCACCATATTGGATAATATCATACTTCCTGCAACGCAATCCAAAAAGCAGCGTGAACCCCGCAGGGAAACGGCGCGGCGCGGCCAGGATTTCATGCGCAGACTCGGCATTATCGACATTGCCGACAACGACATCAACGAGGTTTCGGGCGGCCAGCTTCAGCGGGCGTGCATTTGCCGCAGTATGATAAACAACCCGAAAATGATTTTTGCCGACGAGCCGACAGGGGCTTTGAACCGCACTTCCTCCGGCGAAGTAATGGAAGAACTTGTAAAATTAAATTCTGAGGGAACAACGATCATGCTCGTTACTCACGATGTTAAGGTCGCGGCAAAATGTACAAGGGTCATGTACATTGTTGACGGGAACATAAAGGGAGAGTACGACTTAAGCGAATGTTCCACACAGATAAGAGAAAGGG
>CAJTRW010000054.1 GCA_910578765.1 uncultured Christensenella sp.
ACGGCGCGTATTAAACGCGCATTCGGGTTATTTGCTTTTTAGCGGTCGGGTCTTACAAAAATTACGGACTTGCCGAAAAGCAAGTCCGTTCATCTTTTTATCGTCACTTTTATTTCGCCGCATTCGCCGCGCTCTATCTCTTTACAAAAGCTTCTTACTATATACAGCCCTCTCCCGCTTTCCGCAAACGCGTTGGGCATACAGAAGTTTAAATCCAAATCTTTAAGGCTGTCAGCCGCAACGGTTATAACTATATTGTCGCAAGTTAAAATACCGGTAAAAAGCGCCTCGTCCCCGCCGTGACGGATTACGTTTGTAATCAGCTCGCAAGAGACCAGTTTACTTGCGAAAATATCGTCGTCGTCGGCGCCGCAAAGACGGAGATATTCCGAAAACAGCTTCAGCTCGGTATTCATGCTTTTTAAATTGTCGACTTTAAACTTCATCATACTCAAAGCAACGCATCCTTAAGCTTTTCGACTATTTTTCTTTCCGCGCGGGAAACGAACATCTGGCTTACGCCGAGAATTTTACCCACCTCCGACTGCGACTTGCCCTGCACGAACCTCAATGTTACGACCTTCTTTTCTGTGGGATCTAATTTTTCGATTTCGGTTTTTAAAGATTCGGAATCTTCAAACGACTCGAAGCCGCTATTGGCATAGGGAATAACGTCGTACAGAAGTCCTTCTCCCTCGTCGCCCTTTACGGTGGCGTCAAGACTGACGGGCGCGCGGTATTCCAAAGCCTCCATTATAAGTTCTTCGGAAACACCAAGCTTTTCCGACAGCTGTCTTACGGTAGGTTTAACGCCGTGCTCTTTGAAGTACTCGTTTGTTTCGGTACGGATTTTAGCGGATAAAGCGTACACCCTGCGCGGAAGCCTTACCGCGCGGGAGTAATCGCGGAAGTAATTTTTGATAATTCCCGTGACCGTCGGGGTTATATACGTAGTAAACTGCGTGCCCATATCGGGGTCGTATTTTTCGACGCCCGTTATAAGCGCCTCCGACGCGACCTGAAACAAGTCGTCGTACTCCACCCCCCTGCCGGCAAACTTTTTGGCGAGAATTTCGGCTATGTATATATAATTTTCAACCAGTCTGTTGCGAATGTTTTTATCGCCCGTACGGCGGTATTCGCGGAACAGACCGTTCGCCTCGTTTGCGTCAATCATATTTTGAGCGTTACCTTGCAGATTATTCCGTCTTTCTTTTCTATGTCGCAGTTTTTCACCATGGCGCCTATAAGCGCGAGCGACAACCCGCAATCGCCCTCAACGGGACTTCCGCCGAAGCCCTGCATGCTGACGGTAACGCCGTTGGCGTCGAATACGCCCTTAACCCTTTCGAAGCCGCAGTTTTTAAGTATAATGGCGCTCTCGGTAACGCACACCTTAAAATCCTCCAAGGTGTCGACGTCCGCGTTTGCAACCGAAGCCACAGCCCCCGCAACAAGCCGCAAAGCCGTCATGTATTCGCCGTCGCAGAGATTGAATTCCACGCTGAAAGTTTTCATCTTCCTATCTCCATTATTGTGTCTATGGCGCAAATTTCAAAAAGCTTTCTTATCCTCGGCTGAACGTTTGTAAGCGAGCATTTAAAGCCGTCCGCTTTAAGCTCCTTAAAAATTTTCACGAAGGTGCCTAGCATTGTGCTGTCTATAAAAGTGAGCGCGGCACAATCGAACACAACGTCCTTTTTCTCGTTTAAATAAGCCGCCCTTACCACGGCATAAAAATCCTCGCTGGAAGCGGAGTCTATTTCGCCCGAAAGCGAGAATGTAAGTTTCCCTCCGGTGGAAACAAGTTTGACCTGCTGCATAAAATAACCTCTCATTAATTTATAACCCTTATATGCCGCCGTAAAACGCCGAAACAGTCAAATTGACAAAGGCGCACGTAAGTGATATAATATATTATAATAAATTTTCGCGGAGATTTCAATGGATTTTAACGAGGCAAACCTGATAGTAAAATATTCGCATAAAATTTCCGAGCTTGCCAAGACTGCCGCCTCCAATAACAATATAGAAACTGAAATGTACGAAAAGTACGAAGTTTTCCGCGGTCTGCGCGACAAGAACGGCAAAGGCGTGCTTTGCGGACTTACGGAAATTTCCGAAGTCACCTCTTGGGAGAATATAGACGGCGTGCGGACTCCTGTCGACGGAGTGCTGCGTTACCGCGGTTACGACGTCAAAGACCTTATCAAGCACTGCATAGGGGAAAACAGGTTCGGCTTCGAGGAAACTTCTTATCTGCTACTTTTCGGAAAACTGCCTAACGCGCGCGAGCTTGCCGATTACTGCGAAATGCTTTCCGAATTCAGGGTGCTTCCCCGCAACTTCGTGCGGGACGTGATTATGAAGTCACCGTCCAAAGACATGATGAACATGCTGGCGCGGTGCGTTTTAAACCTTTACAGTTACGACCCCGACCCCGACAACGTTTCGCTTCCCAACGTGTTAAGGCAGAATTTGCAGCTTATAGCGCAGCTTCCCATGATAGCGGCTTACTCTTACAGGGCGTACAGGTATTACAACACCAACGACGGCTCCCTTGTAATACATAAACCGATAAGCGAATACTCCACCGCGCAGAATATTTTGCACGCGCTTAGGAAAGACAACGGCTTTACGGATTTGGAAGCAAAGGTTTTGGACGTGTGTTTGACTTTGCACGCGGACCACGGCGGCGGCAACGCGTCGACGTTTACGACACACCTTGCCACTTCCACAGGCACGGACACTTATTCCTCTACGGCTGCTTCTTTAGGTTCTTTAAAGGGTCCAAAGCACGGCGGCGCGAACGTTATGGTCACGCGCATGTTTGAAAACATTAAGGAAAACGTAAAACAGAAAACCGAAAAAAATATTTACGACTATGTACGCAAGATACTTGCAGGCAAGGTTTTCGACAGGACGGGCTTGGTCTACGGCATGGGTCACGCGGTTTATACGCTGTCTGACCCGAGGGCGGAAATTCTCAAAGTTTATGCGGGAAAGCTTGCGACAGAAAAGGAGCGCGAAGAAGAATTTGCCCTTTACAACCTTGTCGCCAAAGCCGCGTCGGAGCTTATCATGGAGGAGAAAAATCTTTCACGCCCCGTAACGCCCAACGTGGATTTTTATTCCGGCTTCGTCTATTCGATGCTAAACCTTCCCGAAGCGCTGTTTACGCCGATATTCGCCATAGCGCGTATTACAGGCTGGAGCGCGCACCGTATGGAGGAGCTTGTGTGCGGCGGAAAGATAATCCGCCCCGCGTACGAGTGCGTCCAACCGAAAAGAAATTATATAACTTTAAAGCAAAGATAACTTTAAAGCCTTCCCCGCAGGGAAGGCTTTTTTAC
>CAJTRW010000055.1 GCA_910578765.1 uncultured Christensenella sp.
TACCCTGCCCCTCATCCGTCGCTTACGCGACACCTTCTCCCACGGGAGAAGGCTTACTGCCATTCCGTCACTCCGAGGCTTACTGCCCTTTCCGTCATTCTGAGGCTTGCCGAAGAATCTAACCCTTTCAGATCCTTCGCTGACGCTCAGGATGACAGTAAAAACTTATTCATGATAACAATGAAATCCGCCGCTTCACTCAAAATGACAATGAAACCCTTAACTTCGTTCAAGATGACATTAAAGACTTATTCAGGCGACATTAAAGCGGATTGTTTATTTTTCGTAAACGCTTCTTTTTAATATTCCTATATAAGGTAACGAGCGGTACTGCTCGTTATAGTCCAGCCCGTAGCCGACAACAAACTCGTTTTCGATATCAAAACAGTTGTAGTCGGGGGCAATGTCGTACTCGCGGCGGTCTTTTTTGTTTAAAAGTGTGACTATCATAACCGAAGCCGCGCCGCGCTCGGTCAAAAGCGCTTTTAAATTGGCAAGCGTGAAGCCGCTGTCTATTATGTCCTCTACGATAATAACGTCCCTGCCCGCGACGTCCCTGTCAAGGTCCTTTTTAATATTCAGCTTACCCGACGAAACTGCGCCCGAGCCGTACGACGAAACCGCCATAAAGTCCAGCTCTACCGGCATGGTAAGAAAACGTATAAAATCGGAATAGAAAATTATACTTCCCTTTAAAATACCTACAACCAAAGGGCGTTTGTCCTTGTAAATTTCGTCAACCTGCAACGCTACTTCTTTTACGCGCGCGCGGAGTTGGTCTTCGGTGAGCATGATACGCTCGCAATCTTTATGCATATTCTCTCCTTAGTAAAAAAGATAATTTTATTTTTTCAGAGTAACCTGTCTGAAACTTTTATCGAAAGCGTATTGCACTTCCCCGAAGAAATCGGAAAATTTGGCAATTACGAAGTCAACCTGTCTGCCGGCTTTTTTTACGGCTTTACAAGCGTTTTCCGCAGTGAACTCAAAGCCTGCGATACCGGACAGATAATCGTCGCACTCGCCGTCGGCGGAAAAAAACTCTATATCGAACGCTTTGTTCATAACCGTATAAAGCTTTTTAATAAATTTTTCAAGCCCTTCTTCGGTCATTTCCGCCCAAACGCCGTCTTCTTCGGAATAATCGTCGTCGACGTAATCCCAAAAGCGCATTGTTTTGTCCACACCGTCTAAACGGACGGCGATTGTCTTTTCCGTCTTGACGGATTTTACGTAGACGAAAAGCGGCGCGGGATACTTAAAGTCCGGACAGGTGACTGAAAGACGGGTATCCGCGGAAAGTCTGCCTATCAACAGGTTTTTGTACTTGTCTTCTATGTCGCGTATTTCTTGCATAGTTATTCCTCCTTTGTCGGCTTATGCATTTGTATAGTCGGCGCAGGAAATGTAAAACGTTTCCCGCGTGTCGGGGGTAAGCTTTATCTTGTCCGAAATTTCCACGCCGCAAACGGCGAGGACTTCGTTACCGTCCGCAATTACCGGTATGAACCTGCGCAGACGCAACGGAATTTTTTTGTCGGTAAAATAATCGCCCAGCTTTTTGGTGCCGCCGCCGAATTTTGTAAACACGTCTCCGTCGCGCATGAAACGGATTACGGCGGAGTCGGGAATTTCGTCGCGGTCGAAGGTAAGAATTTTGCCTTCCGCCGGCGTGACGGAAATTATCAGCCGTTGACCGAAAAACTGCGTTCCGTCATAGCAATTAAACGGAATTTCGCCGGAAGGCGGCTCTGCGTTTTCGGTTAAAACTATTTTATCATTTTCTTTAAACGCGGTCAAGCCCAGAAAGCCGAACTTTTTTCCGTTTTCTGCAAATTGCAGGTTGTAGAGGGTTTGCATATGCTCGGAAGTATAATCCTTTCTGACGCATATGTTTTTTACCGCATATGCCGCAGCGCGCCGGAACACCACCGCCTGCGGACAAAGCTTGATTTCGGCGCCGTAAGGCTTTTCCACGACAAGCGCGTTTTTCTTTATAAGGTCGGTGAAATATTTTTCGTCCTCGGCGGCAAGACGGGAAAACCTGTACAGCCCCTCCGCCGCGGAAGGAACGGCTTTTTCCAGCTCCGGCAAAACGTTAAGTCTGATACGGTTGCGCGTGCAGTCGGCAATGAAGTTTGTTTCGTCCTCAACATAAGGAATGTTGTGCTCCGAAACATATGCGTCTATGTCAAAGCGGGCACAGCCGATTAGCGGACGGATAATTTTAACGCCGCGAAATTCGGTGTCGGTTATGCCTGCCGCGCCGGAAACCGCACCGCCGCGCGAAAGGTTGAAAAGCACGGTTTCGGCGTTGTCGTTCATGTGGTGAGCAGTCGCCACGGCGTCGGCAGAAAATGCACGCGCCGCCTTTACGTAGCACTCCCTCCGCCAATTGCGCGCAGCCGTTTCAAGACTTGTATGCGTTTCCTGTGCAAGCGCGGAGCAGTCCTCGGAAAAAGTCAGTAAAGGAATTTGAAGCCTTTCGCAATAACCGCGCACGAACGCGCTGTCGCGCGCGGAAGCTTCGCCGCGTATTTTGTGGTCGCAGTTAAGCGCCGTAAGCGTAATATCGTATTCGCTCGCGTGAGTATATATATAATGTATAAGAGCCATGGAGTCCCTGCCGCCCGAAACGGCGACGCAAATTTTGGTTCCGGCATATTTTGAAAGTTCACAGTTCATATGCAAATTATAGCATACGGATACCACGCTTGCAATAGCGGAGCGAATAAAAAATAAAATTTTTGTTATAGCGTAAAAACAGTTGACAAAATTAAGTTAATTTAATAGAATAATAAAGCCTTGTCAAAAAGGTAATATCGCGGGGTAGAGCAGCCAGGTAGCTCGTCGGGCTCATAACCCGGAGGTCGCGAGGTTCGAATCCCGCCCCCGCAACCAAAAAAATCCGCCGCAAGGCGGCATATGGCGACGTAGCTTAGTTGGTCTATAGCGGCCGGTTCATACCCGGCAGGTCGGCGGTTCGAATCCACCCGTCGCTACCAAGAAATTTCCGCTTTGCGCGAAATAAATAACTCGGCTACAGCCGAACAAAACAGCGCAAAAGCGCTTTATAAGGCCCGTTGGTCAAGAGGTTAAGACATCACCCTTTCACGGTGGTATCGTGGGTTCGATTCCCGCACGGGTCACCAAACAAGTTAAAGGCGAACCCGTTTCCATTAGGAGACGGATTCGCTTTTATCGTATATTTTCGACGGTCTTAATA
>CAJTRW010000056.1:0-1461 GCA_910578765.1 uncultured Christensenella sp.
TTAATAGGCATTCAACATATTATCGATACCTATTCCATAACCACGCGTTGGATCGTTAACAAACACGTGGGTAAATGTCAATAAGTTACAAATATAAATTTTCTATAATTCGTGTAGTTTCACTAAATGTAAAAACTTTCGACAATCTTTTGAAAATGTTTTTCGACAAAACCTTCCTAAATTAGGGACATCTACTTATTATTCTGCTTCTTGCGTAAACAAGCCATAAATATAAAGCGGTGACTGCCCAAAAAGTCCGGAATCATCATCTGCAAAACTTGAACCGGTAGCTGATGAATAGAACATATCCAAAGCCTCCCTCTCGGTTACGTTTTTATTGGCACATATTAATTTTATTATTTCGGGTAATATAGTTGCCCTGACCGTAGAATGAGCCATACTACTTCATCTCCACTTGATAGCTATTAATAAACCTTAATTCATTTAATGATTTTTCGCTACAAAAGGCTATCTGATTATTTATCTTTTCAAACTTCAACCGTTCAACGGCATCTTCCTTACGCATTATTCCTTGCATTACGTAGGATACGGTTTCGCCTACATTGTCGTTTGCAATTTTACCGCTGACTATATCATAACCATGTTTAAACTCTATATTGCCTCTGCAATTTACAACGAGTTCAAGCCATTCCATTGAAGCTCCTGAAAACTCTTTTTTCAAAGTTTCTTCAGAAGGAGTCCATTCATAAATATTAACTACTGCAGGAACAAATATACTATCTTTCTTTTTGGACAAAATCTTGGCTTTTCTGATTGCCCAGCGTTCAGCCTGTTCTTTAATATCAGTTGTATAGAAAGCAAAACCGAAATCGCGTCCGAGTTCGCTTTTAATTATTTGAGGAGTTACTATTTCAAGTGTTGTTCCGTGATATAATATCATTTCACACCTCCAAGATAATCATCGAATAATTGCATTAAATATTCCATCCCCATACCGTGCAAGTCTTCGTAGTCATTTTCCAACAATTCAATAATCTTTTCTTTCTTGAACAGCTCGTAGACTTCATTACTCGGCTTGTTGATATGTTCGGCATAATATTCAACACAAAATGATATAAAAGAAATTTTGCTCATAGACGATTTATATTATATTATTTTTAGGACATAAAGTCAAGTTTACAACTTTGTATTTAGAAATATAAAGCCCGACAATAAGAATTACTTGTTCTTCGATGAAATACAACAAGTCAAAGGTTGGGAAAAAGCTGTTAATTCTCTTACATTAGAATTCAATACAGATATATACATAGCAATCTCAGATTCCGATGCACTTTCTTCTGATTTTGCATATATGTAGAAATCAAATTACCTCCTCTATAACTTTTTATTGCTTTATAAAATAATTTATCTTTCTTTAAATCTTTGTGTTAAAAGTATCTAATTGTTATCACCTTATTAATTATAAATAATTTATATATTTTTATTAACTAAAAAACATTG
>CAJTRW010000056.1:1471-2995 GCA_910578765.1 uncultured Christensenella sp.
CGATAAAATTATACGACACAATGTTTTTAAACTTTCTATTAGCTATTTTTTTGTTATTCTTTTTATTTTTTAATATTTAACAACTCATTAATACGAATTTGCAAAAACTCCTCAATTTTACTGAGTCTACGTTGAGATAAATTATATTTTACATGTTTTGAAAATTTAAAATTAATCATTTTCCTCAACTTTTCCCTTTGCCGTTCGGAAATAAAATCCTCAGCGATTTGATTAAATGTTGCTTTAAATGCAGACGGCCTCGACTTTGAATATTCTTTTAAGTTCTCTATTTCATCATCCATCGCAAAATTGAAAAGTGAAAGTCCGTTATCAAAAATCGGAGCGAAAGCAATTGGTCTATTTGTATGATTATCCACCATTAAACCGAAATTACCTAAATGCCTATCAGAATTATATATTAATGCATCAAAAATAAGCATATCGACAAATTCATTATAGTATTTTCCTCCCAATGATTTAAGATAATTTGCGACCTCAGGCAAGGTTCCATCATTGACAAAGCGATAAATAGGAACATATGAGGTTTTAATATCAGTGAATAATTCACATACCGAACAAAGTAAATTTTTCCACTTTGCAAGCCCATATGAAACATGATTTAGTCCCATTCTTTCAGCAATCTGTGCAGCATAAAATTCAGAATATGGCTCTTTCCCTGTGTTTGCACCACCAGAAGTGCCACCTTTGTAAAGAAAAATTTTTTTATTAATCCTTCTCCAACATTTTCTTAACATTCCATTTGTAGTAAATTCGGGTGATGAAGTGAATTGCTTTTTTGTGCTAGTGCCATAACCAGTATAAGCAATAAGTGCAAGAGCATTAGAAAAGCTATTTTCATATAGATTATACTTGCTAAATTTGCCTTCAAAACCTTGTTCAACCATCCAATAGCTGTCATTAAGAGATAACCCCTTACACAGCTTAATTATACCAAGCGTATCGTTTTCAGATAAACCTGAACGAGATAATATTTGATGAACGAACTCCCTGTTTTTAGGTACAACTCGTGTTTTTAGCCAAGCTAATAATCCTTCATCTGATATTGTCATTCCTATTGGCAAAAGATATTTATAATTTTCGTTTATAGAAATAATTCGACACGCTTGACCTTCATAGCGTCTTTCTTCAAATTTAAAAACAATAAGCGTTGTGTCATATTGTTTTAATTCAAAAATCATAACTTGGGTCTCCTTTTTTTATTTTTTAGCAGCGAATTAAATTTCGTTTTAAAATTATATCATAATAAAAAAATTTTTTCAATCGACTAAACCATATTTTTATATTTTTACGGAAAGCCCTATGGTTCTCCGAGTGCAAAAGATTAAATGAGTAAAATATTCTATCTGTCTAAAAAGTGCTATCATAATATAAATCACCAAGTGCTTTGACTTTTTTCAGACATTTGAATTTAAACTAATGAATTAAACCTCGTTTCGTTACAAAAAAAGTATCCGCAAGAATATACACCGAAATGCCAAGCATCCCAAGCACATTCTGTGAAAC
>CAJTRW010000057.1 GCA_910578765.1 uncultured Christensenella sp.
GCAACCGACCCGACCTTAACGCGACGGCGCGTATTAAACGCGCATTCGGGTTATCAGCTTTTTCGTAAAGCGGTCGGGTTTAAAAGTAAAAAAGCCTTCCCTGCGGGGAAGGCTTTAATTTAAAAGTTTTTATTTTTTTAAAGAGTTTGCGTGCAGTCTTATATGTCTGGGCAGACCGTTTATCCATAGCGGCGTTATTTCCGCCTGAATCAAAGGCAGTATATAATGCACAAGCTCAGGCTTTACGTTGGTTCCGTCGTCGGTTATCCACTCGCGCGGGACTTTCTTTTCCACGTTTGCGATAAGGTGAACATCCGCCTCCTCCGTTATGCACATATACGGGTCCTCGGACACCCTTTTAAGGGTTATGACCTTGCCGCTTTTCCCCTCGAAAGCGGCTTTGACGCCCGCGCCGCCGCAGTTGAAGGCTTCGGTTACGTCTATTCTCGCCTGAATGTGCGCCGCGCAACGTTGCAGGGAGGAAAGCTCTATTGCCCTTGTCTTTACGCCGTACTTTTCCGCAACCTTGCCGGCAAGGTATCTTGCGGTGCCCGCAAGCTGTTTATGACCGAAAGCGTCGACGTAATCCACGTGGTCGCTGAGCTCGCAAACGTATCTTCCGTCAGCAACCTTGACCCCCTCAGAAACGGCTATAACGACGGAGCGCTCCTCTTTCAAAAGCTTTCCCACATCTTTTACAAATTTATCCACGTCGAATGTGACTTCCGGCAGGTAAATAAGGTCTACCCCCTCGCAGTCCTCGCCTTTCGCAAGCGCGCAAGCCGCCGTAAGCCAACCTGCGTTTCGCCCCATTACTTCCACAACGGAAACAACGGGGTAGTCGTAAACGAGACCGTCGCGGATAATTTCCTTGGTGGTTGTCGCAATGTACTTCGCCGCGCTGCCGTAACCGGGGGTGTGGTCCGTCACCGCCAAGTCGTTGTCTATCGTCTTGGGTACGCCTATAAACTTTATGGGGCTTTTTATTTTTTCCGCATAGTCCGTAAGGCGCATTATCGTATCCATAGAGTCGTTGCCGCCGATATAGAAAAACGCGTAAATTTCAAGCTTTTTCAGTATGGCGAATATTTTATCGTAAGTATCTTCGTTCCCCTTTATGTCGGGCAGTTTATAGCGGCAGCTTCCCAAAAAGGAGGACGGCGTTCTTTTAAGTAAATCCATATCCAAATCGTTTTTGATTCTTGCGGAAAGGTCTACGATATCACCGTCCAACAGCCCTTTGATGCCGTGAACCATGCCGTAAACTGTGTCGGCGCCCCTGTCCTTTGCCGTTTTAAACACGCCGAGCAGCGAAGAATTGATAACCGAAGTAGGACCTCCGGATTGTCCTACGATAACATTTTTCATTTTGTTTCCCCTGAATTTTTTTGCGGCTCCCAAAGCCGCTGTTTCAATTATAATACATAACTTAACAAAAAGCAATAGCAAATAAAAAATCTCCGCGGCAAAGCGGAGATTTTTTATATCGGTTATTTCTGTTTGTAAACTATTTTCAAGCTTTTCAAGCCGGAAATGTTTCCTACTTTTTCGGAAGATAAAGTGGTTTCCAATTTTTTGCCGGAAACCTGATATTCGCCGAGCTTTACGTCGCCGTTTTTCACGGTTACGGTTTTACCGTCCTGTTCGTATTTGTACGAAATTTCCGCCATAACGACGGTTCCGTCGTCCTTGAACTGAATTTCAGAGCCCTTTAAGCCCGTTGCAAACGTTGCCACAGCCGTATCGCAAACGCCTTTTAATATCTCGTTAACGTCGTCAGCGTAAGTGATTTCATACTTCTCGTACACATAAGTTTTGCCTTTAACCTTACCCGCGCAGCCCGCAAACGCCATACACATTATAACGGTAAGCAGAGCTGTCGAAATTCCCAAAACCAACTTTTTCATTCCATTCCTCCGAAAGTATTTTTATGAAGCTTAAACTTCAAAACCATAATATTACTTTTTTATATTTTTGTCAATATTTTTTATTACAAAATACAGAAATGTAATTTATATTTGTGAATACGGCTTTATCTTTTACCTTTTTTCAAAAATAAGGGAACAAGCGCAAGCAACGCGGCTATTACGGAAAGCACGCCCGCAACGATAGCGCCCGAAGCAAGCGAAAGACTGTCCTTTAAGTTCTTTACAAGTTCCTTATTGTCCGAAGCGGGAACACACATATCGGGTGCGAGGAAGAACAGCACGCCCGCAACCACAAGGCAAGCCGCCGCTACTATCGGGGAAATTTTGCCCAACTTGCCAAACGCCGTAAGAACACTGAAAGCTATGCCCGCGGCAAGCAGTATGTAAGGTAAAAAGTTTGCAAACGAAAATTTAAATATCTCCGTCTTAACCTCCGTTCCGATTACGGGAACCGTAGTTGTTTCCGTATAACCGAACGTAAGCTGAATACCCGTATAATTGACGGTCTGCGCTTTCGTCAACGAGGTTTCGGGTATAATCTCGCATACCGCCGCGGGCGCGAACATAAGAAAAATCGCCACAAGCGCAAGCAAAGCCGCAGCCGCCGAAAGCAGAAATCTTACACTTAAAAACTTCTTTTTGGATGCCATATAAAAACTCCTTTTTTTTAATTAGGTATATTATACCATATATATTTTATTAAATCAATAGCATAACCGTTAACAAACGCTACTCTTTTAATAAAAATTAAAGTACAGACGCGCAAATATTTTTTTAAATGAAAAAAACCCGACCGCTTTACGAAAAAGCTGATAACCCGAAT
>CAJTRW010000058.1:0-477 GCA_910578765.1 uncultured Christensenella sp.
GTGCATACCAACGCTTGGTGTCCGGGAAAATGCGTCTTGCAAAATTCCTCGCCCAACGCTTGCGCCCGGTCTACGGTCAAGCCGTTGTCGGGTGCGTCACGGGGGTCAAAGCTGATGATATAGTGGTGGCTCTTTACGTCCTCCCGTTTTTGGTTCTTGCCGTATTTCAGATTGGAGCGCATACAGGCGATTGCAAAATCTTCCTCACCGCAATTCAGAGAGGATATGCGGTAATCGTCACGGATAACAAGCTGCCCGTTTCCGTCCAGTGTGGGCTTCATGGTAAACTCGTCATGCTCAAAGGTTAGGTACTGTTCAGCCGCCCCATAGTCGGCATTTTTAGAGCTGATATGTTTGAACGTTGCCAACGGCTTCACCTACTTTCTGCAAGACTTCAAACTTCAAGGCGGCAAGCTCCGCTGTGGCGGCTCGTACCTCTTGGGAGAGGGCGTTATAAGGTGCGCCGTACTCGTTCAG
>CAJTRW010000058.1:484-758 GCA_910578765.1 uncultured Christensenella sp.
TTTCTAAATTTGACAGTCCCAGAAAACTGGTGGCCTTTACCGGGCTTGATGCCACGGTTACGCAGTCGGGCGAATTTGAAGCAGTCCACAATGTAATGAGCAAACGTGGATCACCATACCTGCGAAAAGCCATTTTTCAAGCCGCCCTGGTCGCCGCCTTTAAAGACCCTGTATTAAGTGCCTATTACCAGAAGAAGAGGGCGGAAGGCAAGCATCATTTAACCTGCATCGGCGCTGTGGCAAGAAAAATGTGCAACATTATTTATGCTGTTGT
>CAJTRW010000058.1:768-1831 GCA_910578765.1 uncultured Christensenella sp.
GGATATGGCGGCTCGTACCTCTTGGGAGAGGGCGTTATAAGGTGCGCCGTACTCGTTCAGACAGCGGGCAATCTGATTCAAGTTGCCGCCGATTTTCCCGTACTCGGCTGTAAGTTTCCCAACGGCAGAGAGCAATTCATCATTGACCGGGGAAACGGTGATAACCGGGCGTATGCTTGACTTGATAAGGGCTTGCCGGATAAACTCGGCTTGGCTCATTTTGCAGAGGGTGACACGCTCGGAAAACTCGGCGTATTCTTCCTCGGTCAAGCGTGTCTTGATTACCCGGTGACGGTGGGGCGTGTTGTATCTTTTCATGGCTGTGAACCTCCTTTCGTGGGTGGATTTTTTCAAGCGGCGCAAGCCGCAAAAAGGCGGGCTTGGGGTGGCAACCCCAACAAGATTCCCATAGGACAAAATGAGCGGTTAGCGAAATTTGGTACTGTGGTAGAATCTTGCTCTAAGAAACTGCCGGTTTCCTCTGTGTCTGACTTTGCGGCAATCCACAAGGGGCAGCTTGGCTGGTTTCCGTCAATATAGCGATTGCGGCGGCGTGTCTTGCCCGCCTTTGTTCCCCTCCACGATAAAAGCGGAGAAATGCCAAACGCTTCTTTTGATTTCTTCATCACTACTACGGCAGACAAGCCCGTTTCGGGCAAACTCCCGCTTTGCTTTTTTCATCACTACTACGGTAGCCCCATGTCGATTTGCTAAATCCGTCGAAACTTTTTAGGGCAAACTTCCCCGTCACTCCCTACTACAACGGGAATGTACGGTTTGCCAAAAATAGGCGCAAAAAAACAGGAAACCTTTTTCCTTGATTTCCTGTTTCGTATCTTCGCCAATAGCGGCGGTTATCCTGTTGTTATTCCCCGGAAGTAAACTTGTAGCCTATGCCTAAAACGGTCTTTATGTAGGTGGGGCGGCGGCTGTCCGGCTCTATCTTTTTCCGTAGATTGCATATCACATTTGCCACGTTTGACTGGCAGCTTTCGCTTTCCATGCTCCACACGGCTTCAAAGATTTGCGCCTTTGTGAACACCCTCCCCGGACTGGCGGCAAG
>CAJTRW010000058.1:1841-2378 GCA_910578765.1 uncultured Christensenella sp.
ATGTGAGGGGAGCGACAGCACTTTAGTCTGTCGCTTCCTTGATTACCCATCAGCGGAAACAGGCGGGGCTGTCAACGGCGGCGCGTATGCGCCGTTCATCTTGACCGTTGACTGCTCCGGCTGGTTGCGCTACTTTCTACGGGATTATAGACACATTCAAATCTTTCACGCTGATTAGTGTTTGCGTCTTGCAGGGTGTTTCTTTAGATATTGCCTTCGATTAAAAATAAAATAGTTCTTCAAATTTTTTATCTAAAGCAATACACAGAACCAACGCTAATTTAGCTGTAGGGTTGAACTGTCCTGTTTCAATAGAGCTGATTGTATTACGTGACACACCAACCATCTCTGCCAGTTGGTTTTGCGATAGCTTCCGTTCTGTTCGTGCTTTCTTGAGATTGTTTTTTAATATGAGCTTATCGTCCAAATCATCACCACCTTATAAGATCGTAGATGACACAATCAAATCATAGATATGCCCTATAGAGCATGCAGATACAAATATCGTGTAAGCGATTGCCATCACAAGTTCATGCT
>CAJTRW010000059.1 GCA_910578765.1 uncultured Christensenella sp.
GCATTCGCCGCGCGGCTTCATTTTAATTTTAAGGCTTCCCCAAAGAGGGAAGGTTTTTTATTCCTTGGGTAAATTTTTCAGATAATTGTCCATTGCGAAGGCTACCCGCTTGGAGGTTTCCGCCGCTTCCACAACCGTTTTGGCGCCGCGCACTACGTCGCCGGAAGCAAACAGCCCCGGGCGGCTGGTGGAGCCGTCCTCGTTAATCTTTGCAAGACCGCGCTCGTTAATTTCAAGCCCCTCGGTCTGGGTAAGTATCAGGTTAGAAGGTCTTTGCGATACGCAAATCATAACAGTGTCGGCTTTCATAAGCTCGGTCTTGTCGGAGGTGGAAATGACGCGGTGGTTTTCGTCGCAGACAGTGTCGGCGAAAAGCACGCCTTCGTCCGTAATTTCCACGGGCGCCTTATTGTAAATAAACTGCGCGCCTTCTATTTCCGCATATTCTTTTTCTTCCTTGCTTGCCGTGTATCTGTCGCTTCTTACGGTTATTTTCACGTCCTTAACGCCGCGCCGCAAAGCCGTGCGCGCTACGTCCATTGCAACGTTGCCCGCGCCTATTACAATCATGCTGTCGCCCAGCTCGTAAACGTCGGGGCGCTCCAAAAAGTGAACGCCGTAATGCACGTGTCCTAACGTTTCGCCCTTAATGTTCAGGGCTATCGGCCAGGTAACGCCCGTGCCTATGGATATGGCTTTGAAGCCGTCGCGGAACAGTTCTTCCACGCCGAAAGCCTTGCCTATCGTAACGTTGAATTTAATTTTAACGCCAAGCTTTCGCAAAAGCGTTTCGTATCTGTCTATTATTGTTTTCGGAAGTCTGAACTCGGGTATGCCGTACCTGAGCACGCCGCCTATTTCCGATTTCGACTCGAAAATAGTGACGTCATAGCCGAGTTGAGCCATTTTTATTGAGATGGTTATGCCCGCGGGGCCCGACCCTACGACCGCGACTTTAATACCGTTCGGCTCGGCTTTGTCCAAAACGGCGCTGTCAAGATAGGCGGAGGAAATAAAGTTTTCAATCGTGCTTATTTCGACGGGCTCGCCCTTAATTCCGCGTATGCAGTGTCCCTGACACTGGTTGCCGTGGTTGCAGACTATAGAGCAGACTGCGGAAAGGGGGTTGTTGTCGAAAAGCATTTTGCCCGCGGCTTTCATGTCTCCGTTCAGAAATGATGATATCATGAGAGGTATGGGCGTGTTAATCGGGCAGCCTTTACGGCATAAGGGATTTTTACAGTTAAGACAGCGTTTTGCTTCCGCTATTACGTTATGTGCCATTTATCGCTCCTTGAAATCAGTTTTCCAGCGCGGCTTTAATGTCGCCTATCATTTTTGCGTATTCTTCGTCGGTGAGGAATACTTTTTGCGGATTCATCTGGAAAATTCCGCCCCATTCGTCGCCGTCCTTATATTTCGGGCACAGATGCATGTGCAGGTGGCAGCCAGTGTCGCCGTACGCACCGTAGTTTAGCTTGTCCGGCTTGAAAACCTTGTGTATGGCCCTTGCGGCTTTGGCTACGTCGGCAAAAAACGCGTCTCTTTCCGCGTCGGAAATATCTACTATCTCGCTTACGTGGTCTTTGTATGCGACGATACATCTTCCGCGTTTTGACTGCTCCTTGAAAAGAATAAGTTGGCTTACGCCCAAATCGCAAATTTTTATACCGAATTTGGCAAGCGGCTCGCCGCCTACGCAGTAACCGCAGTTGCAGTCTTTCATAATTATTCCCCCTTTTTGACAGTAAAAAATCACGTTTAAGGTAATTTTTACCAAATAATTATAACATACCGAAATATAATATTCAATAGCAAAATTAAATTTTTATTGCATAATTTGTTTGCAAAAAACCCGACCGCTTTACGAAAAAGCAAATAACCCGAATGCGCGTTTAAAACGCGCCGTCGCGTTAAGGTCGGGTCGGTTGCGCCCCAATGTAGGGGGCATGACGGCGGTTCCCTTCACAAAGATTATAAAGGGCACGTTGCGCAAACAGCGGGTGTCCGCTGTTTGCAGAGAGGCAACGCTCGTCTATTCACAAAGAAAGACTGTTGAGATAATCTCTCTCGCCCTTTAAAAAATTTAATTAATCCGTCCGAAAGTCAATGTACTTTTCGGATACTGTAATACGCGGTTGTTGTATTTAGCCTTCCCCCGAGGGGGAAGGTGGACTGACCGTTAGGTCAGGACGGATGAGGGGAAATTAATAAAGCCCCTCATCACCGCTACGCGGAGCTGTCTCAACCGCGGCAAAGAAAACCGCGGTTTCGGGCACGCAAACGTGTTGCTATACGTTTGCTTATCTCGGACGGCAAAACAACGGATATCCGTTGTTTTGAGAAATCCGTCCTCGTCC
>CAJTRW010000060.1 GCA_910578765.1 uncultured Christensenella sp.
GCGCTGGCTTTCCAGACGCGCGCGCTCCGCTTCCTTGGCGGCCTTCTTTTCTTCGCGCGCGGCTTTGTTTTTACTGCGTTTAACCGCTACCGCGATTATTATTATAAGAAGTATAAGCACTGCAAGACCTATCGCCATCCATGCCCATACGGGAAGCCCCAGCCAGGTCTTGGTTACGAAGTCTTTTATATTGCCCAGCGCCGCCGCCGCTCCGCTTTGCGGTACCTTGTACGTTACCGCCTTTGCCGGCGTGTTGGTTACGCTGTCGTCCGTTGAGAAGGTGAAGTTTCCGCTGTCGTCGCCGTTTTCGCCCGCGCCGATAACCGGTTTAACGTAATACGACATCTTCTTTTCGAGAATGTAATTTCCGCTGTCGTCGGTTGCGGCTTCTTCCGTGCAGTTTTCGTCGACGTAATATTTAAGCCCCGCCGTAAGTCTGCCGTCCGTTATAAGCTGTCTTGCCCATTCGGGAAGCTTGGTAAGGTTTATCGCCGCGCCGTTTTTGCCGGAGGTAGTGACGATGTCGGACGTAAGCCTGAAAGGCGCCACGTTCCAGCTGTAAGAAGCCTCGCTTGCCGCCGCGTTTAAAGTTACCGAGGAAGAAGCCTCGTCCGCGGCAAGGCTTACCCTTGCAATCGACTTGGACGGCGTTGCTTCCGCTTCTTCGGGAAGCTTCCACATGTAATTTTCGTTTACTATCTCTATTGTCGCAACGTACGCGCCGTTGGCGGAAACGTTTCTTGCGCCCGTTCTGCCGCCGACCGCGCTTATAATGCCCGCGTCGAGATATTCCTTATACTTCGCGTCCAGATAATCCGCAAACGCAAGCTCTTCGCCGTTGAATTCTATTCTTCCGGTAACGGAAGGAACCTCTATCGGCTTTTTGGTTATTTCAAGCGTAAGGCTTGTCTTTCCAAGCGCGTCGCTGTCCGCAACGCTGGGTTTAAGCGAGAATTTTATGGTATAAACGCCCACGCCCGCCGTCGAAAAGTCGAAGTCCTTGACCGCAACCGCGTTTGTATCGTCCGAACCTTTGTATATAACGGCGTTGTACACGCTTTCGGAATATTTGCTTCCGTTTTTGGTGAGCGAATACAGCTCGTCAGGGCTTGCGACGGCAGTGCCGTAAACAAGCTTGTCCTTTAACTGCTCCACCTTAACGGCGTTCTTCTTTTGTCCGAGCTTCGTAAACTGGTAATCCGCGTTACTGCCGTCGGGAATTTCAAACTCGTAATACTCGTAACCGGCGACGGTGGTATCGAGCACCGCCTTGACGAATATGGGTATAGACTTAGTCGAGCTTCCGCCGTTAAACTTGCCCGCGCCGTCCACGTCTATAAGATAATCAAGCTGCGCGTTGGTCGTAGTGCCGCTCGCCTGCTCGGGAACGGGCGTCGCCAGCGTCGGGTCGGTCGTGTCCGAAGGGTCGGCTTTCAGATACTCGTACTTGACAAACTTTTTAACATTGTCGGGGTCGGAGCCGAAGTCGAGCACGTAAATCTGATAAGGCACTCCGTTCTCGTCGAGAACCTCGTTTCCGTCCGCGTTCTTAACGGTGTCAAGCGTCCAGTTTATCTTAATTTTCTTTTTGGAAAGCGTTATGCTTACCTTGTCGGTAAACGAGCCGGAAATTTCCGCCGTAGTGCCTTCCTTTATATATACGTAGTTAGGGTCAAGCGTATATTTAACGTTTGCCGCAAGCGTGCCGGGCACGTCTCTGTCGCCGGCGTAATCGTTTGCGGTAATCTCCGCCTTGGTTATTCCGTCAGGATAAGTTTCGGGTTTGATTCTTATAGAAACGGGGCTGTCGGGGTTGAATACAGGGGGATTTTTCTCGTCGAAGTCGAACCAGTCAATCTCGCCGGTGTCGTCGTTAATCCAGCCGTATTGCACTTTTACCTTGGAAATATCTACTTTACCCTTGCCTACCGTCCAGGTTATCGTAACCTCGCCAGACATTTTGTCTGCGGAAATATTGTCAACCGCCGTCGGGTCGTCGAAAAGGTAATTGGAAGTGGTTTTAAGCGCGACGGTCGTCTTATACGTGCCGGGCGCGGTGCAGTCCGTTACGGGCGTGCCGTCGTCCGTTTCCGTCTTTACGCCGCCGTCGAATTTGGTCGTATCTATCGAAAGATAGTTATGCGACGCAGGTATTTCGGGCAATCCCACCCTGTAAATTACGGCTTCGCCGTCCTTCTTTTCATAGCGCAGTTCCGCCTGCTTGCCGTCGGCAAACAGCGCCGCCGCAGGGTCGTCGCCCCTTGTATACTTCCATTCGAGTCC
>CAJTRW010000061.1 GCA_910578765.1 uncultured Christensenella sp.
CTTCTATATAAAACAGATTATTTGTTTTTCAGATAATTTTTGTATGCCTTTTTATCGGGTACGCCGTTTTGTATGATATAAACGGTTTTACCGGACTTGCCGCGCCGCCCCGCGTTTTCCGCCCAACCTACTTCCTTATAGCTTGCGCCGCGCTCGTAAAGGCGGCAAAACGTCGCGCAAAGTCTGTTTTCAATTTCGGTCAAAACGCTTATTTTGCGCGTAAGCGAAAGCTTGCCGAAAGCTGAAAAGTCAAACGTAATCGGCTCTTTAAAGTTGTTCACTTTAAGCGTGACGTTTGCTTCATCCATTGAAATATAAAATGATAAAGAGTCCCTTTCGGGGTGCATAAGCGCGGCGTTTTCAACGCACGTTTCCAAAACGTACCGTTTAACTTCCCTGTCCAGCGCGCCGCCGTATTTAATGCTGCAAAATGCCGCCGCCGCAACGCCCGCCGTTCCCAGTACGGGTGCGGATATCAAAACGGCAAGCTCCAACGCGCGTATTTCCATAGTGCGCGCCAAAGCGAAGCACACCGCAAAATAAACAAGCACTACCGCGCAGAAAACCGTCGCCGCCGTGCCGAAAAGCTCGCCTTTTTTCAATTTTTTTATTTTCTCGTAATTCAGTTCCGCCATGCTTCCATTTTAACGCAAAAACACCGCCCTGTCAAATTAAAACTTGAAAATCCGCCGTATATATGTTATAATATAAATATGGAATACAAGCTCAACTTCGAATTGGTTCCCGACAGTTGCTGGCACAGCAATTTAAGGAGTATTTTAACCCCCGCGCAGTGGAACGCCGTCCGCTTTGCCGCATACAAACGCGCCGACGGAAGTTGCGCAATCTGCGGCGCGGCGACAAACCGTTTAGAGGCGCACGAGCAGTGGAGCTATGACGAAAATACTTGTACCCAAAAGCTTACGGGCGTAATAGCAATTTGCAAAAGCTGTCACGAGGTTATACATATTGGCAGAACGTCCTTAAAAGGCGGGGAGGAACGCGCAAGCGCGCATTTTATGCGTGTGAACGGTTGTAATTATGCCGAATACCGCAAGGCTTTGGGTAAGGCTAACGAGGAGCACCGCCGTCGCAACACGGTTGCGGAGTGGAAGCTGGATTTAAGCGTTTTACCCGCGCTTATTTGACGGGCAAGCCTTCCCCTTGGGGGGAAGGTGTCACGCAAGTGACGGATGAGGGGTATGCCTTCCCCTTGGGGGGAAGGTGTCACGTAAGTGACGGATGAGGGGCAAGCCTTCCCCTTGGGGGGAAGGTGTCACGCAAGTGACGGATGAGGGGTAAGCCTTCCCCTTGGGGGGAAGGTGTCACGCAAGTGACGGATGAGGGGCAAGCCTCCCCCTCAGTGGAAGCCTATGCAAGGCATGCACCCACTATATATTGTGGTTGAAAAAATATGCAAACACAATTTTTAAAAAGTTTTTTAAAATAGCTTGCAATTTTCTTATCTTGTGATATAATAAAACAACCTTAAAAGGGTCAGTGTTTACATTGCTCGGCAAGCTTAAAAACGACAAGCATATTTATAAAAAGCACGTTAAAAAGATAAAATTTCTTTATTAATGATAAGGAGAAGATTATGAAACAAATGAAAAAAGGGAGTAAAACGTCAAAAGTCAAAAGCAGGGCAAGCGCGTTTTTGTGCGCTGTTTTTGCTGCGGTCATTGCGGGCGCAACGGTATTTTCCGCCTGCGCCGACAGTGCAAAAAGCTTTAATCATAAATCCCCTGCGGAGGATACTGCGCAAACAACTACGCAGGAAGCTTCAAACTCCCTCCGCTTTGTGGTAAACGGCGACTTTGAAAAAAATTGGAATAATGCCGTAAAGGTCAGTAAGGAAAAGGGCAAACAGGTCTGGTTTATCCTTGGCGCCGACTGGATAGCCCCCACGGCGGAAGCAAATCATCCGTTCGGCGCGGACAGCGACGGATTTTCACACGGAAGAATTACCGTGCCGGCAGGCGCGGATATCGTGCTGGATTTAAACGGTCACAGCATTAACCGCGGACTTACCACGTACACCCAGCTTGGCAGTGTTTTGTATATTGACGGCGGCAAGCTTACGTTAGAGGACGGCGCGGGCGGCGGAACAGTTACAGGCGGCTGGACGGGCGAATATCAGAACTGGCACCCTACCGAAAGTGATTACGACTACGGCGGCGGCGTAATAATGAAAAGCGGAGAATTTACGCTTAACGGCGGTTCTATTACCGGCAACTATGCGGATTGCGCCGGCGG
>CAJTRW010000062.1 GCA_910578765.1 uncultured Christensenella sp.
TAATAATAAACTCCTTTGCTACAATAAAATTACGGAGACCATGCGGTAGCCAATCGCAATGTATCCGAGCTTGTTGTTTAGGCTACAATAAGAGGGTAATTGGTCTGACGACACTCCTTTTGGACACTTACGTCCGTGTGCGAAACAGTCAGCCATCCTCTTGTTGCAGCGTTCGATTAGAGCAGGTAGTTCCGCTCGTTTCCGAGTGCGTTCGCGTACCTTAGCAAATAGAATAGGCAATAAGCAAACGGTGGTCGCCGATTACAAATCTATTTCAAAGGAGATTTCTATGAACGCTATTGGAATTGATGTTTCAAAAGGCAAAAGCACAGTTGCAGTTATCCGCCCATTTGGCGAAATTGTGAAGAAACCTTTTGATGTTGCGCACACTTCAAAGGATTTGAATGATTTGGCTAATTTCATCCTATCTCTTGAAGGAGAATCCCGTGTTGTATTGGAGCATACCGGCAAGTATTCTGCGCCAATTCCGGAAAGTCTTTGCAATGCCGGGATTTTTGTCAGTGTAGTTAATGCAAAGCTGATTTACAATTACGGCAACGATACAATTCGCCGTGATAAAACAGACAAGGTTGACTCCTTAAAAATAGCGTCCTATTGTCTTGACAAATGGGTCAAGCTATCGCCATACACACCGGAAAATGAGCTTCGCAAGATTCTCAAAATTTACAACCGTCAGCTTAGCGAATACACCAAAATCAAAACTATGCTGAAAAACAATCTTATCTCACTTCTTGATCAAACCTTTCCCAGTGCAAATGAGTTGTTTTCAAGCCCTGCAAGGCAGTCTGACGGTCACGAAAAGTGGATTGATTTTGTCGCCTATTTTTGGCATTGCGAGTGCATTACTTCACTTTCCGAGAAAGCTTTCACAGAGAAGTATAAAAGGTGGTGCTGCAAAAAAGGTTATCACTTTTCCGTTCAGAAAGCTGAAGATATTTATGCTGCGTCCGCAGGTCATTTCATAACATTGCCGAAAAACGACTACACCAAATCGCTAATTATCAGTACGATTTCTCAGCTCAACAAGCTTTGTGAAACGGTTTCAATTATCAAGTCCGAGATGGAAAAACTTGCGTCTGAGCTGCCTGAGTATGAAACGGTTATCGCTATGCACGGTGTCGGTAAAAGCCTTGCACCTCAACTGATTGCTGAAATCGGCGATATTCGCAACTTTCCAAAACGCTCATCACTTGCACGTTTTGCAGGAATTGAACCTCCAGAAAATCAGTCCGGCAGCTATAATCAACATTCACGGCGCATTTCCAAACAAGGCTCGCCGCACCTGAGGAGAGCGTTATTTCAAGTGATGTGCTGCGTTTTGAAATTGAAGCACAACAGTGAACCCACTTTTCAGTTCCTTGACCGCAAACGTGCCGAAGGTAAGCCATACAAGGTCTATATGATTGCCGGAGCGAATAAGTTCCTTCGCATTTACTATGCCCGAGTCAAGGAGTGCACGGATATATTGCGGCAAAATGATTAAGCGTTCTCCAAATCGGTAATACTATTTTTGTCTGCAAGCAGGATAGGGCTACGCAGGAGTGCGACCTGAGCGGCTTGACAGATGCGCAACACCGATTTGAAAGAACTGCCGCCCGCATTTGTTGATACGGCTTAAAGCCAACTTATATCAACTTGGGAGCGGTTTTTTCTTCGTCCAAAATCGGGATGTGCCGTAATGCGATAAACTCCGACGCGTAGCGTCGCTTTTGCGATTTGCTCCGAGTCTGTTTTGTTATGCCTATTTTTCATCCTCTTATCCTCCATAATTTTCCTGCTTCTTTTTTCATTTTAGGTATTGACTTTTATTAGCAGGTTTCACAACACAGTATACCGAAACGGTTCGGGTTTATCTATCACTAATGCTGCCGAAATATCTACGGAAAATCCTATCATAATCAACAAAAGCGGACGAGAGTTCAAACCTCTGTAATACGCTTTATGACAGCCTTTTCGATTTTTCTGCGCTGCGCTTCGGTAATAAGA
>CAJTRW010000063.1 GCA_910578765.1 uncultured Christensenella sp.
GCTCAAAGCGACGGGCAACCCTTCGCACGTGCGTGTAAACACAACGGACAACACGGCGGAAATAGACTTCACGTGGTATATAGACCGCGCAAAAGTAGATTTAAGCAAGGTAGAGTACGAGTACGGCTGGATAGACGACACTACGGGCGAAGTAAAGTGGGAAGGCACGTACAACGACAAGAGTAAGCCTTCGTTCCGTGACAGCAATGTCAGCATACGTGTAAAGAGCGGAGTAAACGGCAGTGCGTATCCGGACGGAATAACGAACGCGGTAATCAACAGTTCGGACTATCTTACGGACCGTGACGCGCCGGGCGCGGTAACGGCGAAAGTAAACTACACGCTTGACCCCAACTATTATTACGAGGACGACAACGGTACAAAGTATACCGGTTCGTTCACGGCAAACGGCGGCATAGAGCTTGCGAAGAAGAAGATACCCGTAAGCTGGGTGCTTGACACGTTAAAGGACTCAAACGGCAACGAAGTACTGGACGACAACGGACTGCCTTATCAGATATACGTATTGGATTTCGGCAGTGATCCGGACAATTTGGCGCAGTATATCAAGTACGAGTATTACTATGCGGACGTAAGCGACCCTTCGAACCCCGTAGTGGATACGTTAATCCCTGCGGGCAGCAGCGGCACGACGACGAACGCGCAGTTAGACTATTTAATAGACGTAGACGGTGCGGGCAGATTCCCTGCGGGCGGCGGCACGTCGACAGTGGCAAAGCCTATCTTCGTGCGAGCGGTAATAGACGCGACGGTAACGGGCTCGGACAAATACGAGCTTAACGTAGCGCCTGGCACGCAGGCGGAGCAGTACACAAAGTTCGGCCAGAAGAAGAATCTTGTAGAAGTAGACGTCATAAAGAGCGAGATAGAGTACGGCACGGCAATAGCGAACAGCGACGAAGTATTCACTGTTAAAAAAGGCACGGCAACGTATTCGAAGGCAATGTACACCGCAAAGATCTATGCGGGCACGGACGACACTACGGCGGTAGACGTATCTACGTTCGACTTCTCGCAGGCAAACGCAGGCACGTACACAGTAAAGCTTACGTTAAAGCCGAGCGCGGCGGACAGCGACGCGTTGAACAAGACGAGCTTCGAGATAGAGATAACGGCGAAAGAGATAGAGCTTCCGCAGATAGTAAGCAAGATAGAGTTCAACAGCTCAGACATAGTATTTGCAGAGCATCTGGACGCAAAGTATCAGGAATATCTCGACGCGGGCATAATAGCGCCAGTATCGGGCATGACGACGGCGCGCGACGTAGCGCAAAGCCCTTATGCGGCGGTAATAGAGATAGTAAACCCGAACTACAAGTGGAAGACGCCTACAACGGCAACGCCTAGCAAAGCAATAGTAAAGGCAGTAGCGGCGGACGACGAGGTAACGACAAACGTAGCGGTAGACGCGGCGTCTAAGGAAGCTACGTATAGCTGGAATATAGCGCCTTACAGACTTCCTGCCGACTTATTGAACACGTCGGGCAAGAACGGCGCAACAATAAACGCGGCAAAGCTTCCCGAATGGGCAAGACAGCTGATAACTGACGGCACGCTTTCAGCGGGAGTAAAGTATTACGTAGACGAAACATGTACGGAAGAAGTACCTGTTGACGAAAACGGTAACTATATACTCGAAAAGAAGAAGTCTTACTACGCGAAGCCTGTAATAGGCGCAGGCGAAACGGGCGACGACAGCGGCAACTTCACGTTTGCGACGGACGGAACGATAACCAACACGCCCGCAAAAGCGGTAACGTACAAGATACCGCAAAGCGGCGCGGCGGCGGCGTTCGGCAGCATAAAGGACTTCATGACGAAGACCTGGATGGGCTTGCCTATATGGGCATGGTTCCTGATAGGGCTTGCGGTACTGATACTGCTTATAATAATAATAGTAGTAG
>CAJTRW010000064.1 GCA_910578765.1 uncultured Christensenella sp.
ATTTGTTGACATTGCCGCGCATAAGTAATATAATTTATTTTAAACTATGATTAAAGATATTCAGGAAAAAATACTTCGGCTGAAAGCGGAAAAAGACGTCTGTATTCTGGCGCACAGCTATATGTCGGAAGAAATATGCGAAGTTTCGGATTTTACCGGCGACAGCTTCGCGCTTGCGGTAAGGGCTAAAAGCGCGCCGCAGGGTACCGTAATAATGTGCGGCGTCCGCTTCATGGCGGAAACTATAAAAATGCTTGCGCCGCAAAAACGCGTTATTCTGTCGCACCCCGACGCGGGCTGTCCTATGGCGGAGCAGATGGATAAAGCGGAGATAGAGCAACTTAAAAAACTTTATCCCGATTATGCGGTGGTAGCTTACGTAAATACGACGGCACAGCTTAAAAGCGTTGCGGACGTATGCGTCACTTCTTCCAGCGCGGTCAAAATATGTCGGGCAATTCCGCAAAAGAACATTCTTTTTATACCCGATATAAATTTGGGAACTTACGTTAAAAATCAAGTACCGGAAAAAAATTTCAAGCTGGTTTCGGGCGGTTGTCCGGCGCATGCGAAAATTTGTAAAGAGGACGCGGAGCGCGCAAAGAAAGCGCATCCGGAGGCGTTGCTTCTCGTTCATCCCGAGTGCCGTCCCGAAGTGGTCGAGCTTGCGGATTACGTCGGTTCAACCTCCGGCATAACGGATTTTGCCATTAAATCCGACGCGCGTGAATTTATCATAGGGACGGAAAATTCAATTGTACAGCATTTGCAGGTAAGCTGTCCCGATAAAAGATTTTATCCGTTGTCTAAGGATTTACTCTGCGCCAATATGAAGCTTACGACCTTGACGGACGTAATGCGCTGTCTGGAAGGTTGCGGCGGCGAAGAAATAGTTTTGGACGAAACGCTGCGCTTGCAGGCGGTTAAAAGTATAGATAGAATGATACGGTACGGCGGGTAACGGGTGATATTATGATGATTACTACCAAGGGCAGAAACGCCCTTAAAATTATGGTCGACCTTGCCAGGCACGAGGGGGAGGGTTACGTTTCCTTAGCGGACGTTGCGGACAGGCAACGGGAGTCTCTGAAATATTTGGAGTCGTCCGCTTCGCAGCTGTCCGCCGCAGGACTTGTTACAAGCGCGCGCGGCAAAAGCGGCGGATACAAGCTTTCTCGTCCGGCGGAGCAATACACCGTAGCGGAAATTTTGCTTTCGGGCGAGGGCTCGCTTGCGCCCGTACAGTGTATAGAAAACGGCTGTGAAAACGCGGGAACCTGCCAGACTCTTCCTCTGTTTAAAGAGCTTGACGAAGTGATTATGAATTTTTTAAATTCCAAAACGTTAAAAGATTTATTGAAATGAATCAAACAGACCTCCGTAACGGAGGTCTGTTTTTTCCAGGTAAGACTCAATCCCTTGCGGAAATAACCCGAATGCGCGTTTAATACGCGCCGTCGCGTTAAGGTCGGGTCGGTTGCGCCCCTTTGTTGTGTTGTGTCATTCTGAACCCCTTTACGGGGTGAAGAATCTTGCAGATGCTGACGCGATTGACGCTGTGCGTAACAATCGCTATTCCGTCACTTCGCTCCTTACGTCAAGGCTCAGCATGACATTTGTCATTCTGCCCGAAGGTTTGCACATTTCATTGTCATTCTGAGGCTTTGCCGAAGAATTTAAAAGTTAGATTCTTCACTTCGTTCAGAATGACACGGCAATAATGTCGGTATGGCATGAGGGGGCATGACGGCGGTTCCCTTCACAAAATTTAATTAATCCGTCCGAAAGTCAATGTACTTTTCGGATACAGTAATACGCGGTTGTT
>CAJTRW010000065.1 GCA_910578765.1 uncultured Christensenella sp.
ACCTAAAATAGCTATTAGTGCCAAGAGAGATAAAAATCCTAAGTAGTTGATTTTTTTCATAGTAGTTTTCCTCCTTTTTTGTGGTGTATTTCGCACTTTATGTTATAAATATACCACATAAGAAGTTTCGTGTCAAGCGTTAATAAAGGTACTGGAAATAGAGGAAACATGAACAGGGGGGCGAATAGCTTATCCGTAACTAAACAACAAGTTAGAAAGCGTTATAATCTTTGCAGTTTGCAATTTTTTTTTCTTTCGCTTTTGTTTGGCATTTTAGAAACTTTTCCGTAGTAGGAGATAAGAAAAAATTTTTGAAAAAATTCTCTCAAAACTTCGGCAAAATTGCTCTGTGTGGTGTTGTAGGTATTGAGAGGAAAAGCAGTGGGTTTGGGAAACTTCCCAACAAGCAAAATCTGTCCGGCAAGCCATAGCGCGGACGGGCAGATTTACGGAAACGGAAATGGGTACCCGTTTCCTATGCTTGCTCCGAAACTTATCACTTTAATAAACAAAGAAAGGACGGGAAAGGAATGGAACGGAAACGGCAAATCAAGGACGGGCATATCGTGGTAAAAAATCCACTATACCAAGAAATGCCAAAACAGGAAGTGGCGATAAAATCCGGCAGGACGCTCTACCGCTTTACGGGAAGCTATGACGGGGAAAGGAGCCTGCCCCACAAGGTTCTGCGCCTTATGGGACAGGAAAAAGCAGAAAAAGATGTTGAAGAATAAACGGAAAGCCGCTATAATAGCTTCAAGCAATCCTGTATTGGCAGACTGCCCGCCGATGAAAGGAGCAGAAACTATGTTAAGGCAGTCTGACAAAATTACCGCCCTCTATTGCCGCTTATCACGCGACGACGAATTACAGGGCGACAGCAACAGCATTGTAAACCAAAAGGCGATTTTAAGTAAATACGCAAAAGAAAACCACTTTTCAAACACATTGTTTTTCGTGGACGACGGGTATTCTGGTACGAACTTCAATCGTCCGAGTTGGGGTGAACTACTGGAACGGATTGAAAACGGCGAAGTGTCAACACTGATTGTCAAGGATATGTCGCGGTTAGGGCGTGACTATCTGAAAGTAGGCTTTTACACCGAAGTCCTCTTTGCAGAGAAAGGCGTGCGGTTTATTGCTATTAACAACGGCATAGACAGCGCAAACCAGCAGGACAGCGATTTTACCCCGTTTTTGAACATCATCAACGAATGGTACGCAAAGGATACAAGTAAGAAAATCCGCGCTGTGATGAAGTCAAAGGGGGAAGCGGGGGAACATCTTTGCAGTAACCCGCCCTATGGCTACATGAAAGACCCCGACAACAAAAAGCATTGGATTGTAGATGAAGAAGCCGCCAAAGTGGTGCGCCGGATTTTCCGCTTATGCTTAGAGGGGTACGGACCGACACAGATTGCCCGTATTCTGAAAGAGGAAAAAATAGTCACTCCGACAGTCTATTTCATGCAGAACGGACGCGCAACGAGAAACGCCCCGCAAAATAACCCCTGTCGTTGGAGTGCCGAAACGGTAACATTTATTTTGGAACGTCCAGAGTATCAAGGGCATACAGTAAACTTCAAAACTTTTGTTCAGTCTTACAAGACTAAAAAGAAATGCTACAATCCGGCGGAAAAGCAGCTTGTGTTTGAAAATACCCATGAAGCAATCATAGATGCTGACACATGGGTGCGGGTACAGGAATTACGGA
>CAJTRW010000066.1 GCA_910578765.1 uncultured Christensenella sp.
TTACCGATATGGGAATAGACTTCGAGGACAAGCGCACGGAAAGCCCGCTCGAACTATACATACGAAAAGAGAATATCGCCAACATACGAAAAGCAATGTTATGCCTTACGGACAAGCGGCGCGAACTCATACATAAAGCATTTTTCGAGGAAAAGACATTCCGCGCTATCGCAAGAGAAAAAGGGTTATCGAAATCGGCTATATCGCAACAAATGAAAACGGTGTACAAGCATTTGCGGAAACATTTGGGGGCGTAGACTATGGGAAAAGAATTGTATCAGGTCGTTGCGTATATCGCGTTACGCAATAAAGACGGCTCGTCTATGATAAACGTACCCTTATATGTCAAGGTGTCGGAAATCAATAAAAACGGTATGACGGAAACACAAGAGAGAGTTATGCACCGTATATCGGCAATAATGATTAAACGTAACCAAAAGCAATTAAGCGATTATTTTGCAAACACGGCAATACACGGGCGGCTTGCCGCCCGCGCGTGGCGTATAGTATTACCACGCCACTATGTCATAGTGTAACGTACTATGGTGGCACTTATAGGGAGTTTTTATTATGGACGAAAACAAGATTAAAATAGATTTATCGGTTACGGACGAAACGAGCGAACAACCTAAAAAGAACAAGCAAGCCCGCGATTGGTGCTTTACCGTAAATAATCCCGTACAATCCGAACAAGAATTTTTGGAGTATTTGAAAACGGTGTCCGATTTGCGGTATGCGGTATTTCAACGTGAACGCGCTCCCGAAAGGGGAACGGAACATTATCAAGGGTATTTCGAGTTCACGCAACCGAAATGGTTTACAACGATTAAAAAGTATTTATCAAAAGCAACTATCGGCGTTGACGCGCATATAGAACAACGCCGTGCCAAACGAACGCAAGCCCGCCTATATTGTATGGACGAGGAAACGAGAATTAGTTCTATTTACTACGAATACGGCGAGTTCATAGAGGACGGCGAACGCACCGATTTAACCGATATAATGCGCGATATAGAAAACGACGTGAGTTTTTACGACCTTTCAAAAAAGCACGGCAACCGCTTTATTAGGGTTATGAAATGGGCAAAAGAATACAGACAAGCGTATTTGGAAAATAAGTACAAACGGCAATTCCGCAAAATGCAGGTATATTATATTTACGGCTCTGCGGGTTGCGGAAAGACAAGTTACGTTTTCGGTAAGCACGGCTATGACGACGTTTACAGAACGACAAATTATGAGTTCGGCTGGATAGACGATTACAACGGCGAAAAAATATTGTTTTTGGACGAGTTTCGGAGTTCGTTCAAAATCTCGGAAATACTTGATTATCTGGACGGGCAACCGATACGAATACACGGGCGGCATTTTAACCGCGTGGCTTGCTATGATACGGTGTATATCGTTTCTAATATACCGCTTACAGAGCAATACACCAAAATACAACAGTCCGAGCCTACAACGTGGGCGGCGTTCTTACGGCGTATAACGGCTGTATATAATTTCGACATAAGCAAAGATACGCCCGTAAACAAGCATACGGGCAAACCGATAGAAAAGACTATAACAACTTTAATACCGCTTGATGATGACGGCGAAAGTCCGTTTTAGCGGCTCACAGGGTGGGTTCTCTTGGTT
>CAJTRW010000067.1 GCA_910578765.1 uncultured Christensenella sp.
AAAGAACGCAACCGATTGAATTTTGCGGGAAATATAAAACATATCTATATCTCACCGGGCTACGAGTAGCCTAATTCGTCCACGAAAAAAAGTACAGAAAAGGCACAGCTTAACGCTATGCCTAAATCTTTTATTTGCGTTTTATTAAATTCCCTATGGGAACTACGGTAAAACTGGCGCGGATTTTTCGTTAAGCCGCCGCATAGTATTGCAAAAAGCGCGTTTTTGTGATATAATAAATAAAAAACCCACGGAGCTTTTTATGATAGACATTTCCCTTATAGAACAAACCGACCCCGAAATTGCCGAGGCGTTAAAGCTTGAGCTTGACCGCCAGCAGAACAATATCGAGCTTATCGCCAGCGAAAACTTCGTTTCTCCCGCGGTAATGGCGGCGGCAGGCAGTCACCTTACCAACAAGTATGCGGAGGGCTATCCCGCACACCGCTATTACGGCGGTTGCCGCTTTGTGGATATTGCCGAAGATCTTGCGCGCGACAGACTTAAACAGCTTTTCGGTTGCGAGTATTGCAACGTGCAGGCGCACTCGGGCGCAAGCGCAAATCTCGCCGTGCTTTTCGCTACGTGTCAGCCCGGCGACACGGTGATGGGTATGAATCTCGCCCACGGCGGACACCTTTCGCACGGCTCGCCCGTAAATATTTCCGGCAAATACTTCAATATAGTCCCTTACGGCGTTAAAGAGGGTGAAGAAGTAATCGACTACGACGAAATGGAGCGTATTGCAAAAAGCTGTAAGCCGAAGCTTATTATCTGCGGCGCAAGCGCATATCCGCGCACGATAGACTTCAAGCGCATACGCGAAATTTGCGACGGTTGCGGCGCTTTGATGATGGCGGATATCGCGCATATCGCGGGATTGGTTGCGGCGGGGCTTCACCCCTCGCCCGTGCCCTATGCGGACTTTGTCACCACAACGACGCATAAGACGTTGCGCGGACCCCGCGGCGGCGTGATAATGTGCAAAGAGGAATGGGGCAAAGCGATAGACAAGGCTATATTCCCCGGCGTGCAGGGCGGTCCGCTCATGCACATTATAGCGGCAAAGGCAGTGGCTTTTAAGGAGGCGTTGCAGCCCGAATT
Organism: uncultured Christensenella sp.; assembly: GCA_910578765.1. Lineage (GTDB taxonomy): Bacteria > Bacillota > Clostridia > Christensenellales > Borkfalkiaceae > Coproplasma. The sequence continues at coordinate 1,105 of CAJTRW010000067.1, forward strand.
CAAAGATTATCAGAAGCAAATCGTAAAAAACGCGGCGGCAATGGCGGAGGAGTTTAAAGCCCGCGGCGTAAAAATGGTTTCGGGAGGAACAGACAACCATCTTATACTTTTAAACCTTACAAACAAAAACATGACCGGCAAGGAGCTTGAAAATCTTCTGGACGAGGTTCATATAACCGTCAATAAAAACGCCGTGCCGTTCGACACCCAAAAGCCTTTCGTAACCTCGGGCATACGCGTCGGCACGCCAGCAGTCACCTCGCGCGGAATGAAGGAGCCCGAGGCGAAAAAGATAGCCTCGCTTATTTCCGACGTGATAGAAAAAAGGGAGAACGCTTTCGCACAGGTCAAGGACGAGGTCGCAAGACTTTGCAAAGCTTTCCCTCTGTATAAAAACTGCGTCAAATAATATGTCGCAAAAAGTTGATTTTTTAATCAAAATATGATATAATAAACAAGTAATTCAGAGGGGCGCCCCTCTGTTGCGTGCATTCGCACGCCACAGAGG
>CAJTRW010000068.1 GCA_910578765.1 uncultured Christensenella sp.
GTTTTGTACGCTTCCGTTATAGGTTTTGCTTCCGCTGAATTGCGCGGTGACGGTTGCCGCGCTTACAGTATAGCTTGCCGTTTTAAAGGTGTATTTATAATTTTTGTTTACCTCGTTGCTCTTTGCCGCGCCTTTAATTGTGTAAACGCCCAAATCAGAGGTGCCCGTCGCTTCGGTGGTAAGCGTTACAAGGTCGCTTAAATTAAGCGAAGCGTCCGCGCCCACAAGCGGCGTAGAAGGGTCTATTTGCGGCTTGACCTTAACGCCCGTGGGCTGACCGTCGGCGTCCAGAACGTCCTCCTCGGCATACAAATCCTTAACGGCTGTGCCGTACTCGCCGCCCTTATCTATAAGGTTAACCTTAATTTCCTTAGGTCTTATGTTTATTGTAAAAGTCGATGAAAAAATTACGCCGTGAGGATTTCCGTGCGACGCCCAATAATCCGTCCAAAATTGCCCATCGGAAGCCGTAACAAACGAATATTTGCCCACATTCTCTATACTGGTAAAAGCGTTCTGATCAGTATCGCCGCTTGCGTCGCAATATATCATATACATATGTGTGGGCGTTACACCGCCGTCCTGCCAATCATGCGCTGTCTCATTAGTATCAACTGTAACTGTGCGTACCGCGGTAACCTTTTGCCCGTAGGTAAGATTTATCTCGTTTGCACCGTTTGAAGAAATCCAGTCGCCGCTGTTGTCGAGTTGGTACTGCCAGTCTACATTAAAAAACGTAGTACTACCCGAAGTGACAATTAACTCCGTTTTAGTACTGTTTTGTTGTACTCTTCTCGTGTCATTATCACTGAAAAACCATATAGCCATATCAGCTGAATAATTAAATACATTGCCGTTGGTTTTAAGTCCCGAGGTAAGCGTTTTACCGCTTGCCAAGCTTGTAGATATGCCTATAAAAGCCGCGCCCTTTTCGGTAACAAGCGGTCCTGTAATTTTTAACTGGCTTACCCCGCTAACAGTTAAATTTGCTTGGGTTGTTGTGCCGGTGTTATAGTTGTTGTAAATTTTGACCGGTCCGCCGATTTTTAAGAAGCTGCTACTTGACGGACTTATCGTTGCTCCTCTGGGTTGAGTATTTCCTGTAATTATGCCGCCGTTCATTTCAAGTGTGGAAGGCGTATCCATACAAATAGCGCCTTCATTGGTAACTGCCGAGTTATAACTTATTTCTCCGTCATTAAACGTAAAATAAGTATTTCTTTTCAATAAAACGCCGCCGCCGTATAATTGACTGTCATTGTGAGTAATCGTACCGCCGTTCATTGTCAATACGCCGCCGTCAAAGAGATACACTCCTCCGCCGCCGGTCACATTACTGGTTGAGCTCACGTTCAAACCGGTAACAGTATTGTAAGATATTACACCGCCGTTAATTTCATGCCCGCCGTCATTGTCTATTTCAATACCGCCGCCGGTGCGGTCTGCCTTATTGTTTGTGACAGAACCGCCGTTCATTATAAACTTGCCGTCCAATATATATATGCCGCCGGCGCAATCCGCATAGTTGCCGGTAATAGAACCGCCGTTAAGCGTAAATT
>CAJTRW010000069.1 GCA_910578765.1 uncultured Christensenella sp.
GTTTTTGCACTGCATGACGTGCGACACGATAGTTTTGAACCTGACAAATTCGACTTCGGTCTGCATTGTTTCGCCCGTAGGAGGAAACGAGGACTACATCTATCTCGTACTCCCCGTGCGCAGTCTGTAACCGATAAAACCGACGTTATTGAAAACCGCTTCGGCACTTTCTGAAATGCACCCCAAAAGTTAGAAAAACTTTTGGAGGTGCATTTTTATGCCAAGGAGTAAGAATTTCAATACCAAATACTCGCCAGAGTTCAAAGTATCTGTTATAATAGATATGCGCGAACACGGATTGAGTTATAAGGCAACAATGCGAAAATATTTTCCGCAATTTCCGCCCAAGAACTATAAATTTATAAAGCAGTGGGAGCGAATATATCTAACGGAAGGAGCGGCGGGCTTTATGGAAGAACGGCGTGGGCGTGGCTCGAAGGGCAGACCGAGAAAGAAACCGTTACCGCCCGAAGCGGAGAGTGATCTTCTCGATGAAGTGCAACAGCTTCGGGAACGTAACGAGTATTTGGAAGCGGAGCTGGAATACTTAAAAAAACTCGATGCCTTAGTTCGAGCGGAAGAGCAAAGGAACGGCAGAAAGCCGAAATAGTATCCGAGCTAAGGCATAAGTTTCCGCTGAATATTCTATTGAAGATATCTCATATGTCGCGCAGTACATACTACTACCACTTAAAGCAAAGTAAAGCAGATAAGTATTCTATGGTCAAGCAAGAGATAGAACAAATCTTTACCGAGAACAAACAAAGATACGGCTACCGTCGGATATTACTTGTATTACGGCAAAAAGGCATAAAGCTCAACCATAAAACAGTACATAAGCTAATGCGAAATATGGGATTGCACGGAAAACGCCGTAAAAGCAAGTATAAATCATATAAAGGCGAAGTCGGGAAGATAGCTGCGAACATAATAAGCCGCGACTTTGAAACGACTAAACCGTTCGAGAAGCTTGCAACCGACGTGACCGAATTTGTCGTATGCGATGACAAGGTTTATCTCTCGCCGATACTTGACCTGTATAACAACGAAGTAATAAGCTATTCAATCTCGTTAAGTCCGAACTTCGAGCAAACAAAAGAAATGCTTAAAGGACTGTTCGACAAGCTACCGCAAGGCGTAACACCTATACTACACTCCGACCAAGGTTGGCAATACCAAATGAAAGAGTTTCAAAGACAACTGCAAGAAAATAACATAATTCAAAGCATGTCGAGGAAAGGCAATTGCTTGGATAACAGTGTAATGGAGAACTTTTTCGGGCGACTGAAAGTGGAGATGTTTTACGGCGAAAAGTTTCAGACCGTGGACGAATTCGTCCACGGTCTGAAAGAGTACATACATTATTGGAACAATGAGAGAATATCTCTCACTCTAAACGGAATGAGTCCGGTACAATACCGAACTCATTCACAAGCTATTTAGTTATTTTTCTGTCCAACTTTTGGGGTCCATATCATTAACGCCACGCCTAATTCTCGTTCGCCTACGGCTT
>CAJTRW010000070.1 GCA_910578765.1 uncultured Christensenella sp.
AGCAGATACAGGCAGCCAAAGAGCATAACTCTGATGTAAAGAAATTCGTCCAGTTGGTAAAGAGGTACACACAGATAAAGGAACTGACCTATGAGAATGTGCATGAATTTATTGACCGTATTCTGATTTATGAACTGGACAGGGAAACCAACACCCGCAAGATTGAGATATTTTATAACTTTGTTGGTAAAGTAGAGAACACGCAAGAACCTATCAAAAACACATCTTATTTCCGTCAAATCGGTACAGACGTAGACAGTATCGTAGTCTAAGATAAAGCAAGGGCTAGATGTTGACACCGCATATCAAAATGGTATCGTTATCTAACCCTAGCAAAATTCGTACCCGTATAGCCGTCGTCCACGTAGAATTTCGGGTTAGGGAAACCGTGCTCTTTGGCGTATTTCATCAGATATTCTTTCTGGTTTACAATGCTGTTGCTCTCACCCTCCCGCCCATCGTCTTGTGTAGGACGGATTTTGCGGACATTCAAAATAAAAAAGAATGTGGAGGTAACAAACAATGGCAAAATCATTATTTGAGGAACTGGGCGGCAGATACGAGCGACAAGGCGATTATTTAATACCGTGTTTAACTGTACCCGCCGAAGAAGAACAGCCGATAGGCACATGGGGACAGCGGCACTTAGACTATCTGAAGCAGTACCGTAAGGTTACATACACCAATCTTCTCACAAGCGGCAGGCTCAACGCCTACCTTGCCGACATCGACAAGCAGGCACAGGAACGCTTTGAAAGGCTCATAGAGGGCATGAAACAGGCACAGGGCATAACGGAACGCCTAAAGGAAGAAAACGCCTTAGAATGGGCAGGGTGGCTTAATAACATAAGGGCTTGTGCGAGGGAGATTATAGAACAAGAATTGATTTTTGTATAGCGGAGTGGCGGCAGCGAAAACTGTCGCCATATTAATTTAAGTATATTGACACAATTTTTAAAAAGTGGTATATTTATAACATAAAGAGCGAAATACACCACAAAACCAGGAGGATTTTTATGAACCACAGAATTAATTACTTGGGCTTTTTATCTTTATTAGCGTTAATTGCGATTTTAGGGTGGCAAACAGAAAATACTGGTTTATACGGTTTCTTTGGCTTTGCCTATTATCTGCGCTATTTCTGGGTCATACCAGATGAATTTTTCCGCTTTAATGTTCAAAAGGCGGCTACATTTGCGTTTATGTCAGAAATGATTTCTCTTGTTCTTTTTATGTTTGTTTGTGTTTATATTTATGGTATTGCTAAGGCTGTTCCTATGGCTTTTGCACTGAGTTTTGCTGTGGCTATTTTAGCTTTTAGTGTTGCTCTTATTGGTTTTGAGTGGAAAGAGCGAAAGGGTGCAGAGAATGATTAAAAATCGCATAAAAGAATATAGAGCAAAATATGACATGAAACAAGAGGATTTAGCCAAACTTGTAGGTGTTCGTAGGGAAACTATCGGAAATCTAGAAAAAGGAAAATATAATCCCTCATTAGTTTTGGCATGGAAT
>CAJTRW010000071.1 GCA_910578765.1 uncultured Christensenella sp.
AGCGGCTCTGGCGGTAATTTGCGCAGTAATGCTTTGCTGCTCGATAATGCTTTTCAGCGGCATACGCGTGAAAAAAGCGCAGGCGCAGACTTCCACTGCGGGTGAGCTTATTATCGACGAAATTACTTTAAACGGTAACGGAACTCCAGATAGTGCGGGGCAAGTTTTTAACGGCGCGCGGGTGGAAAAGCTGCTCGGCGCGATAGTCGGCAGTACTACGGGCACTACATATAATAAAGCGTTCGAGTACGTCAACGGCGGCAGTTCTGTTTCATATACTCAGTATGCAAGCGGGGTTTACGTACCCGCCTATAAAAGCGCACGCGATATTTACAATTCGTTGGGTAAAAACATTGTAGTTAATTTCGGCGGATACGAGTGGACCGTAACCCTTGTAACTACGGACAGAAACGGCAATTTAATTGCCACGCTTTGGCTTACAGACCTTTTGAAAACTTCAAGCGGAAGCACTGTTTATGCCGGCATGGGCTGGGCGACATCTCAAAGTAGTGGCGGTGTCGCATCAAGTCAATATCCCGGGAATATGTACAGTACCAGTGAAGCAAGGGTAAAAGCGTTAAACGCGGGCGGTGTAATAGCTTCAAGCGCAAGTACCGCTACGCCGTACGCTAAATCCTCTGCAAGCGAGCTTGCGGATTTAACTATGACGAACGCGGAGCTTGGCGGGGCAACTACAAGCCTTACGGATTTTATCACTCAGCCTCAGGACGTTGATTATCAATATGTGTTAAATTCAAAAGCTCAGTATGTAAAGTTCGGTCAAAATCAAGGATTTGCAATTATTTCACAGAATGATGCTCTTTATTCCAATTCTTATATTTCGGATGCAAGCGGGACCGTTTCTTCCGGCGACAGCACGGACATAGCGGCGCCTGGCAGTTGGCATAATTTAAACAAAATTACAGGTAACGCATTATATAACGACTGGGGTGCGGATTATCTTTGGTTGCCTGCTTCTGCGGAAATCGGAGGTCTTAAAAATGGAATAAACAGTTATAGTATAGATTATACGGGTTTTTGGGAGACAACATATTATGACGGAAGCAATCTGGAAGTAACTGACCAGACAAAATTTAACGGCGAAGGAAATATTATTACTTATACTAGTTATACCGATTATATGGATTATTGTTGGATGCGCTCCGGTGGTTATAGCGATGTGGGGCTTTATGGTGGTTCCGCTTTATCTGCAACAGGGAAACTTGGGTTGGCATTGAGCGCTAGAAAATTCGGCATAAGACCCGCACTGCATTTAAACTTAAAAGCTGTAACGGACTCGGTAAGTACTGTAAAAGCGCCCACCGTAGACAATACTACGGATATAACCAAGACAATGGCATGGGACGATACTACGCATGACTTCAATCTGTATTTTGAA
>CAJTRW010000072.1 GCA_910578765.1 uncultured Christensenella sp.
AATCCTTAACGGCTGTGCCGTACTCGCCGCCCTTATCTATAAGGTTAACCTTAATCTCTTTGTGTTTTATGTTTATTGTAAAGGAAGCCGGAAATATTACAGCTAATCCCAAACCTTGCGTTGCCCAATAATTGCTCCAAAAATCCGTACTGTCATTGCTGGTAAAAGAATATACGCCTGCATCTTGTACGCTATTATAATTAGCGTCGCTACTTATATCCGAACCCCTGAAAGGATATGTAGTGGTTGTGCCGCCTTCATGCCAGTCATGAGCTGTTTGGTTCGTAGCTGTTGTGAGCAAGCGCACTGCGGTAACTTTTTGACCGTAAGTTAAATTTACTTGCGCCGCTCCGTCTGTCGAAATCCAATCTCCGCCGTCCAATTTATATTGCCAGTCTACGTCGATAATTTCGGTTGTAGGCGAATTGCCGAGTAACATTTCATACTTATTGGTGCTGTTGCTGACTACTCTTTTGGTTAAATCATCGGAAAAGAAACAAGTCGTTACCGCCTGATATCCGTCGCTATACGAAATATTGCCGTTAGCGCTGAGCCCCGAAGTAATTATAGAACCTTTTGCTAAGGTTGTAGTAATACCAATAAATGCACAACCTTTATCACTAAGCAACGGTCCGGTAATTTTTAACTGGCTTACCCTGCTAACAGTTAAATTTGCTTGGGTTGTTGTGCCTGCCATGTAATTGTTATAAATTTTAACGGGTCCGCCCACAGCCAAAACGTTAGTCGTAGAGTTGCTGGGAGTAATCGCCGTGCCTTTGACTTGAGTGTTTTGGGTAATTATACCGCCGTTCATATAGACGTAGGAAGGTACACTCATACTTATTGCGCCTTCATTCATCCCTGCGTGGTTATAAGAAATTTCGCCGTCGTTGAACGTAAATGTTGATTTCGCGTAAACCAAAACGCCGCCGCCGTCTCCCGCAGTAGTATTATGAGTAATTTTACCGCCGTTCATTGTTAAAGAGCTGCCTGCATAGAGCATCAAGCCGCCGCCTCCATTTGTATCGACAGAAATTTTACCCGTATTATAGGAAATTTCGCCTCCGTTTATTTCATGGTCGGCACCGTTGTCAATTTCCACCCCGGCACCGTCTCTGTCTGCCGTATTATTTGTGACAGAACCGCCGTTCATTATGAACTTGCCGCCAATAATGTAGACACCGCCGGCGCAATCCGCATAGTTGCCGGTAATAGAACCGCCGTTAAGCGTAAATT
>CAJTRW010000073.1 GCA_910578765.1 uncultured Christensenella sp.
ACACTACGAAAAGCCGCTTTTCGGTAATTTTGCGAACCGCCGCAAGTGTGGCTTTAATTTCGTCGGGGTGGTGAGCATAGTCCGCTATACATAGCGCTCCGTTAACGCGCCCCAGCTTTTCAAACCGCCTTTCCACCCCCTTAAAATTTTCAATGCCCGCGGCAATTTTTTCAAACGGAGCGCCCTCTGCGCGGGCAACCGCAACCACAGCCAAAGCGTTTAAAACGTTGTGTTTACCGTAAACGTTAAGCCTTATTTTTCCAAGCGGCTTTCCTCCCTCGCAAACGGTAAAAGAATAAAAACCCTTTTTGCAAATTATTCCTTCGGCAGAAAAATGCGCGCGCTTATCGTAACCGAAAGTTATATCCCCCGCCACCTCGTCATTGTAGGGCGTTACCGAAATTTCCGCTAAACCGACAAATCTCCTGTACGCCGCCAACAAATTTTCCGCACTGCCGTAGCACTCCAAATGGTCGGGGTCGCTGTTTAACACCACCGCTATATTCGGTTTTAATAAGAGAAAATTTTTTTTGTATTCGCACGCTTCGGTTATAAAATAATCTAAGCCTTGCGTGTGGAAATTGCCAAAATCTTTATCCCGCCCGCCAACGTGCACAGTAAACGGTAAACCGACAAAACTGAACGCGTGCGCAAGCATTGCCGTAACTGTAGTTTTACCGTGACAGCCTGAAACTGCAATCACCTTTTTAAATCCGCGGCTTACTTCGTAAAGAAATTGCCCGCGGGAAAGAATTTTTTTATTTAAAGCGTCTGCTTCCTGTAAAACACGGTCGTCGCCTCTTATAGCGTCGGTATATACGACAAGCTCGTAATTTCCAACCGTGGTTGCCGCGTTGCCATCCTCTATTACCGCGCCGTCACAACGCAATTTCTCGACGTATTCGTTAGAAACAATATCACAGCCGCCCACCTTTTTTCCAAGCGAAAGCATAAAAGACGCTAAACCGCTCATACTTACTCCACCCACACCTATAAAGTAAACGCTGTTAAAATTATCCCAAAATACTTTCCGCATAGTAAATTGTATTAAAAATTTTGGCTTATTAGCACAAATTTAAATATTTTTTGTAAAA
>CAJTRW010000074.1:0-679 GCA_910578765.1 uncultured Christensenella sp.
TCCTTTACCTTTTTGCTCGTGCTTTTTGGATACCATTCGTTGAAAAGGTTGGTAAAGGCGGCAAATTCGTTGCTCTCAAGGCTGCCCGTGTCCACGTTGTCCATGATGGCGATGAACCTCACGCCCGCTTCGGGGTAGATGATTTCGGAGTAAGAGCCGACCTCGATATAGTTCCTGCCGAAGCGTGATAAGTCTTTGACAATGACCGTCTTTACAAGCCCTTTTTCAATGTCCGCCGACATTTCCTTAAAGCTTGGGCGGTCAAAAGCTGACGTTAGATAACGATACTTTTGAAAACACTGAAAAATAAAGGTTTTTCGAGCGACGGACAAGCAGGGTATTGGTGTTAGTATATAAGTGTGGACAGAAAAAGTTGAACAACCTATACTATCAAGTGAAAGAGCAAAGGAGACGTTCAACATGGCGAAAAACCAAAAATCTTACACTCCGTAATTTAAACAACAGATTGTGGATCTGTATAATGCCGGAGGAACCTCGTATCCACAACTGGAACGTGAATATGGCGTAAATCGGAGTACAATTAGCGGCTGGGTAAAGCAGCTTTCCCCTATCAAGGTATCAGATGGGGAAACGGTATCCCTCAAATCTGCCGTATGCAACTATACGGAAGAAGGAAGGGCGTTGATACATACTGGCCTTAATCTGGACTTTTCTATAC
>CAJTRW010000074.1:689-1077 GCA_910578765.1 uncultured Christensenella sp.
AACCATTCCTGCAAAATCAGACGTTCAGAAATGAGCGTCTTTTTTTATCCCAATTACAGACGAAAGGGGCTGATAACATGGCAGTATTCCGAGTGGAAAAAAACAGGGACTACACCGTTATGTCAAACCACCACCTGCGCAATACTGACCTTTCCCTAAAATCAAAGGGACTGCTTTCACAAATGCTATCCCTGCCCGAAGAATGGGACTACACCTTAAAGGGGCTTTCCAAAATCAACCGGGAGGGCATAGACGCTATCCGGGAAGCAATACGGGAACTGGAACGGGCAGGATATGTGACCCGTACCAGAGTACGGAACGAAAAAGGACAGTTGGGGGCGGCTGATTATGTGATACATGAATTTCCAGTGCTGCCAAAGCCTATATT
>CAJTRW010000075.1 GCA_910578765.1 uncultured Christensenella sp.
CACATTATGTTGCTAAACACGGTTAGAAGTCGGTGATACAAGAAGTTATCAGCGGCTTTTTTCGCGCCTTGTGGACGAAACTACGCCGCACTTACAGCTCTACTACATACCCGTCGTAGACACCGCCAAAAAGAAAGTCTATGAGAAAGGCGCGGACGGGAAAGTATTGCGGAACGAAAAAGGCTCGCCTATTCAGAAGAAAGACGAACAAAGCAAAAGCATTTATGAGTACGTCAGTTTAGAACAGCCGAAACTATGTAGTTCGGACTTTTGGAGTGAACGCGGTGGACAGTTATCCTACGGCAATATGCAGAATAGTTTTCACGAACAAATAGGCGTTCACTACGGTTTGGATCGCGGCGAAGTCGGAAGCAATAAAAAGCATACGACCAAGTACCAATGGCAAAAGCAAAAACAGGAAGCCGAACTTGCAAGTCTTGAAGCGGAAAAAGTCCACGCCGAAGAAGTAATCGAACAGGCGCAAACAGCCGTTGCAACGAGAGATAAAGCGTTGGAAGAAATGAAACCGTTACAGGAATATTTAGACGCTTTTCACGAAGCATTGAGCGGCGAGCTTCCGTTATCGCCTACTAAGTTACGGAAGATGATTATCGGACTTACAACCGAGTATAAACGGCTGGAAGAAGAAAAGAAAATCACGGACAAAGACCGTGAAAACCTTTTCTCGGAATTGCAGAAAGCCGAGCGTCGCATACCCGAATTAGAGAAGTACAAAGAGTTTGTCGCTTTCGTAAACGAGTACGCGCCGGACAAGTTAGACGAAGCCAAGCGCACGGCAACCG
>CAJTRW010000076.1 GCA_910578765.1 uncultured Christensenella sp.
GATATAGACGGCACGGGGCCGGACGGCGCGTTAAAATTAAAATATTATTATGCGAACGCCGACGGCACGGGCGAAACTGCGATAAACTCTGCGGACGTAACGGAAACGTTTGACGCGACAACGGGTACGGCTACGATAGGCGGTAGCCCCGTAGTTACGGGCACGCTGAACGTAACGGTTAAAATGCCTACGATAAACACACCGAACGACGCGGCAAACCCCAACTATATATTCGGGGTAAAGCCCGTGACAACTTCGGGCATGGACGCAAACTATACCGTAAGCAGTAATTCGGCGGTAAAGAAGTTTGTAATAGGCACGGCGGTAATAGATTTGGATACGCTTGTCTGGTCTTATAACGAAGACGGCGTCGCAAGCAACCAGGACCTTGCGCAGAACGGACATTTGGCGTATAAAAAGAACACTGCAGGCAGTAGCGGTGTGGAATACGAGCCGCAGATAATGCTGTACAGGGAAGACTCGGGCGGCAACGTAATTTATGACTATTCCGACGCAAGCAAACCTGTATTGAGAATTGTTTCCTACTCGTCTAACGGCGGCAGTGTACAGAAAGCTTCTAATGTAAATCTGGACACAAACGGCAATGTTATCTCTTATAAGACAACGGTAAAAATAGAGTTGGTCGACGTTACGAATTGCCAGCTCAAAGCGACGGGCAACCCTTCGCACGTGCGTGTAAACACAACGGACAACACG
>CAJTRW010000077.1 GCA_910578765.1 uncultured Christensenella sp.
AAATCATAACTACGCGTTCAACGCGTAGTTTGCACAAGCCCTAAAAGGGCATGGTACTGGCAGCGCTATTCGCGCGGCGAAGAAACTGCCAACCGCAAAGTTTTTCAGGCTGCTGCTAAAGCAGCCTTATTTTTTGCCTTCTTCACCAAACGGATCCACATACTCTTTTATCGTCAATTGCTCTGCCGCCTGATCTTCTTGCAACTGGTTTTGTATATACTCCGCTATCTTTTTTTCGTTTCGTCCTACCGTACTCACATAGTATCCCTTGCACCAGAAATGCCTGTTTCCATACTTGTATTTTAAGTTCGCAAACTTATCGAATATCATTAGACTGCTTTTGCCTTTCAGATATCCCATTACTTGTGCTATACTATACTTCGGCGGTATTATGAGTAACATATGGATATGATCCGAACACGCATTTGCTTCCAAAATTTCTATCCCTTTGTACTCACACAACTTCCGTAATATCTTGCCTATTTCACTCTTGATTTTTCCGTAGATTATTTGCCTGCGAAATTTCGGAGCAAATACTACATGGTACTTGCATTCATATCTACAATGTGTTAAACTTAATTCACTCATCTTTGGGTCCTCCTTTGATTTTCTGTTCGCGGTTGGTAGCCACTTACATTTTATCATTGGAGGTTTTTCTTTGCAACGCTTCCGCTTCTTTTTTACCTCCCGCTTAGCGGGAGGTTAACTTTTAACAA
>CAJTRW010000078.1 GCA_910578765.1 uncultured Christensenella sp.
CTCTACCGACTGAGCTAAGGAGGCATAAGAAAAGGGTCCGGCCCAGCGGGCTGGACCCTTTTGTGTTGGCATTACCTATCTTCCCGGTCCGTCTCCAGACAAGTATTTTCGGCAGAAGCGAGCTTAACTTCCGTGTTCGGGATGGGAACGGGTGGACCCTCGCCCTAATCAACACCAACTATTGTACCTGTTATGAGCAGATACAACCAATATTATACCGCTTGACCAACGGGCCATATGGTGCGCCTTCAGGGATTCGAACCCGGGACCCACTGATTAAGAGTCAGTTGCTCTACCAACTGAGCTAAAGGCGCGTCATGCGCTGTCTGCACCCTGAAAACCGAACAGTGAAACAACCTTTTGTTGCTCGCAAGCGCCTGCATTTCTTTCTTGCGACCTTGTAGGTCAAGCCCTCGGCTTATTAGTATCGGTCAGCTGCACGCCTTACAGCGCTTCCACCTCCGACCTATCAACGACATAGTCTACGTCGAGCCTTACTCCTTAAGGATGAGAGATCTCATCTTAGGGGGAGTTTCACGCTTAGATGCTTTCAGCGTTTATCTCGTCCAGACGTAGCTACCCAGCTGTGCCCTTGGCAGGACAACTGGTGCACCAGAGGTATGTCCATCCCGGTCCTCTCGTACTAAGGAC
>CAJTRW010000079.1 GCA_910578765.1 uncultured Christensenella sp.
TACCCTGCCCCTCATCCGTCGCTTACGCGACACCTTCTCCCACGGGAGAAGGCTTTTTAAAACAACAAAAAAAGTGTGGCTCCCGTAAGAGAGTCACACCTTTGCAAGATACTATCTCTTTACGGTTACCACACCAAAACAAAACTTTTGCTAACTGTTATGTACTTATGGACAAAGCATATGTAAAAGAAGCAAATTAAATTGTCGAAAGAGATACACAAGCCGTAGTTTGTGTACTTCTTTTAGATAATTTTGCCCGTAAAACAGCGTTTTGGATGCAAAAAGCGCAGTTATTCAGTTTTGTTTTAATGTGGTATGCGTATTATAGCATACGAATTACACATTTTCAAGCCTTTTTTTTAAAAAAATAAAAATTGTGGTTGGCAATTTTTTCAACCACAATATATAGTGTGTGTCTGTCGTATTTTGTCTTTTTACGGACGTTTTTTGCGCCTTTTTGTTTTGTTCGGGCGGAATTTTATTCGCCTGCGCATAAAAAAACGCGGGGGGGGGGGGGGGG